>NZ_JBTVPY010000023.1:0-102289 GCF_054720805.1 Pseudomonas sp. MT3
TGAAAATAAGGGCGAAGGTGTAAACCTTATTCAGGACGGGACACAAAAAACAAAAAAGGCCCCGGTTCAGGGGCCTTCTTCTCAAGCAACGTGAAGGATCACTCCTTCGGCGCCTCCATCTGCGCCCACAGCGACGGGCCGCCAGCGGACTTCTCGATCACCGCCAGACGCGCGACATGCGCCTCGATCTCCGCATCGGTCGCCCGGATTACACGGGTCAGGTTACGCTCGGCGGCCAGGCGGCGGATCCCCGTGGCGGCGATACGGCCGCTGCCGTCGCCCTCCGCGCCATTGCCAGCCAGCGACAGGCTGGTCTGGCCACCGGTCATCGCCAGGTAGACGTCGGCCAGGATCTCGGCGTCGAGCAGTGCGCCGTGCAAGTCACGGCCGGAGTTGTCGACGCCGTAGCGCTTGCACAGAGCATCGAGGTTGTTGCGCTGGCCCGGATGACGTTCGCGGGCCATCAGCAGGGTATCGAGGATCGAGCAGTAGTCGCTGACTTCGGCGCGCTCGGTCTGCCCGATCAGGGCGAATTCGTTGTTGATGAAGCCAACATCGAACGCCGCGTTGTGGATGATCAGCTGTGCGCCGTTGATGAACTCGAAGAAGTCGTTGGCCACCTCGCGGAAGCGCGGCATGTCCTTGACGTATTCGTTGGTGATGCCGTGGACCGCGATGGCACCTTCGTCGATCTCGCGATCAGGTTGCAGGTAGACATGGAAGTGCCGGCCGGTGAGGCGGCGGCCTTCGAGTTCGACGCAACCGATCTCGATGATCCGGTGGCCGTCGGTGACCGGCATACCGGTCGTTTCGGTGTCGAGTACGACGCTACGCATTCTGTGTGAAACCTTCTTGTGGTCGATCGGCCCGGTTCATACCGGGCTGCAGTGATTCCTGGAACCGGGCTCTCAGCGCGGCAGTTCGCTCACGCCACGGTTGGCGAGCATGTCGGCGCGCTCGTTGCCGGGATGGCCGGTGTGGCCGCGCACCCAGCGCCACTCGACATTATGCCGGTTCACCTGCTCGTCCAGCGCCTGCCACAGGTCGGCGTTCTTCACCGGCTGCTTGGCGGCAGTCTTCCAGCCACGCTTCTTCCAGTTGGTCATCCACTCGGTGATGCCCTGCATGACGTACTGCGAGTCGGTGACGATGCGCACGTCGCAATGCCGCTTGAGCGCGGCCAGGGCCATGATGGCGGCCATCAGCTCCATGCGGTTGTTGGTGGTTTCCGCCTCGCCGCCCCACAGTTCGCGCTCGGCGCCCTTGTAGAACAGCACGGCCCCCCAGCCACCCGGACCCGGATTGCCCTTGCAGGCGCCGTCGGTGTAGATCTCGACTTTCTCTTCGCTCATATCGCTCGTGTTCAGGACTCGGAATCGCGGCGGCTGACCTTGGCCACCGGTAGCGGCACCAGTTGCCCGCGAGGCTCGCGGCGAGGTTGGCGCAGGGGTCTCAAGCCGACCACCAGCTTGCGCGCCACCAATAGATAGAAGCCGGCGCCGGAGCCCTGCAGGACGGGCCCCCAGGTCTCCATACGAGCCAGGCGGCCCTGCCATTTCGCCGATGCAAGCGGCGGACGATAACACCCGAAGCGGCGTTTCTCCAGCGCGAATCCCAGCAGGTTGAGCCAGTCGCAGACCCGCGTCGGCGAGATGCAGCGGGCGCGGCGCAAGGCATCGCGGGCGAAGTAATGACGGATGCCCCAGGCGCTCCAGGGATTGACCCCGACCACCAGCAGGTGCCCGCCCGGGCGCACGCTGCGCGCGGCTTCGCGCAGCAAGCGGTGCGGCGACAGGCAGAAATCCAGGCCGTGCTGCAGCAGCACCACGTCGGCGGCATGCTCGCCCAGTGGCCAGGCTGCCTCATCGCAGGCGATCTCCACGCCCGGCAACGGCGGCCCCAGGCGCACCCCGCGCTGGATGTTGCCGGTGCTGGCCGGCAATTCGGCGTGCGGGCCGTAATGCACCAGGTAGCCGCCGAAGTAGCGTTCCAATTCGTCGATCAGCAGTTGCTGCTCTTCGGCGAGCATCATTCCACCGATCGGGCCGGCCAGCCAGTCGCGCGCCTGGGCCATCAGTTCCAGCCAGTCGGCGTCGGCCTGGGCGAAGGGTTCGGGTTCGATCATCACTACCCCCTGTGGGAGCGCGCGACACAAAAGTGCGTATCCGCACTACTATGCGCCAATGCCCATTACTTAGCGACTTTCCAGCCATGATACAGATAGATGCCCTGCCCGCCTTTTCCGATAACTACCTCTGGCTGTTGCAGGATGTGACCCGCCGCCAGTGCGCAGTGGTCGATCCGGGCGACGCCGGCCCGGTGCTGGCCTGGCTGGCCGCCCACCCCGGCTGGACGCTCACCGACATCCTGGTTACCCACCATCATGCCGACCATGTCGGCGGCGTTGCCCAGCTCAAGGCCCAGACCGGCGCACGCGTGCTCGGCCCGGCCGGCGAGAGGATCCCGGCGCGCGACGAGGCGCTGGAGGACGGTGACCGCGTCGAGGTGCTCGGCCTCGGCTTCGACGTCATCCACGTACCCGGCCACACCCTCGGGCACATCGCTTACTTCAACCAGGACCACGAGCCGCCCCTGCTGTTCTGCGGCGACACCCTGTTCGCCGCCGGCTGCGGCCGCCTGTTCGAAGGCACCCCGGCGCAGATGCACGCCTCGCTGAGCCGCCTGGCGGCGCTGCCAGACCAGACCCTGGTCTATTGCACCCACGAATACACCCTGAGCAATTTGCGCTTTGCCTGTGCAGTGGAGCCGGAGAATCCCGAGGTCCGGGCGCGCTGCGAAGAAGTCAGCCGCTGGCGCGACCTGGGGAAGATCAGTCTGCCCTCCTCCATCGCCTTGGAACGGGCGACGAATCCTTTCCTTCGCGTGTCGGAAACATCCGTTAAGAAAATCGCCGACGAGCGGGAAGGCCAGGAAATCCGCACACCGGAAGAGGTCTTTGCGACCATTCGCCGCTGGAAGGATCAGTTCTGAGGGGTGGCGAAATCTTGACCAGGGCAACCGCGATTCCTAGAATCCCCGAAATTTTTGCCCCGGACACAGTCATCAGCCAATGCCGCCAAAGACCAGCAAGACCCTCGATCTAGACGCATTGGCTCGTGCCATCCGAGTCTCCGTGCTGCTGCTCGCCGCCGGTCTGGCCGGCTGTCAGTCGACCCAGCAGGTCGATACTGACAGCCAGGCGCGCAATGCCGCCCGCGCCGTCGACGTGAAGTTCAACCCGGCCTGGTCGGACGCCCAGAACGATATCTGGGAGCGCATGCGCGTCGGTTTCCAGTTGCAGGACCAGATCGACACCAACCCGCGTATCGAACGCCAGCGCCTGTGGTTCATGAGCAATCCGTCGTTCCTGGAAAACGCCAGCGAGCGCGGCAGCCCCTACATGCACTATGTCGTCGAGCGTCTGGAAGAGCGCGACATGCCGCTGGAACTGGCCCTGCTGCCGGTCATCGAGAGCTCCTACAACCCGATGGCGGTGTCGCGCGCCCAGGCCGTGGGCCTGTGGCAGTTCATTCCCAGCACCGGCACCCATTTCAACCTGCGCCAGACCAACTTCTATGACGGCCGCCGCGACATCACCGCGTCGACCAATGCCGCGCTGACCTACCTGACCCGCCTGCACGACATGTTCAACGGCGACTGGCTGCTCGCGCTGGCCGCCTACAACGCAGGCGAAGGCACCGTCAGCCGCGCCATCGAGCGCAACCAGCGGCTCGGCCTGCCGACGGACTACTGGAACCTGCCGCTGCCGAAGGAAACCCAGGACTACGTTCCCAAGCTGCTGGCCCTGTCGCAGTTGGTGATGGCCCCGAACATTTACGGCATCAGCCTCAACCCGATCGCCAACGAGCCCTACTTCACCTCGATTCGCGTCAAGCCGGGCCTCGACCTGTCGCGCGTCGCCGCCCTCGCCGATCTCGACGAGGACGAGCTGTATCAGTTGAACCCCGCCTTCAAGCGCCGCATCACCCGGGACGGCCCGCAGCACCTGCTGGTACCGCTGGACAAGGCCGACACCCTGAAGGCCGGCATCGACACGCTCAAGCCGCAGCCACTCGTGGCCTCCGCAACGAGCAAGAGCCTGCAGCAGTACCGCGTGCGCAAGGGCGACAGCCTGCACAGCATCGCCCAGCGCTATCGCCTGAGCGTCGCCGAGCTGAAGTCCGCCAACCGCCTGAGCGCCAACCGCCTGCGCAGCGGCCAGGTCCTGGTCATTCCCGGCCAGCCGGGGCGCCCGGTCGTCGAGCCGGAGAGCCCACGGCAACTGGCGCAGGTCGAGCGCGCGAGCACTCGCGCCACGGCCCGCAGCTACACCGTGAAGAGCGGCGACACCCTCTGGCAGATCGCCAAGAAGAACGACGTCGACGTCGCCGACATCAAGCGCTGGAACGGCCTGGACAGCCACGGCGTCAAGCCGGGCCAGGTGCTCAAGCTGCAGGGCGGCTCGGCCCAGCAAGTGGCCGCGCGTGGCAAGGGCAAGCAGGACAGCGCGACCTACTACAAGGTCAAGCGGGGCGACTCGATGTACCTGATCGCCAAGCGCTTCAACGTCGAAATGCAGCACATCAAGCGCTGGAACCCGCGCAGCGGCAAGGCCCTGAAGCCCGGCCAGACCCTCACGCTCTACCTCGACACCGCCAGCCGCTGATCCTCGCCGCGTGCCGCGCCGTAAATGTCCCGGCGCGCGGCTTCTGGCGGCACGGACAAGCTGCTACTGTACGGAGCTCGCCTGCCAAGGATCGGACCCTACGCCCGATGCGTCACCTGCCTCTCCTGCTCCTCGGCCTCCTGCTCGGCCTGCCCGCCTCGGCCCAGATCACTGAACGCCACGGCTACGCACAGTTCGGCGACCTGAAATACCCCGCCAGCTTCGACCATTTCGACTGGGTCAACCCCAGGGCGCCCAAAGGCGGCACTCTGCGCCTGATGGGCCTGGGCAGCTTCGACACCCTCAACCCCTACACCCTCAAGGGCAGCCCGCCGATCAGCACCGCCGACTTCCTGCAGTACGGCGTCAGCGAGCTGAACGAGCCGCTGATGGTCGGCACCGGCCTCTATGACCCGTCGGGGGACGAGCCCGCCTCCAGCTACGGCCTGATCGCCGGCAGCGTCGAATACGCCGAAGACCGCAGTTGGGTGGTGTTCAACCTGCGGCCGCAGGCACGCTTCCACGACGGCAAACCGATCACCGCCTACGACGTGGCGTTCTCCTACCGCACCCTGCTCACGCACGGGCACCCGATGTACCGCACCGCACTGCAGGAAGTGCAGCGAGTCGACATCCTCTCGGCCCAGCGCATCCGTTTCGTCTTCAAGCGCCACGACAACCCGCTGCTGATCCTGCGCCTGGGCGAGATGCCGGTGCTGCCGCAACACTACTGGAAAGGCCGTAACTTCCAGGCCACCACCCTCGAGCCGCCGCTGGGCAGCGGCCCCTACCGGATCACCGAAGTGACGCCCGGCCGGCGCCTGGTATTCGAGCGGGTGAAAGACTGGTGGGGCGCGAACCTGCCGGTGAATCGCGGCAAGTACAACTTCGACCGGGTCGAAGTGGAGTTCTACCGCGACGCCGGCATCGCCTTCGAAGCCTTCAAGGCCGGCGAGTTCGATTTCTACATCGAGCACCAGGCGAAGAACTGGCGCAGCGGCTACCACTTCCCGGCGCTACGCCGGGGCGACGTGATCCGGGCGGAGATTCCACACCAGATCCCGACCCAGACCCAGGCGCTGTTCATGAACACCCGCCGCTCGACCTTCGCCGACCGCCGCCTGCGCGAAGCGCTGGGGATGATGTTCGACTTCGAATGGACCAACCGCGCACTGTTCAACGATGCCTACGCGCGCGCCAGCAGCTACTACCCCAACAGCAGCTTCACCGCCACCGGCGTGCCCCAGGGCAAGGAATGGCTGCTGCTCTCCCCCTACCGCAAGCAACTGCCGGACGAGCTGTTCAGCCGCCCCTTCACGGTGCCGGTCACCAAAGGCCACGGCATTCCGCGGGAAACCCTGCGCCACGCATTGGGTCTATTGGCCGACGCCGGCTGGAAACTCTCCGGCGACCGTCTGCTGGACGCCGGCGGCAAGCCGCTGCGCTTCGAAATCCTGCTGGTCAACCCCAGCCTGGAACGCATCCTCCAGCCGTATCGCGAGAATCTCGCCAGCATTGGTATCGATGCGAGCTTGCGCACCGTGGACCGCGCCCAGTACAAACAGCGTCTGGACCAGTTCGACTACGACATGATTCTGATGACCCTGCCCCAGACCCTGAGCCCCGGCCTCGAACAATGGCAGTACTTTCACTCCAGCCAGGTATCGGTGAAGGGCAGCAAGAACTATGCGGGCATCGCCAACCCCGTGGCGGACGCGATGCTCGAGAAACTCCTCGGCGCCACCGACCGCGACCAGCAGCAAGCCGCGGCCCGCGCCCTGGACCGGGTGCTGCTGTGGCAGCACTACAGCATTCCCAACTGGTACCTGAACAAGCATCGACTGGCGTACCGCAACCGCTTCGCTTTCGTCACCACGCCGCCCTACACCCTGGGCCTGCGCGCCTGGTGGCAGAAAAATCAGGAGAACACCCTATGAAGAGCCCCCGCCGCGCCGCGCTGTTCGCCGGCCTGTTGCTGGGACTGCTGGGCAGTGCGCAGGCCGCGCCGCAGCACGCCATCACTCTCTATGACGAAGCGCCGAAGTACCCGGCCGACTTCAAGCACTTCGACTTCGTCAATGCCGACGCGCCCAAGGGCGGCACCCTGCGCCTCTCCGACTTCGGCGGCTTCGACAGCCTCAACCCCTTCATCGCCAAGGGCAACTCCGCGCCGCAGATCAACCTGATCTACGACACCCTGACCTTCCACTCCCTCGACGAGCCCTTCACCGAATACGGCCTGCTCGCCGAGAAGATCGAGAAGGACCCGGAGCATCGCTTCGTGCGTTTCTACCTGCGCCCCGAGGCGAGATTCCAGGATGGCACGCCGGTCACCGCCGAGGATGTGGTGTTCACCTTCGAGACCCTGATGAAGGATGGCGACCCGATGTACCGCAACTACTACGCGGACGTCGACAAGGTGGTGGCCGAGGACAAGCTGCGCGTGCGCTTCGACTTCAAGCACGGCAACAACCGCGAACTGCCGCTGATTCTCGGTCAGCTGTCGATCCTGCCCAAGCACTGGTGGGCCAGCCGCGACTTCAACAAGACCGGCATGGAGCCGCCGCTGGGCAGCGGCCCGTACCGCATCGCCAAGGTCGACGCCGGCCGCTCGATCCGCTACGAGCGGGTGAAGGACTGGTGGGGTGAGAAGCTGGCGGTGAACCGCGGCTTCAACAATTTCGACGCCGTGGTGGTGGACTCCTACCGCGACCTCACCGTCGCCCTGGAGGCGTTCAAGGCCGGGCAGTTCGACTTCAACGACGAGCGCATCGCCAAGAACTGGGCCACCGCCTACGATTCCCCTGCGGTGCGCGACGGCCGCATCGTTCGCGAGGAGCCGGTCAACGGCAACCCCTGGGGCATGCAGGGCTACGCCTTCAACCTGCGCCGCCCGGTGTTCCAGGACGCCCGCGTGCGCGAAGCGATCACCCAGCTGTTCGACTTCGAGTGGACCAACAAGCAACTGTTCTTCGGTTCCTATCTGCGCGACGGCAGCTACTTCGAGAACTCCGAGATGGCCGCGCACCAACTGCCCGACGCCGAGGAGCTGAAGATTCTCGAACCGCTGCGCGACAAGCTGCCGCCGCAAGTCTTCACCCAGGTCTACGTACCGCCCACCAGCGACGGCAGCGGCATCATCCGCGAGCAGAAGCGCAAGGCCTACCAGTTGCTGCTGGACGCCGGCTACAAGATCGAGAACGACAAGATGGTCGGCCCCGACGGCAAGCAGCTCAGTTTCGAGTTCATGCTCGCCCAGGCCGACTTCGAGCGCGTGCTGCTGCCCTTCAAGCGTAACCTCGCCGAACTGGGCATCGACATGCAGCTGCGCCGGGTCGACGTCTCGCAGTACGTCAACCGCCTGCGCTCGCGGGACTACGACATGATCGTCAGCAGTTGGCCGCAGTCCAACTCACCGGGCAACGAGCAGCGCGAGTTCTGGCACTCCAGCAGCGCCGACAAGCCCGGCAGCCGCAACTTCATCGGCCTGCGCGATCCGGGCATCGACGCCCTGGTGGAGGGCCTGATCAACGCCGGCTCCCGCGAGAGCCTGGTGCGCCACGCCCGCGCCCTCGACCGCGCGCTACTGTGGGGACACTACGTGGTGCCCAACTGGTACCTGGGCACCTGGCGCATCGCCTACTGGAACCGTATCGCCCACCCGAAAAAACTGCCGCCCTACAGCTATGCCCTGATGACCTGGTGGCAGGCACGCGACCAGGCGGTGCCAACCAAGACGGACGCCAGGACCGCGAGCGAAACGCCGGTTGACGGTGCCCTCGCCCAAGGGGCCAACTGATGCTGGCCTACATCCTGCGGCGCCTGCTGCTGATCATCCCGACCCTGTTCGGCATCCTGCTGATCAACTTCATCATCATCCAGGCCGCCCCCGGCGGCCCGGTGGAGCAGATGATCGCCAAGCTGGAGGGCTTCGACGCCGCCAGCGGCGGCGCCACCGGGCGCATCTCCGGCGGTGGCGGTGAAGTGGCCGCGGCCGGCACGCACTACCGCGGCGCCCAGGGCCTGGACCCTGAACTGGTGAAGGAAATCGAGCGCATGTACGGCTTCGACAAGCCGGCGCCCGAGCGCTTCTGGATCATGCTCAAGAACTACGTGCACCTGGACTTCGGCCAGAGCTTCTTCCGCGACGCCAAGGTCACCGACCTGATCGTCGAGAAGCTGCCCGTCTCCATCTCCCTGGGGCTGTGGAGCACGCTGATCATGTACCTGGTGTCGATCCCGCTGGGCATCGCCAAGGCCGTGCGCCACGGCAGCCACTTCGACGTCTGGACCAGCTCGGCGATCATCATCGGCTACGCCATCCCGGCCTTCCTCTTCGCCATCCTGCTGGTGATGCTGTTCGCCGGCGGCAGCTACTGGGACTGGTTCCCCTTGCGCGGGCTGACCTCCAACAACTTCGACGAGCTGACCTGGGGCGGCAAGATCCGCGACTACTTCTGGCACCTGGCCTTACCCATCACCGCGCTGGTGATCGGCAACTTCGCCACCATCACCCTGCTGACCAAGAACAGCTTCCTCGACGAGATCGGCAAGCAGTACGTGGTCACCGCCCGCGCCAAGGGCCTCACCGAGCGCCGCGTGCTCTACGGTCACGTGTTCCGCAACGCCATGCTGCTGGTCATCGCCGGCCTGCCCTCGGCGCTGCTGGGCATCTTCTTCACCGGTGCGCTGCTGATCGAAGTGATCTTCTCCCTCGACGGCCTCGGCCTGCTCAGCTTCGAGGCGGCGCTGAACCGCGACTACCCGGTGGTGTTCGGCACGCTGTTCATTTTCACCCTGTTCGGCCTGATCATGAAGCTGATCAGCGACGTCCTCTACACGCTGGTCGATCCGCGCATCGACTTCGAGAACCGGGAGTAAACCGATGCGCCTGTCTCCCATCAATCAGCGCCGCTGGGCGCGCTTCAAGGCCAACAAACGCGGCTGGTGGTCGCTCTGGCTGTTCCTCGTGCTGTTCATCGCAAGCCTGGGCGCCGAACTGATCGCCAACGACAAGCCACTGGCCATCCGCTATGACGGCAGTTGGTACTTCCCGGTGGTCAAGCGCTACCCGGAAACCACCTTCGGCGGCGAATTCCCTATGGAGGCGAACTACAAGAGCCCCTACATGCGCGAGCAGATCGCGCAGAAGGACGGCTGGATTCTCTGGCCGCCGATCGCCTACAGCTACGACACCATCAACTACGACCTGCGCGTCCCGGCTCCCTCCCCGCCCACCGGCGAGAACTGGCTGGGCACCGACGACCAGGCGCGCGACGTGCTCGCGCGGGTGATCTACGGCTTCCGCATCTCGGTACTCTTCGCCCTCACTCTCACCGTGCTCAGCTCCATCATCGGCGTCACCGTGGGCGCCTTGCAGGGCTTCTACGGCGGCTGGACCGACCTGCTCGGCCAGCGCTTCCTGGAAATCTGGTCGGGCCTGCCGGTGCTCTACCTGCTGATCATCCTCGCCAGCTTCGTGCAGCCGGGCTTCTGGTGGCTGCTGGGGACCATGCTGCTGTTCTCCTGGATGAGCCTGGTGGATGTGGTGCGCGCCGAATTCCTCCGTGGCCGCAACCTGGAATACGTGCGCGCGGCGCGAGCGCTGGGCATGCGCAACGGAGCGATCATGTTCCGCCACATCCTGCCCAACGCGATGATCTCCACCCTGACCTTCATGCCGTTCATTCTCACCGGCGCCATCGGCACCCTGACCTCCCTGGACTTCCTCGGCTTCGGCCTGCCCGCCGGCGCACCGTCGCTGGGCGAGCTGGTGGCCCAGGGCAAATCCAACCTGCAGGCGCCCTGGCTCGGCATCAGCGCCTTCGTGGTGCTGGCGGTGATGCTCAGCCTGCTGGTGTTCATCGGCGAAGCCGCCCGTGATGCCTTCGACCCGAGGAAGTGAGATGACCCACAGCGAAAACCTCATCGAAGTCCGCGACCTCTCGGTGGACTTCCTCTGCGGCAACGAGACGGTCCATGCGGTGGAGAAGATCAGCTTCGACATCCGCAAAGGCGAGACCCTGGCACTGGTGGGCGAAAGCGGCTCCGGCAAGTCGGTGAGCGCCCACTCCATCCTGCGCCTGCTGCCCTACCCCACGGCCAGCCACCCTTCCGGCAGCATCCACTACGCCGGCAAGGATCTGCTGAAGCTGCCCGAAAGGAAGCTGCGCGGCATTCGCGGCAACCGCATCGCGATGGTGTTCCAGGAGCCGATGACCTCGCTGAACCCGCTGCACACCATCGAGAAGCAGATCGGCGAAGTCCTGGCCCTGCACAAGGGCATGAACTCCGCCCAGGCGCGGGCGCGCACCCTGGAGCTGCTGGACCTGGTCGGCATTCCCAACCCGGCCAGTCGCCTGAAGGCCTATCCCCACGAACTCTCCGGCGGCCAGCGGCAACGGGTGATGATCGCAATGGCGCTGGCCTGCGAGCCGGAACTATTGATCGCCGACGAGCCGACCACCGCGCTGGACGTCACCGTGCAGCTGAAGATCCTCGACCTGCTGCGCGACCTGCAGCAGCGCCTGGGCATGGCCATGCTGCTGATCACCCACGATCTCAACCTGGTGCGACGTATCGCCCACCGCGTGTGCGTCATGCAGCATGGCTGCATCGTCGAACAGGCACCGTGCGAGAGTCTGTTCGAGTCGCCCCAGCATCCCTACACCCGTGAACTGCTGGGCGCGGAGCCCAGCGGCAATCCGGCCGACAACCCGCCCGGCCCGGCGCTGCTGGACGTGAACGACCTGCGGGTCTGGTTCCCGATCAAGAAAGGCGTGTTCCGCCGCACAGTGGATCACGTCAAGGCGGTGGACGGCATCGACTTCAGCCTGCCCCGCGGGCAGACCCTGGGCATCGTCGGCGAAAGCGGCTCGGGCAAGTCCACCCTCGGCCTGGCCATCCTGCGCCTGATCAACAGCCAGGGCGGTATCCGCTTCGAAGGCAACAACCTGGAAGGCATGAACCAGAGCGAAGTGCGCCCCTTGCGGCGCGAAATGCAGGTGGTCTTCCAGGATCCCTTCGGCAGCCTGAGTCCGCGCATGTCGGTGGGGCAGATCGTCGGTGAAGGCCTGGAGATCCACGGAATCGGCACTCCCGAGGAACGCGAGCAGGCCATCATCGATGCGCTGAAGGAAGTCGGCCTCGACCCGGACACCCGCCACCGCTATCCCCACGAATTCTCCGGCGGGCAGCGGCAGCGCATCGCCATTGCCAGGGCCCTGGTGCTCAAGCCGGCGCTGATCCTGCTCGACGAACCGACCTCGGCGCTCGACCGCACCGTGCAGCGCCAGGTCGTGGAACTGCTGCGCCGCCTGCAGGCCAAGTACAACCTGACCTACCTGTTCATCAGCCATGACCTGGCGGTGGTCAAGGCGCTGAGCCACCAACTGATGGTGATCCGCCACGGCAAGGTAGTCGAACAGGGCTCGGCGGAGCAGGTGTTCTCCGCGCCGCAGCACGCCTATACGCAACAACTGCTGGAAGCCGCCTTCATGGTTCCGGCGCACACGCACTGAAGCAGGGAGAAGAAACACCCGTGGGATTTCTGAGCGGCAAGCGCGCGCTGATCGTCGGCGTCGCCAGCAAACTCTCCATCGCCTCCGGTATCGCCGCCGCGATGCACCGCGAAGGCGCGGAACTGGCCTTCACCTACCAGAACGCCAAGCTCAAGGAACGCGTCGAGGCGTTCGCCGCCGGCTGGGGCTCTCGTGCCGAGCTGTGCTTCCCCTGCGATGTCGCCAGCGACGCCGATATCGCGGCGGTGTTCAGCGAGCTGGGCAAACACTGGGGCAGCCTGGACATCATCGTCCATTCCGTGGGCTTCGCACCCAGCGACCAGCTCGATGGCGACTTCACGGAAGTCACCACCCGCGACGGCTTCAGGATCGCCCACGACATCAGCGCCTACAGCTTCATCGCCCTGGCCAAGGCCGGCCGCAAAATGATGAAAGGCCGCAACGGCAGCCTGCTCACCCTCTCCTATCTCGGTGCCGAACGCACCCTGCCCAACTACAACGTGATGGGCATGGCCAAGGCCAGCCTGGAAGCCGGCGTCCGCTACCTGGCTGGCAGCCTCGGCCCGGAGGGCATCCGGGTCAACGCCGTTTCCGCAGGTCCGATCCGCACCTTGGCGGCATCGGGCGTCAAGAGCTTCCGCAAGATGCTCGCCGCCAACGAACGGCAGACGCCCCTGCGCCGCAACGTGACCATCGAGGAAGTCGGCAACGCCGGCGCCTTCCTTTGCTCCGACCTGGCCAGCGGCATCAGCGGCGAGATTCTCTACGTCGACGGCGGGCTCAACACCACCATCATGGGGCCGCTGGACGACGACAACACGCAAAACGGCCTGCTGTAGGAGCGAGAATCCTTCTCGGGCACTCCGATGCAGCCCGGTTTGCGAGCAGGCTCGCTCCTGCAGTCCATAAAAAAAAGGCCGCATAGGCGGCCTTTTTTTCTTTTCCGACTCTGGGCTGCCAGAGACAGCCCGAATCGACACTTACTTGGCGGTATCGAACTTCTCGATCTTCGCCTGCTCCTGCAGTTGACGACGGAAGGCAGCGAAGTCTTCCTGGCCACTGCGCGAAGCTAGGAAGCGCTGGTACATGGCCTTCTCCTCGTCGGTCATCTTGGCTTCCGGCTCGCTGACACCGGAGAGACGCACCAGCACGAAGTCACCATTGGGCAGCGCCACGCCAGACAGGCTCGGCTTGTCGGCCGAGACCGGGTGCGCCATGCGGAACACGCCCTGCAGCACGACCGGCTCGACGCCTTCCTGGCTGCGGGAAGCGGCTTCCACTACCTTCCAGCTCTGGCCTTCCTGATCCTGGTTCAGCGGAGTCTTACCATCGCGCAGACTGGCAAGCAGCGCTTCGCCGCGAGACTTGGCATCGGCGGCCGCATGCTCCTGCTGCAGACGGGTGCGAATGGTCGCGCTCACCTGCTCCAGGGTTTCCTGCTCAGGCTTGAGGTGTTCCTTGACCCGCAGTACGACCACGGTGTCCGGGTCCAGCTCGATGGCGCCGCTGTTGGCACCGTCTTCGAGCACCTCGGGGCTGAACGCCGCCTGGATGACCTGACGGTTCGCGGTCACGCCCTCGCCGCCTTCACGGCCGAACGGCTTGCTGGTCTGCACCTTCAGCCCCATGTCCTGGGCCGGCTGGGACAGGTCGGACGCCTCGTAAGCGGCGCTTTCCAGCTGCTTGGTGGCATCGACGAAGCGCTGCTCGACCAGTTGGGTCTTCACTTCCTGCTCCAGCTTCGGCTTCAGGCTGTCGAAGGTCGGAACCTCCGGCGCCTCGACGCCCAGCAGCTTGATCAGGTGCCAGCCATAGGGGGTTTTCACCGGAGCGGAAACCTCGTCCTTCTTCAGCGCATACAGGGCGTCTTCGAAGGCCGGGTCATACACGCCACGACCGGCATAGCCCAGGTCGCCGCCATTGGCGGCCGAACCCACGTCGTTGGACAGCTCCTTGGCCAGCGTGGCGAAGTCTTCGCCCTTGTCCAGACGCGCCTTGATCTCGTCGATCTTGGCCTTGGCCTGCTGGTCGTTCTGCTTGTCATTCACCTCGATCAGGATGTGCGCGGCGTCGCGCTGCTCGGCGAGACCGGCAATTTCCTTCTGGTACAGGGCATCGAGGTCTTCCTTCTTCACCTCGACCTGATCGAAGAAGCCGGATTTCTTCAGCTCGATATAGTCGAGGGTGACCTGCTCGGGGGTCATGAACTCGGTACTGTGGGCGTCGTAGTACGCCTTGATCTCGCTGTCCTCGACCTTGCTCTTGGACGGGTCGGCCTTGAGGGTCAGGGTGGCGAAGTCGCGGGTCTGCTTTTCCAGGCGGGCAAAGGCCTTCAGCTCGTCGTCGGTGACGAAGCCGGTACCGGCGATGCCGGCGCGCAGCTGACCGATCAGCATTTCCTCGCCGAACATGCGACGGAACTGCATGCGATCGTAGCCCATCTGGCGGATGACCTGGTCGAAGCGGTCGGCGTTGAACTTGCCGTCCACCTGGAACTCGGGGGTCTGCACGATCAGTTGGTCCAGCGCCTGCTGGGAGAAGGCGAACTTGTCGTTCTGGGCGGCCTGCAGAACCAGCTTGCGCTCGATGAGCGACTTCAGCGCGGAATCCTTGAGCAGCTTGTCGTCGAGCATGGAGGCATCGAAGTCCTTGCCCAGACGCT
Organism: Pseudomonas sp. MT3; assembly: GCF_054720805.1. Classification (NCBI taxonomy): domain Bacteria; kingdom Pseudomonadati; phylum Pseudomonadota; class Gammaproteobacteria; order Pseudomonadales; family Pseudomonadaceae; genus Pseudomonas; species Pseudomonas sp. MT3. The sequence continues at coordinate 14,849 of NZ_JBTVPY010000023.1, forward strand.
GCATCAGTTGGCGACGCTGCATGTCCACGGCCTGCTGTACTTCAGGCAGTCCGATGTCGTCACCATTGACCTGTGCGGCGACGTTCTCGTGTTGGGTTGCGCGAATGATCTGATCGAACCCGGTCAAAGCCATGAGGACAACGATGACCCCCAGGATGGCCTTACTGATCCAGCCTTGAGAATTGTCCCTGATGTTTTGCAGCATGCGGCCCCCGAGCGCGGCCACGGCCTGCCGTCAATGGCGGCGCGGCGTGGAAAAAGGCGGATATAAGAAAGGCGCATCCGAGGATGCGCCTTCTCGTAACTGTTGGAGCGTGCGGGCATCTGCCCGTGACCCCTGACGATTCCTGCCGGCCTTGGGTCTGCAGGATCGCCGCTCCGTGATCGGCCCAGCCGAAGCCGAGCCGATCCAGGTCTAGTCCAAAAAGACGCTTAGTTTACAGCATCCTTGAGGGCTTTACCGGCCTTGAAGCCCGGGATCTTAGCGGCAGCGATCTTGATCGGCTTGCCGGTTTGCGGGTTACGACCGGTGCGAGCAGCACGCTCTTTCACGGCGAAGGTGCCAAAGCCTACCAGTACGACGGAGTCACCAGCCTTCAGGGCGCCAGTTACAGACTCGATTACCGCGTCCAGAGCGCGACCGGCAACAGCTTTCGGGATATCAGCAGATGCGGCGATAGCATCGATCAGTTCCGACTTGTTCACTCTAAGTCCCCTTATTTCTGTTGAGTATGTTTCTATGTGTTAGGTGTAAGCAAAAGCAGGTGCTGGTTTGCCAACTGACAAAGCAAGTGCCGCTTTATAACAAGGGCTCAAAAACAGTGTCAAGAAAGCCCCCCAACTAATGCGTGCTGATTCGCTCCTTGGAATCAGACTCGCGCTTCTCATCCTTTGCAACCATCTCGGGAGCCGCATCGGGCAAGGGCTCCGGCGCGTATTGCAGCGCAATTTGCAGGACCTCGTCAATCCATTTAACCGGTTTAATAACGAGATCGGCCTTAATATTATCCGGAATTTCCCTAAGATCTCGTGCATTTTCCTCAGGGATGATCACGGTCTTGATTCCGCCTCGATGCGCGGCCAGAAGTTTTTCCTTCAGACCACCAATGGCCAGTACCTGACCCCGCAGGGTGATTTCACCCGTCATGGCAACATCGGCGCGCACCGGGATCTGCGTGATGGCGGAAACCAGCGCGGTACACATGCCGATACCGGCACTCGGACCGTCCTTGGGCGTGGCGCCTTCCGGCACGTGGATATGGATGTCGTGCTTCTCGTGGAAGTCCGCCGGAATCCCCAGACTCTTCGCCCGGCTGCGCACCACGGTCAGCGCGGCGGTGATGGATTCGGCCATGACGTCGCCCAGCGAACCGGTCTTGGTCAGCGCGCCCTTGCCGGGAACGATGGCCGATTCGATGGTCAGCAACTCGCCACCCACCTGGGTCCAGGCCAGTCCAGTCACCTGGCCGATCTGGTCCTGCTGCTCAGCCAAGCCGTAACGGAACTTACGCACGCCCAGGTAGTTTTCCAGTGTTTCCGGGGTCACCTTGGCATCGATGCGCTTGGCCTTGGTGCCCTCCTTCACCGCCTTGCGGCAGACCTTGGCGATCTGGCGCTCAAGGCTGCGCACGCCGGCTTCGCGGGTGTAGTAACGAATGATGTCACGGGTCGCGGCTTCCTCGAAGGTCAACTCACCCTTCTTGAGACCATTGGCCGCAGTCTGTTTCGGTACAAGATATTTCGACGCGATGTTGACCTTCTCGTCTTCGGTGTATCCCGGCAGGCGGATCACTTCCATGCGGTCCAGCAGCGGCGCCGGAATATTCATGGAGTTCGCGGTGCAGAGGAACATCACGTCGGACAGGTCGTAGTCGACTTCAAGATAGTGATCGTTGAAGTTGTGATTCTGTTCCGGATCCAGCACTTCCAGCAGCGCCGAGGCCGGATCGCCACGCATATCGCTGCCCATCTTGTCGATCTCGTCCAGCAGGAACAGCGGGTTGCGCACACCGACCTTGGTCATTTTCTGGATCAGGCGACCCGGCATGGAGCCGATATAGGTGCGGCGGTGACCACGAATCTCGGCCTCGTCACGCACGCCACCCAGGGCCATCCGCACGAATTTGCGGTTGGTGGCACGGGCGATGGACTCCGCCAGCGAGGTCTTGCCCACGCCGGGCGGGCCAACCAGGCAGAGTACCGGGCCCTTGAGCTTCTTCACGCGCTTCTGCACGGCGAGGTACTCGAGGATGCGCTCCTTGACCTCTTCCAGGCCATAGTGGTCCGCATCGAGGATATCCTCGGCCTTGTCCAGGTCGTGGCGCACCTTGCTCTCGGCCTTCCACGGCACATTCACCAGCCAGTCGATGTAGGAACGCACGACAGTGGCTTCGGCAGACATCGGCGACATCTGCTTGAGCTTGTTCAGTTCGGCATTGGCCTTGGCCAGCGCTTCCTTGGTCAGGCCGGCGGCATCGATACGCTTCTTCAGTTCCTCGACTTCGTTGTGGCCTTCGTCGATGTCACCCAGCTCTTTCTGGATGGCCTTCATCTGCTCGTTCAGGTAGTACTCGCGCTGGCTGCGCTCCATCTGCTTCTTCACGCGGCCACGGATGCGCTTCTCGACCTGCAGCAGGTCGATCTCGGCATCCAGCATGGCGAGTACGTGCTCGACGCGGGCGGACAGCTCGGTGATCTCGAGGATTTCCTGCTTCTGCTCGATCTTCAGCGCCATGTGCGCAGCCATGGTGTCCACCAGGCGACCGGGCTCGTCGATGCTGTTGAGCGAGGACAGGACTTCCGCCGGAACCTTCTTGCCCAGTTGCACATACTGCTCGAACTGGCTAAGCAGGCTACGCGTGAAGACTTCGGATTCGCGCTCGCCGACAGAGGCCTCGTCAATGATCGAAACTTCGGCGCGGCAGTAGGCTTCCTCGTCGATGAAGCGCTCTACCTGGCCGCGCTGCTCGCCTTCGACCAGCACCTTGACGGTGCCGTCGGGCAGCTTCAGCAACTGCAGGACAGTGGCCACGGTACCCATGCGGTACAGACCGTCCGCACCCGGATCATCGTCGGCCGGGTTCTTCTGCGCCAGCAACAGGATCTGCTTGTCACTGGTCATGGCGGCCTCGAGGGCCTCGATGGATTTCTCACGCCCGACGAACAGCGGGATGACCATGTGCGGATACACCACTACGTCACGCAGGGGCAGCAGGGGCAACTCGACGAGTGTTTTCATGATATTCGGCTCTACAGCGGCACTTGGCCAAAACGATGGGATTGGACCCTTCGGCCTAAGATGGGGTTAGGGCTGGGAAAAAACAAGCGCGGTAGATGGGAAGAAAAAAGGGGCCCTAGGGCCCCTTCTGGTTTCAGGCGTCAGGCGCGGCCTTGGCCGGCTGCTCGGTGTTCTCGTAGATCAGCAGCGGCTGGGAGGAGCCATCGATGACGCTTTCATCGATCACCACCTTGCTGACGTCGTCCTGCGAGGGGATTTCGTACATGGTGTCGAGCAGGATGCCTTCGAGGATGGAGCGCAGGCCACGGGCACCGGTCTTCCGATCCAGCGCTTTACGGGCCACGGCCTTGAGGGCGTCGGGGCGGAACTCAAGGTCCACACCTTCCATTTCGAAGAGCTTGGCGTACTGCTTGGTCAGCGCGTTCTTCGGCTCGGTGAGAATCTGCATCAACGCAGCTTCGTCCAGCTCGTCGAGGGTCGCGATGATCGGCAGGCGGCCGACGAACTCGGGTATCAGGCCGAATTTGACCAGATCTTCCGGCTCGACCTCACGCAGCGCTTCGCCGACCTTCTTGCCCGCCTCCTGGCTGCGAACCTCGGCGTTGAAGCCGATGCCGCCCTTGGTGGAACGGTTCTGGATGACCTTTTCCAGGCCAGCGAACGCACCACCGCAGATGAACAGGATGTTGCGGGTATCGACCTGCAGGAACTCCTGCTGCGGGTGCTTGCGGCCACCCTGGGGCGGTACGGAAGCCACGGTGCCTTCGACCAGCTTCAGCAGGGCCTGCTGAACGCCTTCGCCGGAAACGTCGCGGGTGATCGACGGATTGTCCGATTTGCGCGAGATCTTGTCGATTTCGTCGATGTAGACGATGCCCATCTGGGCTTTCTCGACGTCATAGTCGCACTTCTGCAGCAACTTCTGGATGATGTTCTCGACATCCTCGCCCACGTAGCCCGCCTCGGTGAGGGTGGTCGCATCGGCGATGGTGAACGGAACATTGAGCAGGCGCGCGAGAGTCTCGGCCAGCAGCGTCTTGCCCGAGCCGGTCGGCCCGATCAGCAGGATGTTGCTCTTGCCCAGCTCGACGTCATCCTTGCGCTCACGCTGATTCAGGCGTTTGTAGTGGTTGTACACCGCTACTGCCAGGGTTTTCTTGGCACGTTCCTGGCCGATCACGTACTGATCGAGGATGGTGCGGATCTCTTTCGGCGCCGGAAGCTTGTGCGCACTGCTCTCGGCCTGTGCCTCCTGCACCTCCTCGCGGATGATGTCATTGCACAGGTCGACGCACTCGTCGCAGATAAAGACCGAGGGGCCGGCAATCAACTTGCGCACTTCGTGCTGGCTCTTGCCGCAGAAGGAGCAATACAGCAGCTTGCCGTTGTCCTCGCCGTTGCGGGTGTCAGTCATTCGATCGTTCCAATCGGGGATATACGTGAAGGACAAGATGAAGGCATTCGCAGGCATTTTCAAGCCCGCGAAGCGGCCGGATTACCGGCCGCGGTATTGCGGAGAAACTCAGCTGGCGGAAGGACGCTGAGTGAATACCTGATCGATCAGACCATAGCTGACGGCTTCTTCGCCGCTCATGAAGCGGTCACGATCGGTATCGCGGGCGATGACGTCCAGCGGCTGGCCGGTGTGATGCGCCAGCACCTGGTTCAGGCGTTCCTTGATGAAGAGGATTTCCTTGGCGTGGATCTCGATGTCCGAGGCCTGGCCCTGGAAGCCGCCCAGCGGCTGGTGGATCATCATGCGCGAATGCGGCAGGCAGTAGCGCTTGCCGGCGGCACCGCCGGCCAGCAGCAGGGCGCCCATGCTGCACGCCTGGCCTACGCAGATGGTGGACACGTCGGGCTTGATGAATTGCATGGTGTCGTAGATCGACATGCCGGCAGTCACCGAGCCACCCGGGGAGTTGATGTAGAGGTGGATGTCCTTGTCCGGGTTCTCGGCTTCGAGGAAGAGCAACTGGGCCACCACGAGGTTGGCCATGTAGTCCTCGACCTGGCCGACCAGGAAGATGATCCGCTCCTTCAGCAGGCGCGAATAGATGTCGTAGGAACGCTCACCGCGGGCGGACTGCTCCACCACCATCGGCACCAGACCACCCGCGGCCTGAATGTTCGGAACTTGCGGCATATAAGGATTATGCATGTCCGACGATCACTCCCTAATAAAAAGTCATGGCTCTATAGACGCACAAGCCAGCCCGAAGGCTGGCTTGTGACAATCGAACGAAGCGTTGGATCAGGCCGCTTGCGGAGCTTCTGCAGGCTTGACCGCGTCTTCGTAGGATACCTGCTTGTCGGTCACATTGGCCTTCTGCAGGACAGTATCTACAACTTGTTCTTCCAGTACAACCGAACGGACTTCGTTCAACTGCTGGTCGTTCTTGTAGTACCAGGAAACAACCTGTTCCGGCTCCTGGTAAGCGGAAGCCATCTCTTCGATCATTTCGCGAACGCGGGCTTCGTCGGCCTTCAGTTCGTGCTGCTTGACCAGCTCGGCGACGATCAGACCCAGCACCACACGGCGCTTGGCCTGCTCTTCGAACAGCTCGGCCGGCAGTTGGTCAGGCTTGATGTTGCCGCCGAACTGCTGGACAGCCTGCACGCGCAGACGGTTGACTTCGTTGCCGATCAGGGCCTTCGGAACTTCGATCGGGTTGGTCTCGACCAGACCTTCCATCACTTGGTTCTTCACCTTGGACTTGATGGCCTGGCGCAGTTCACGCTCCATGTTCTTGCGAACTTCGGTACGGAAACCTTCCAGGGTGCTTTCCTTCACGCCGAACAGAGCGAAGAACTCTTCGTTCAGCTCCGGCAGCTTCGGTTCGGCGACACTGTTGACGGTAACGGCGAACTCGGCGGCTTTGCCGGCCAGGTCCAGGTTCTGGTAGTCCTCGGGGAAGGTCACGTTCAGTACGCGCTCTTCACCGGCCTTGGCGCCGACCAGGCCTTCTTCGAAGCCCGGAATCATGCGGCCGGAGCCCAGCACCAGCAGGGTGCCCTTGGCGGAACCGCCAGCGAAGGCTTCGCCGTCGATCTTGCCGACGAAGTCGATGTTCACCTGGTCGTCGTTCTGAGCGGCGCGGTCAACGGCTTCGAACCGGGTGTTCTGCTTGCGCAGGATGTCCAGCATGTTGTCGAGATCGGCGTCGGCCACGTCGGCCTGCAGGCGCTCGACCTTGATGCCGTCGAAGCCGGCAACCTGGAACTCGGGGAAGACTTCGAAGGTAGCGACGTACTCGAGGCCCTTCTCCTTTTCGAACACTTTCGGCTCGACGGAGGGAGCACCAGCCGGGTTCAGCTTCTGCTCGACAACGGCTTCGTAGAAGGTTTCCTGGATCAGGTCACCAAGGGCTTCCTGACGAGCGGCGGCTTCGTAGCGCTGACGGATCACGCTCATCGGCACCTTGCCGGGACGGAAGCCAGGAACCTTGGCGCGACGAGCGGTCTGCTGCAGACGCTTGTTGACTTCGGTCTCGATGCGCTCGGCCGGCACGCCAACGGTCATGCGGCGCTCAAGAGCGGAGGTGCTTTCAACGGAAACTTGCATGGATATTCCTCGTGGCACAGACGTAAGCCGGTCCTTCCGGCTCCCAGAATCAAGGGCAAGCATTCTAGTAGCTAGAAATGCAGAAGTCACCCTGGCTGGAAGCTGCGGAAATTCACGGATGCGAGAGCTTATGGAAAGAAGATGGTGCGGACGGAGAGACTCGAACTCTCACAGCTTGCGCCACTGGAACCTAAATCCAGCGTGTCTACCAATTTCACCACGTCCGCAGGGTACCGCAGAAACGAAAACGCCAGGCTCTGGGCCTGGCGCTTCGGAATATGGGGTGGACGATGGGAATCGAACCCACGACACCAGGAGCCACAATCCTGTGCTCTACCAACTGAGCTACGCCCACCATATTACACTTGCTTGTACCGAACGCCACTTGGCGCACCCGGCAGGACTCGAACCTGCGACCATCCGCTTAGAAGGCGGATGCTCTATCCAGCTGAGCTACGGGCGCTTTAGTGGCGGCAACCCTTGCTTAGCAGATCAGTGGAAACCACTGAACCGGTTTGCACCGCCTTCGTCTTTCGTTTCAGGCAGTGCTCGGCAAGCGGGGCGCATGTTATCGATGAGCCCCTACCCCGTCAACAACTTTTTCAAAAAAAATTCAAAGAGATAAAGGAGTTACGGCAAATCGGGGCGCCCGACTTTGCCTTATGAAGGCAGCGTGCGAAAATGCGCGTCCTTTTTTCACCCGCCCCGATGGTTCCCTCCTGACATGACTGCAAAACTGATCGACGGCAAAGCGATCGCCGCCAGCCTCCGCCAGCAGATTGCCCAACGCGTCAATGAACGCCGCCAGCAAGGACTGCGCATCCCCGGCCTGGCAGTGATCCTGGTCGGCAGCGACCCCGCCTCTCAGGTCTATGTCGCGCACAAGCGCAAGGACTGTGAAGAGGTCGGCTTCCTCTCCCAGGCGTACGACCTCCCCGCCAGCACCACTCAGGAAGAGTTGCTGGCGCTGATCGACCGCCTGAACGCCGATCCGGCCATCGACGGCATCCTGGTCCAGCTCCCCCTCCCCGCCCACCTCGATGCCTCGCAACTGCTGGAACGCATCAGTCCGGACAAGGACGTGGACGGTTTTCATCCCTTCAACATCGGCCGCCTGGCCCAGCGCATCCCGCTGCTGCGCCCCTGCACCCCGAAAGGCATCATGACCCTGCTGCAGAGCACCGGCGTCGACCTGTACGGCATGGACGCAGTGGTAGTGGGCGCCTCGAACATCGTCGGCCGCCCCATGGCGCTGGAGTTGCTGCTGGGCGGCTGCACCGTCACCGTGACCCACCGCTTCACCCGCGACCTGGCCGAGCACGTACGCCGCGCCGACCTGGTGGTCGTGGCCGCCGGCAAGCCGGGCCTGGTCAAGGGCGAGTGGATCAAGGAGGGCGCCATCGTCATCGACGTGGGCATCAACCGCCAGGCCGACGGCAAGCTGGTGGGCGACGTGGAATACGACGTCGCCGCCGAGCGCGCCAGCTGGATCACCCCGGTTCCGGGCGGCGTCGGCCCGATGACCCGCGCGTGCCTGCTGGAAAATACCTTGTACGCCGCCGAACACCTGCACACCTGATACGTTCGCCGCGCAAATGAAGAAGGCCGCTGATCAGCGGCCTTCTTCATTTCCAGGGGACCATTACTCGGCGAGACGCCAGGTAGTGCCGCCCTTGCCGTCTTCCAGCACCACGCCCAGAGCGGTCAGCTCATCGCGGATGCGGTCGGACTCGGCCCAGTTCTTCGCCGCACGGGCATCCAGGCGCGCCTGGATCAGCGCCTCGACCTGCGCCGCATCGACCTTGCCAGCTGCGCCGGCCTGAAGGAACTCGTCGGCATCCAGTTGCAGAACACCCAGCAGAGCCCCCAGCTCACGCACGCGCGCCGCCAGTGCAGCCGCAGCCGCCGGCTCGCTATCCCGCAGACGGTTGATTTCACGCGCCATCTCGAACAGCACGGCAACCGCTTCCGGCGTACCGAAGTCATCGTCCATCGCCGCGGCGAAACGCTCGACGAAGGCCTCGCCTCCCACGGCAGCCACCTGCGGCAGGCCGCGCAGCGCGGTGTAGAAACGCTCCAGCGCGCCCTTGGCTTCCTTCAGGTTGTCTTCGGAGTAGTTGATCGGGCTGCGGTAGTGGCTGGAAACCAGCAGGAAGCGCACGACTTCCGGGTGGTATTTCTCCAGCACCTCGCGAATGGTGAAGAAGTTGCCCAGGGACTTGGACATCTTCTCGCCGTCCACACGCACCGCGCCAGCGTGCATCCAGCTGGCCGCGTAGAGCTTGCCGGTGGCCGCCTCGCTCTGGGCGATCTCGTTCTCGTGGTGCGGGAACACCAGGTCCGGGCCGCCGCCGTGGATATCGAAAGTCTCGCCCAGGCAGCAGGTGGACATCACCGAGCATTCGATGTGCCAACCCGGACGCCCGGCGCCCCAGGGCGATTCCCAGCTCGGCTCGCCGGGCTTGGCGCCCTTCCAGAGCACGAAGTCCAGCGGGTCTTCCTTGGATTCGTCGACCTCGATCCGCGCACCGATGCGCAGGTCCTCGATCTTCTTGCGCGACAGCTTGCCGTAGCCGGCGAACTTGCCGACCCGGTAGTAGACGTCGCCATTGCCCGGCGCGTAGGCGTAGCCCTTGTCGATCAGGGTCTGGATCATCTCGTGCATGCCAGCGATATGGCCGGTGGCGCGCGGCTCGATGTCCGGACGCAGGACCGACAGGCGCGCCTCGTCCTCGTGCATCGCGGCAATCATGCGAGCGGTCAGGTCTTCGAACGACTCGCCATTCTCCTGGGCGCGACGAATGATCTTGTCGTCGATGTCGGTGATGTTGCGCACATAGGTCAGGTCGTAGCCGCGATGACGCAGCCAGCGGGCGATGACGTCGAACGCCACCATCACGCGGGCATGGCCGATGTGGCAGAAGTCGTACACGGTCATCCCGCACACATACATGCGCACCTGGTTACCCACCAGCGGCTTGAAGCTGTCCTTGGTCTTGGACAGCGTGCTGTAGATCTGCAAGTCGGCCATCCGTTACTGCCCCCAGGAATCGCGCAGGGTCACGGTGCGGTTGAAGACCAGGGCGTCGGCCCTGGAGTCCTTGGCATCCGCGCAGAAGTAGCCCTCGCGCTCGAACTGGAAGCGATCCTCAGCCGTGGCGCTGGCCAGCGACGGCTCGGCGCGGCAGCCCTTGAGCACCACCAGGGAGTCCGGGTTGATGTTGTCGAGGAAGCTGCCGCCCTCTTCGGATTTCTCCGGGTTGGCGGAGCGGAACAGGCGGTCGTACAGGCGCACTTCGCACTCCACGCTCTCGGCAGCCGGCACCCAGTGGATCACGCCCTTGACCTTGCGGCCTTCGGGGTTCTTGCCCAGGGTGTTCTCGTCGTAGCTGCAGCGCAGTTCGACGATGTTGCCGGCGGCATCCTTGATGGCTTCGTCGGCGCGGATCACATAGCTGCCGCGCAGGCGCACTTCGCCACCGGGGATCAGGCGCTTGTAGCCGGCCGGCGGGACTTCCTCGAAGTCACTGGCATCGATGTAGATCTCGCGGCTGAACGGCAGCACGCGCAGGCCCATGTCCTGCTTCGGATGGCGCGGCAGCTCGAGGTTCTCGACCTGGCCTTCCGGGTAGTTGGTGATGACCACCTTCAGCGGCTTGAGCACGCACATGGCGCGGCCGGCGTTGGCGTCGAGGTCGTCACGGATGGCGAACTCCAGCATGCCGATGTCCACCACACCACCGGCGCGGTTCACGCCGATCATGTCGCAGAAGGTACGGATCGATGCCGGGGTGTAGCCGCGGCGGCGGTAGCCCGAGAGGGTCGACATGCGCGGGTCGTCCCAGCCATGCACGTGGTTTTCATCGACCAGTTGCTTGAGCTTGCGCTTGCTGGTGATGGTGTAGTTCAGGTTCAGGCGCGCGAATTCGTACTGGCGCGGCTGGGCCGGAACCGGCAGGTTGGCCAGGAACCACTCGTACAGCGGGCGGTGATCCTCGAACTCCAGGGTGCAGATGGAGTGGGTGATACCCTCGATGGCGTCCGACTGACCGTGGGTGAAGTCATAGCTGGGGTAGATGCACCACTTGTCGCCCGTCTGGTGGTGGTGGGCGTGGCGGATGCGGTAGAGGATCGGGTCGCGCAGGTTGATGTTCGGCGAGGCCATGTCGATCTTCGCGCGCAGCGAGCGGGCGCCGTCGGCGAACTCGCCGGCCTTCATGCGGGCGAACAGGTCCAGGTTCTCTTCCACCGAACGCTCGCGGAACGGGCTGTTCTTGCCCGGCTCGGTCAGGGAACCGCGGTAGGCGCGCATTTCCTCGGCGTTCAGGTCGCAGACGAAGGCCTTGCCGGCCTTGATCAGATCGACGGCCCAGGCATGCAACTGGTCGAAATAGTCGGACGCGTAGCGCACCTGGCCGGCCCACTCGAAGCCCAGCCATTTCACGTCGGCCTCGATGGCGTCGATGTATTCCTGGTCTTCCTTCGCCGGGTTGGTGTCGTCGAAGCGCAGGTGGCAGTCACCGCCGAACTCCTTGGCCAGGCCGAAGTTCAGACAGATGGACTTGGCGTGACCGATATGCAGGTAGCCGTTGGGCTCCGGCGGGAAGCGGGTGACGATCTTCTGGTGCTTGCCACTTTCCAGGTCGGCCGCAACGATCGGACGCAGGAAGTTGGCGGCAACAGTGGCTTCTTTCGTATCGGCGGTAGGCTTGCTCATGGTGTCCTTGATCATGCTGGTGTTCGGCCAGGGTAGGCCAGCCAAACCAAAGCGCTTATCATAGCCGAAGCTGTCAACCCCCTGACAGGCCTTCGATTTTTACCAAGAGCGGAATTCCCTGATGACTACCACCGTCAAACTGCAGACCAACTTCGGCGATATCACCCTTGAACTGTTCGACGACAAGGCGCCGGAAACCGTGGCCAACTTCAAGGAGTACGTGAAGGCCGGCCATTACGACAACACCGTGTTCCACCGTGTGATCAACAACTTCATGATCCAGGGCGGCGGTTTCGAGCCGGGCATGAAGCAGAAGTCCACCCGCAAGTCGATCAAGAACGAAGCCAACAACGGCGTCGGCAACAAGATCGGCACCGTTGCCATGGCCCGCACCATGGAACCGCATTCGGCCAGCGCGCAGTTCTTCATCAACGTCGCCGACAACGATTTCCTCAACCACAGCGCGCCGACCGTGCAGGGCTGGGGCTACTGCGTGTTCGGTGAAGTGAAGGACGGCATGGACGTGGTCAACAAGATCAAGGGCGTGGCCACCACCATGCGCTCCGGCCACCAGGACGTACCGGCCGACGACGTGATCATCGAGAAAGCAGAAGTCATCGGCGAGTGAGTCGATGAGCGTCCTGTTCATCTCGGACCTGCATCTCGAAGCGGAACGCCCGGACATTACCCGGGCGTTCTTGCATTTCCTCTCCACTCGCGCCCGCACGGCCGAGGCGCTGTATATCCTCGGCGATTTCTTCGAAGCCTGGATCGGCGACGATGGCATGGACGAGTTCCAGCACTCCATCGCCCGCGCCCTGCGCGAGCTGTCCGACAGCGGCACGCGCATCTTCCTGATGCACGGCAACCGCGACTTCCTGATTGGCCAGGCCTTCTGCCGCGAAGCCGGCTGCACGCTGCTGCGCGACCCGAGCCTGATCGATCTGGACGGCGAGAAGATCCTGCTGATGCACGGCGACAGCCTGTGCACCCTCGACGCGGCCTATATGAAGCTGCGCCGCTGGCTGCGCAATCCGCTGACCCTGTTCATCCTGCGTAACTTGCCGCTGGCCACCCGGCACAAGCTGGCGCGCAAGCTGCGCAAGGAAAGCCGCGCGCAGACCCGCATGAAGGCCAGCGAGATCGTCGACGTCACCCCGGCGGAAGTGGAGCGCATCATGCGCGACAAGGGCGTGCGCATCCTGATCCACGGCCACACACACCGCCCCGCCGTCCATGAACTGACTATCGACGGTCGACCGGCGCGGCGCATCGTACTGGGCGACTGGGATCGCCAGGGCTGGGCCCTGGAAGCTGACGACCAGGGCATGCAGCAGGCGCCCTTCCCGCTCTGAACCACCCCGGCCACCGCAACGGTGGCCTTATGGCGTTAACCTACTCGCACTGTCAGACCTTTCCTATTGACCGGCACCTGCCACCTTGAGCAGCATTCGCGGTTTGCTCACTCAAGGAAGAAACATGTTCAGCAAGGGAAACCTCATCAAGTTCGGCGCCCTGCCCCTGGCACTGGTCGCCGCCGCCTTCATCCTGTTCAACGGCGTCTTCTTCTATAACGAAGCCGGCTTCATGACCCATGTACGGACCATCTTCGGCGACGAGAAGATCGTCGACGACGTGGGCTATGCCACCAAGTGGTTCGGCCGCGCCACCACCTGGAAGAAAGCCATCAGCGTGCAGTCCGTGCTGATCATGGACGAGAACGACAACAACCCGGACAACGACGGCCTGGGCGCCACCATCGAAGCCTTCCCCATCGTGTTCCTCGGCAACGTCGACGCCAAGGTCGAATCCTCCGCGCGCTTCCGCCTGCCTGGCGGCGACCAGTTCCTGAAGATGGCCCAGGAATACCGCAACCCGGACAACTTCATCCGCACCGCGCTGGTCCCGGCGATCAAGGAAACCCTGCAGGCCACCGCCTCGCTGATGACCGCCGACGACTACTACGCCGGCGCCCGCAGCGAATTCGCCGCGGAGTTCGAAAACCAGCTGAACGACGGCCTGTACCTGATCAAGCGCAAGGAAGTCCGCGGCCCGCGCGGCGCCGTACCACACCAGACCGCCATCCTGCAGGCCGGCACCGAACAGGGCAGCTTCGGCGACAACAATGCCAGCCAGTTCGTCACCGAGAAAGTCACCGACGCCAAAGGCATCCCGGTGCGCAAGCAGCAGCAGTTCCGCAAGTTCGGCGTGGAAGTGGTGGAGGCACGCATCACCAATGTCGACCCGAACCCGCAGTACAAGCAGCGCATGGTCAAGGTACAGCAGGCGCTGGCCGAACTGGCCGTGGCTCGGCAGAACCGCCTGAAGGAAGAGGAAGAGAAGCTGCTGGTCACCGCTCGCGGCGAGAAGGAAGTGGAAGCCAAGCGCCAGGAGACTTTGCGTGACCAGATCGAGCGCACCACCCAGGCGGAAACCGAGAAGCAACTGGCAGTGATCAACGCCGAGCGCGAGAAACAGCGCGCCGAGATCGAGAAACAGACCGCCGAACTGCTGCGCGACAAGGCCACCGTCACCGCGCAGGCCACCAAGATCACCGCCGACGCCGATGCCTACGCCCGCGAAGCGGTGATCAAGGCGGACGGCGCACTGCAGCCCAAGCTCGACGCGCTGATCGCCATCAACAAGGTCTGGGCCGAGGCCGCCGCCCAGGCGCCGGTGCCCAGCGTGATGATGGCGGGCAGCCAGACTGGCACCAGCAGCCGGCAGGACGAGATCGGCCAACTGATGGGCGTACTGGCCACCAAGGCCGCGCGCGACCTGGCGCTGGACCTGAAGGTGAAGGACTAAGCCTGAATCTGAACCTGTAGGAGCGAGCTTGCTCGCGAACGGATTTCCGGCAGCTCTGTAGCTGGGTTGGTTCGCGAGCAAGCTCGCTCCTACGAAGAACCAAGAAAAAAGCGCCCAACTGGGCGCTTTTCATTCCGGTGTGGCGAATCAGGCCGCCTGTTGCTCCGGCACTCCGCTGTGGAAGCGGAACTCGCTGTCCGGCGCCAGGATCAGCCCGGCTTCCACTTCGCGAATCTCCGCCACGCGACGCTCGATATCGGCGTCATCGCCATAGCGGCGCGCCAGGCTCAGGTAGCCCTGGAAATGCCGCGCCTCCGACTTCAGCAACGAGCCATAGAACTTGGCGAGGTCCGCGTCCAGATGATCTACCAGCGCGGCGAAGCGCTCGCAGCTGCGGCATTCGATGAAGGCACCGACGATCAGGGTATCCACCAGCTTCTGCGGCTCGTGGTTGCGCACCACGGCGCGCAGGCCGGAGGCGTAGCGGCCGGCGGAGATCGGCCGCAGCCCAATACCGCGCTTCTTCAGGATCGCCAGCACCTGCTCGTGGTGGCGCAGTTCCTCGCGGGCCAGACGCGACATGAAGTTCACCAGCTCCTCGTGGCCGCTGTACTTGGCGATCAGGGCCAGGGCCGTGCTGGCGGCCTTGAACTCGTTGTTCTTGTGATCGATCAGCATCACCGCCTGATCCCGCAGCGCGGCCTCGACCCACGCATCCGGCGTGGCACAACCGAGAAATTCCCTGATTTCAGACAACATGCTCAACTCCGACGAAGCGTTCCACCGGCTGGCCGGTGCCATAAATGGGGGGCATTATACGAATGCCGCCGTGCGTAACCAGCGTCCGCCTTTGATATGCCTCAACGTCATGACGGCGATATCCCGACTACAGTTGTTCCACATAAACAACGCGCACGAAGGGAGACGATCATGCAAGCCATCCGTAGCATCCTCGTAGTCGTGGACCCTGACCAGCCGGACGGTCTCGCCCTGAAACGGGCACGACTGATCGCCAGCGTCACCCAGTCCCATCTGCACCTGCTGGCCTGCGAGAAACGCGGCGATTTCAGCGCTGCGCTCGAAGAGTTCGCCCAGGGGCTGCGCCAGGAAGGCTTCAGCACCTCCAGCCGGCAGGCCTGGAAGGACAGCCTGCACGCCACCATCATCGCCGAGCAACAGGCCGAAGGCTGCGGCCTGGTGATCAAGCAGCACAGCCCCGACAACCCGCTGAAGAAGGCGCTGCTGACCCCGGACGACTGGAAGCTGCTGCGCCATTGCCCTTCTCCCGTGCTGCTGGTGAAAACCAACCAGCCCTGGGCCGGACGCAACATCCTTGCAGCCGTGGACGTGGGCAACAGCGACGCCGAGCACCGCACCCTGCACTCCGGCATCGTCAGTAACGCCTACGACATTGCCGGGCTGGCCCACGGCGAGCTGCACGTGATTAGCGCCCACCCCTCGCCAATGCTGTCGTCCGCCGACCCGACCTTCCAGCTCAGCGAAACCATCGAGGCGAAATACCGCGAGGCTTGCCGGGCATTCCAGGCCGAGTACGGCATTGACAACGACCACCTGCATATCGAGGAAGGCCCGGCCGACGTGCTCATCCCGCGCGCGGCGCACCACCTGTCGGCCGCCGTCACCGTGATCGGCACCGTGGCGCGCACCGGCTTTTCCGGCGCGCTGATCGGCAATACCGCCGAGGTGGTGCTGGATGCGCTGGAAAGCGACATCCTGGTGCTCAAGCCGGACGACATCATCGCCCACCTGGAAGAGCTGGCCGCCCAACCCTGACGGGAACGGACTCGGGATAGCACTTGCAGGAGCGAGCTTGCTCGCGAACAGAACGCCTTGGCCACATCGCTGCTGGACGGTTCGCGAGCAAGCTCGCTGCTACCAGCCCCCCAAAAGCCGCCCGTCGGGCGGCTTTTTATCCAGCCATCTTCAGAGTCAGACGCGCGACTCCATACCCTCGGCCAGGAAACCCGGTGCGATGTAACGCTCGTAGTGCGCCTCGGAGAGGATGAAGAACTCCTTGTCGATGACATCGCGCAGTTCCGGCAGTGGCCAACCACGAAACTCCGGCAGCAGCGCCAGGCCATAGGCCTCCACCTGGTTGATCATCCGCGAGCCGCGGGCGATCAGTTGGTATGCCCAGCAATAGGGCGACTGCTCGGGCACGAAGCGGATCTGCCGCTGCTCCAGCTGGCTGCGCAGCAAAGGCGCATCGAACACTTCCAGCTTGGCCATCATCACCTGCGCCAGCAGGACTTCCAGACGGCTCAGGACCGCCCGTTTCTCCTCGTCGCCGTAGCGGTTCCAGCTCACCACTTCGTGGTGGAAACGCTTGCAGCCACGGCAGACCAGGTCGCCATAGACCGTCGAGCAGAGCCCGACACAGGGGGTTTTGATGCGTTGCGAAGACATGGCTGAACAAATGGCTGGCAAAGCGGGCATGTTAGCCCTTTGTCTAGGCAAGATCACCCTCGGGCACCACGCAAATCGGCTTACCAAGGCCCATTAATTCCATTAGAATGGCTGCGCCTTTTTGGCGTCATTGTCCGAAAGAAGCTGTTTTCAAAGCGTCACGAAGCACAGATTCCGGCAGCCGCGCGGTCTGGGCGCCTCCCTCAAGCGCCCATTCCCATCAGTCCCAGGCCACCCCGGCGTAAAACTTTGAAAACAGCTTCTGCCCGGAGATCGCCGGTGCCGTCGTAGGTCAGTGGATTACCGTCCACCATGCCTGACGAATGGATCGGAGGGGTCTCCTGGATACGCGTCCTCCGGGACCACTGATGAGGGAAATACTGTGCTTGAAGCCTATCGCAAACACGTAGAAGAGCGTGCCGCCCAGGGCGTCGTGCCCCAGCCGCTGAACGCCGAACAGACCGCAGGTCTGGTCGAACTCCTGAAGAACCCGCCGGCCGGCGAAGAAGAATTTCTCCTCGACCTGATCACCAACCGCGTACCGCCGGGCGTGGATGAAGCCGCCTACGTCAAGGCTGGCTTCCTGTCCGCCGTTGCCAAGGGCGAGACCACCTCCCCGCTGCTGACCAAGACCCGTGCCGTCGAGCTGCTGGGCACCATGCAGGGCGGCTACAACATCTCCACGATGGTCGAGCTGCTGGACAGCGCCGAGCTGGCCGAAGTCGCCGCCGCGCAACTGAAGCACACCCTGCTGATGTTCGACGCCTTCCACGACGTCGCCGAGCGCGCCAAGAAAGGCAACGCCGCCGCCAAGGCCGTGCTGCAGTCCTGGGCCGATGGCGAGTGGTTCAAGGCCCGTCCGGCCATCGCCGAGAAGCTGACCCTGACCGTGTTCAAGGTCCCCGGCGAAACCAACACCGACGACCTGTCCCCCGCTCCGGACGCCTGGTCGCGCCCTGACATCCCGCTGCACGCCCTGGCCATGCTGAAGATGGCCCGTGACGGCATCGAGCCGGCCCAGCCGGGTGTCGTCGGTCCGCTGAAGCAGATCGAAGCGGTCAAGGCCAAGGGCTTCCCGGTCGCCTACGTCGGTGACGTGGTCGGCACCGGTTCGTCCCGTAAATCCGCCACCAACTCGGTGCTGTGGTTCTTCGGCGACGACATCCCCTACGTTCCGAACAAGCGCGCTGGCGGCTTCTGCTTCGGCACCAAGATCGCCCCGATCTTCTACAACACCATGGAAGATGCCGGTGCCCTGCCGATCGAATTCGACTGCACCAACCTGGCCATGGGCGACGTCATCGACGTGTACCCGTACGAAGGCAAGGTCGTGCGTCATGACAGCGGCGAAGTGGTCACCACCTTCGAGCTGAAGACCCCGGTTCTGCTGGACGAAGTCCGCGCCGGCGGCCGTATCCCGCTGATCGTTGGCCGCGGCCTGACCGAGAAGGCCCGCGCCGAGCTGGGCCTGGCTCCATCCGACCTGTTCAAGAAGCCGGAAGCACCGACCGACAGCGGCAAGGGCTTCACCCTCGCGCAGAAGATGGTTGGCCGCGCCTGTGGTCTGGCCGAAGGCCAGGGCGTACGTCCGGGCACCTACTGCGAACCGAAGATGACCACCGTCGGTTCCCAGGACACCACCGGCCCGATGACCCGCGACGAGCTGAAAGACCTGGCTTGCCTGGGCTTCTCCGCCGACCTGGTGATGCAGTCCTTCTGCCACACCGCTGCTTATCCGAAGCCGATCGACGTCAAGACCCACCACACCCTGCCGGACTTCATGATGACCCGCGGCGGTGTCTCCCTGCGTCCGGGCGACGGCATCATCCACAGTTGGCTGAACCGCATGCTGCTGCCCGACACCGTCGGCACCGGCGGCGACTCGCACACCCGCTTCCCGATCGGCATCAGCTTCCCGGCCGGCTCCGGCCTGGTAGCCTTCGCCGCAGCCACTGGCGTCATGCCGCTGGACATGCCCGAATCGGTTCTGGTGCGCTTCAAGGGCAAGCTGCAACCGGGCATCACCCTGCGTGACCTGGTCCATGCGATCCCCTACTACGCCATCCAGGCTGGCCTGCTGACCGTCGAGAAGAAAGGCAAGAAGAACATCTTCTCCGGCCGCATCCTCGAGATCGAAGGTCTGAACGACCTGACCGTCGAGCAAGCCTTCGAGCTGTCCGACGCCTCCGCCGAGCGTTCGGCTGCCGGTTGCACCATCAAGCTGCCGGAAGAGGCCATCGCCGAGTACCTGAAGTCCAACATCACCCTGCTGCGCTGGATGATCGGCGAAGGCTATGGCGACGCCCGCACCCTGGAGCGCCGCGCGCAAGCGATGGAAGCCTGGCTGGCCAACCCGCAACTGCTGGCTGCCGACCAGGACGCCGAGTACGCCGCGGTCATCGAGATCGACCTGGCCGACGTCAAGGAGCCGGTACTCTGCGCTCCGAACGATCCGGACGACGCCCGTCTGCTGTCCAGCGTCGAAGGCCGCAAGATCGATGAAGTCTTCATCGGTTCCTGCATGACCAACATCGGTCACTTCCGCGCTGCCGGCAAGCTGCTGGACAAGGTCAAGGGTGGCATTCCGACCCGTCTGTGGCTGGCTCCGCCGACCAAGATGGACGCCCACCAGCTGACCGAGGAAGGCTACTACGGCATCTACGGCAAGGCTGGCGCACGCATGGAAATGCCGGGCTGCTCGCTGTGCATGGGTAACCAGGCTCGCGTACAGACCGGTTCGACCGTGGTTTCCACTTCGACCCGTAACTTCCCGAACCGCCTGGGCGATGCCACCGACGTGTTCCTGGCATCCGCCGAGCTGGCCGCTGTCGCTTCGATCATCGGCAAGCTGCCGACCGTCGAGGAGTACATGGCCTATGCGAAGGACATCGACAGCATGTCTGCCGATATCTACCGCTACCTGAGCTTCGACCAGATCGCCGAGTTCCGCGAAGCCGCAGCCAACGCGAAGATCCCGGCCGTCCAGGTCTGAGACGCCTAGCGTGATGAAAAGCCCCGCCTCGTGCGGGGCTTTTCTTTTGTGCTTGCCCGAAAGGCGCGGCCTGAACCGCTGCTCACGATGGGCCTAATACTTATTGACCGTTGCGGCGACGGCCTGTGCGTCTAAGGTGTCTGCAGGCCCTGCCGATATCCGTGCTCAGGTGCCCTTGATGGAACCCTCCAGAGGTGCGCTCCCTTCCTCTGCGCCCCGCCCTGTGGCGGGGCTTCTTTTTTCCACCGTCGCTGGCACACCCCTTGCTGTACGCCCACCAACAGGCAACCCAACGACGGGTCCTGAAAGATGACAGCATCGCCTTCCCGCCCATCGAGGGCCAGTGGAACGGTGTCTTTTGCCTTCAGAGGTGGAGATGATCGACAGCACACGCAGCCGTACGGACAGCCTGGCCTGGGTCGCCGGCTCCGATGCGCCGGAAAAGAGCGTACTCAACCTGGGCTTCATGGCCCTCACCGACGCCGCGTCCCTGGTGGTCGCCGCCACCCAAGGCTTCGCCCAGCCCTACGGCCTGACCCTCAACCTGCAACGGCAGAGTTCCTGGGCCGGCCTGCGCGACCGCCTGCTCAGCGGCGAACTGGACGCGGCGCAGGGGCTCTACGGCCTGATCTACGGCATGCAACTCGGCCTGGGTGGCACCCCCGCCATCGACATGGCAGTGCTCATGGGGCTGTGCCAGAACGGCCAATCGATCAATCTTTCCGCACCGCTGATGCGCGACGGCGTGACCTGCGCTGAAGCACTGCGCCAGCACGCGCGCCACAACGGTGCACTGCTGACCCTGGCGCACACCTTCCCCACCGGCACCCACGCCCTTTGGCTGTATTACTGGCTGGCCGCCCACGGCATCCACCCGCTGCGCGATGTGCGCTCGCTGGTGGTGCCACCGGCGCAGATGGTGGAGCACCTGAAAGCCGGGCGCATCGACGGCTTCTGCGCCGGCGGCCCCTGGGGCGCGCTGGCGGTGGACGAAGGCCTGGGCTTCACCCTGGCGACCAGCCAGCAGATCTGGCCGGACCACCCGGAAAAAGTCCTGGGCACCACCCGCGCCTTCGTCGAGCAATACCCCAATACGGCTCGCGCCCTGGTGATGAGCATTCTCGACGCCAGTCGCTTCATCGAGGCCAGCGAGGACAACCTGCGCAGCGTGGCGCGACTGATCAGCGGCCACGACTACGTCGACGCACCGCTCTCCAGCATCGAGCCACGCCTGCTCGGCCGCTACCAGGATGGCCTCGGCCACGCCTGGCAGGACGCCCATCCGCTGCGTTTCCACGACGCAGGCCGAACGAATTTCCCCTGGCTGTCCGACGGCCTGTGGTTCATGACCCAGTTCCGCCGCTGGGGGCTGCTGCGTGAAGACGTCGACTATCCAGGCATCGCCCGCCAGGTCCAGCAACTCGACCTGTACCGCGAAGCCGCCGAAGCCGTTGGCGTAACAGTGCCGGATACCGGCATGCGCCGCTCGACGCTGATCGACGGACGCACCTGGGACGGCAGCGATCCCGCCGGCTATGCCCGCGGTTTCGAACTCAATGCCCTGACGGAGCGAGGTTGAGCATGCTGCGCGTCCTGCTGATCAACGACACCCCGAAGAAGGTCGGGCGCCTCAAGGCCGCACTGCTGGAATCCGGCTTCGACGTGGTCGACGAATCCGGCCTCACCGTGGACCTGGCACAGCGCGTGGAAGCCCTGTGCCCGGACGTGATCCTCATCGACACCGAATCTCCCGGCCGCGACGTGCTGGAACAGGTAGTGCTGGTCAGCCGCGACCAGCCGCGCCCCATCGTCATGTTCACCGACGAGCACGACCCGCAGGTGATGCGCCAGGCCATTCGTTCCGGGGTCAGCGCCTATATCGTCGAAGGCATCCAGGCGCAGCGCCTGCAACCGATCCTCGACGTCGCGATGGCCCGCTTCGAGAGCGACCAGGCGCTGCGTGCGCAGTTGCAAGCCCGCGAGCAGCAACTGGCCGAACGCAAGCGCATCGAACTGGCCAAGGGGCTGCTGATGAAGATGAAGGGCTGCGCCGAGGAAGAGGCCTACACCCTGATGCGCCGGCAGGCGATGGGGCGCCAGCAGAAGCTGGTGCAGGTAGCCGAGCAGATCATCTCAATGCACGAAATGCTCGGGCACTGATCGGCCATCTGCCAGCGGCGGCATCCCGCAATCAGAACGCCAGCCGCCCTGCTGGCCCCCGCCTTCGCGGTCACTGCGTATCCTCCCCGCGTCGCGCGATACGTCGCGCGGCCATCCTCGCTTCCATTGCATGACCTTGGAAGTCCGCAGTGCGACCCGCCGGCTAGGTACCTGCCGGTCGCGCCCGAACCCTTCGAGAGCGAGACAGCATGATCGACCTTTCCACCTGGAACCTGACCATTCCCAGCGATCCCCGTCCCACCGAGATCACCACCCAGCAACTGCAGAATGGCTACCAGAGCCGCTACTTCAAGCGCGACGGCGACAGCGTCGTGTTCTGGGTACCGGTCAACGGTTCGCACACCGAAGACAGTACCTTCCCACGTACCGAGCTGCGCGAGACCAAGCGCGACGGCAGCCTCTACAACTGGTACTACAGCGGCGGCGACAACGAGCTGCGCGCCACCCTGAGCGTCGGTCGCGTACCCTCGCAGAACAAGATCATCATCGGCCAGATCCACAGCAAATCGCCCACCAGCGGCGACGGCGAGCCGCTGGTGAAGCTGCAGTACCACTACCACCCCGACACCCAGACCGGCAGCATCGAGGCGCTGGTGCGCAACCATCCGGACGACAGCGCCAGCAAGAACATCCCGCTGCTCAAGGATGTGCGCCTGAACGAGCGCATCACCTACAGCCTGCGGGTCACCTCCACCGGCCAACTGGGCCTGCGCGCCGAAAGCAGCGATGGCGAGAAGCAGTACTACCGACAGGCCCTGAGTTCGACCTGGAGCAAGCAACTGCTCTACTTCAAGGCCGGTGCCTACATCAGCGACAACAAGGGCCCCGACGACGAAGGTGGCCGCGTGACCTTCTACCACATCAACCTGGCGCACTGACGTCGCCATTCTGCCCGCCTATGGCACTGCGAATCCGGCGGCGGGCTCCGTACAATGGTGCTCTCCCCATGACCCGAGAGCGCCAATGGCCCGCCTGAAACTGGAATTTCCCGAAGAACTCTTCCTCTACACCACCAAGCTCACCGTACGCGTCACCGACATCAACGGTGCCAAACACCTGGGCAACGACTCGATGATCTCGATGATTTCCGAGGCCCGCGCGCGCTTCCTGTTCGACTACGGCATTCGTGAGACCGGCATCATCGTCACCGACCTGGCCACCACCTACCGCGCCGAGGCCCACGCCCGCGACCAGTTGCTGTTCGAGGTCGGCGTGATGGACTTCAACAAGTACGGTGGCGACATCATCTTCCGCATCACCCGTCCGGCGGACGGCACCCTGGTGGCGATGGCCAAGTCCGGCTTCGTGTTCTTCGACTACCAGGCTGGCAAGGTCGTGCCGATCCCTGAGGCGTTCCGCGATACCTTCCCCAATGTCAACTGGATCGCCTGACGCTCCAGTTGGGGGCGCGCCGTCCGCGGGCGCGCCCTACGATGGATCATCACTGAGTCCATCCCACCTCATATCGTATTGATCTTCCTGGGATTTTCCATCCTGGCCCGCGCCTTGCTCTGCACAAGGCGATGGTAATCAACGGCGGTTACCCGACTACGACAAAGGCGTCGCATCCACACCCGCACCGAGCGGTGGGTGGAGCGACGCCTTTTTCGTTTGCCCCGGCGCAGGGGCGCAGGACCACCCCGGCGGTCGCCACGTGGCACATGACCGGGCTCCTCAACCATTGCCGATGAGGTGTTCGATGAACACGAGTTTCTGGAAAGCCGGCCATGCGCCGACCCTGTTTGCCGCCTTCCTGTATTTCGACCTGAGCTTCATGGTCTGGTACGTCCTCGGCCCGCTGGCGGTGCAGATCGCCACCGACCTGCAACTGACCACCCAGCAGCGCGCGCTGATGGTGGCCACGCCGATCCTCTCCGGCGCCATCCTGCGCTTCCTCATGGGCCTGCTGGCCGATCGCTGGTCGCCCAAGGCCGCCGGCATCCTTGGCCAGGTGATCGTCATCTGCGCACTGTTCGGTGCCTGGCAACTGGGCATCCACAACCTCGAACAGGCAATGATCCTCGGCGTGCTGCTGGGCATGGCTGGCGCCTCCTTCGCCGTGGCATTGCCACTGGCCTCGCAGTGGTACCCGGCGCAGCACCAGGGCAAGGCGATGGGCATTGCCGGCGCGGGTAACTCCGGCACCGTGCTCACCGCGCTGTTCGCTCCGGCCATCGCCGCCGCCTTCGGCTGGCAGAACGTCTTCGGCTTCGCGCTGATCCCGCTGCTGGCGACCCTGGTGGTGTTCGCCCTGCTCGCCCGCAACGCCCCGGAGCGTCCTGCGCCAAAATCCGTGGGCGACTACCTGAAGGCCCTGGGCGACCGCGACAGCTGGTGGTTCATGTTCTTCTACAGCGTGACCTTCGGCGGCTTCCTCGGCCTTGCCAGCACCCTGCCCGGCTACTTCCACGACCAGTACGGCCTGGACCCGGTGAAAGCCGGCTACTACACCGCCGCCTGCGTCTTCGCCGGCAGCCTGATGCGCCCGCTGGGCGGTGCCCTGGCCGACCGCATCGGCGGCATCCGCAGCCTGCTGGTGATGTACACCGTCGCCTCGATCTGCATCGCCGCCGTGGGCTTCCACCTGCCCAGCGCGGTGGCGGCGCTGAGCCTGTTCGTTGTGGCGATGCTCAGCCTCGGTGCGGGTAACGGCGCGGTATTCCAGTTGGTGCCGCAGCGCTTCCGCCAGACCATCGGCGTGATGACCGGCCTGATCGGCATGGCCGGCGGCATCGGCGGCTTCTGCCTGACGGCGGGCCTGGGTGCGATCAAGCAGGCCACCGGCGACTATCAGATCGGCCTCTGGCTGTTCGCCAGCCTCGGCGTGCTCGCCTGGTTCGGCCTGCACGCGGTGAAAGCGCGCTGGCGCACCACCTGGGGCAGCGCAGCCGTTACCGCGGCGCGGGTGTAATCGTGAATTGTAGGAGCGAGCTTGCTCGCGAACGGATTCACCGACAGCTGCAGATTGATGCGGTTCGCGAGCAAGCTCGCTCTTACAGGTGGTGGCGATGACCTTGCAGTTATCCTTCGCCCAGGCCAGCGCCACCGGTCCGCGCGACGAGAACCAGGATGCCCTGCGAGTGGTCACCCCACCCGCAGGACTGGCGGCCAGCAAGGGGCACCTGTTCGCCATCGCCGACGGCGTCAGCCATTGCGCCGACGGCGGCCTGGCCGCGCGCCTGACCTTGCAGGCGCTGGCCGCCGACTACTACGCCACCCCCGAGACCTGGGCCGTCGCCCAGGCCCTCGACCGCCTGCTGATCTCGCAGAACCGCTGGCTGCAGGCCAACGGCGGCGGCCAGCCGTTGCTCACCACCCTCACCGCGCTGGTCCTGCGCAGCCGGCGCTTCACCCTCGCCCATGTCGGCGACTGCCGCCTGTACCGCTGGCACGCAGGCGTTCTGGACTGCCTGACCCAGGACCACGTCTGGGAACAGCCCGGCATGCAGCACGTGCTCAAGCGCGCCCTGGGCCTCGACCAGCACCTGGTGGTGGACTACTGCGACGGGGAGCTGGAAGCCGGGCAACGCTTCCTGTTGGTGAGCGACGGCGTCTGGGCCACCCTGGGCGACAGCGCCATCCAGCGCCTGCTGGAGGACGCACAGAGCCTGCAAGCCTGCGCCGATGCACTGGTCAGCGCCGCCCACCTGGCCGGCAGCCAGGACAACGCCAGCGCCCTGCTCCTGCAGGTGGACGAACTGCCGCCCGCAAGCCTCGGTGACGCCCTCGCCCAACTCGACCACTGGCCCGAGCCGCCCGCACTGCGGGACGATCAGGAATTCGAAGGCTGGCAGGTCGAGGGTAGGCTGGCCCAGTCCCGCCAGTCACTGATCTACCGCGTACGCGACCGGCAGAATCGCCCTTGGCTGCTCAAGACCCTGCCGCCGGCCCTGCGCGACTCCGCCGAAGCCGCCCAGGCATTGCTGCTGGAGGAATGGTTCCTGCGCCGCGTACAGGGCCGCTACTTCCCCGAACTGCACAGCCTGCCGCAGCGCCAGCACCTGTACTACGTGATGCGCGAGTACCCGGGGCAAACGCTGGACGAACACCTGAAGCTCAACGGCCCGCTGAACCTGCCCGACTGGCAGGATCTCGCCCAGCGCCTGCTGCGCGGCCTGGGCCAGTTGCACCGGCGCAATATCCTGCACCGCGACATCAAACCGGAGAACCTGCACTGGGCCGATGACGGCGAACTGCGCCTGCTGGACTTCGGACTGGCCTACTGCCCCGGGTTGTCACAGGAAGACCCGCACGACCTGCCCGGCACCCCGAGCTACCTCGCTCCCGAATCCTTCCAGGGTGCAACACCGGACGCCCGCCAGGACCTCTACGCCGCCGGCGTCACCTTGTATCGATTGCTCTGCGGCCACTACCCCTACGGCGAGGTCGAAGCCTTCCAGCATCCGCGCTTCGGCACGCCCGCCCCGGCCAGCCGCTATCGCCCGGATGTGCCAACCTGGCTGGACGACTGGCTGGCAAAGCTGATCGCCGCCCAACCGCAACAGCGTTTCGAAACCGCCGAGGAATGCGTGCTCGCCCTGGAACAAGGCGAACGGCAGACCCCGGCTCGTCCGCGCCCGCTACTGGAACGCGAGCCGCTGCGGGTCTGGCGCGGCGTCGCCCTGGCCTCCCTGGCGCTCAACCTGGGGCTGCTGTTCTGGCTGCTGCACGGGGGTTGAAGGCGCACCAGTTCGGATCAGAACGCATCACCGCAGTGCAACAAACCGCCCCAATATCCCGGCTGCACCGCTGCGAAGCCTGGAAATCCAGGCACTGGGCAAGTTGGCACAGCCCCTGCAATAACCTCGGCAACAATCTACAAAAGCGCGTCCCTCAACGAAGAGGCTCGCACTTCCCGAGCGATCGGGACTTGGACAAAGGCGTCCTCGCCGGGCAACCGGCGGGACGCCTTTTTTGTTTTCCGCGATTGCGTGACGGAGCCCTGACATGAAAAAGCTCAAGCTCGTACTGATCGGCAACGGCATGGCCGGTGTACGCACCCTGGAAGAACTGCTGAAGATCGCGCCCGACCTCTATGACATCACCGTGTTCGGCGCCGAGCCCCACCCCAACTACAACCGCATCCTGCTCTCCCCCGTGCTGGCCGGCGAGCAGGCCTTCGAGGACATCGTCCTCAACGACCTCAACTGGTACAGCGAGAACGGCATCCGCCTGCTGCTCAACCGCAAGGTCAGCCGCATCGACCGTCACCGCCGCAAGGTCTACGCCGAAGACGGCACCGAGGCCGAGTACGACCGCCTGCTGATCGCCACCGGCTCCAACCCCTTCATCCTGCCGGTGCCGGGCAGCCGCCTGCAGGGCGTGATCGGCTACCGCGACATCGCCGATACCCAGACCATGATCGACACCGCCGGCAGCCACAGCCACGCGGTGGTCATCGGCGGCGGCCTGCTCGGCCTGGAAGCGGCCAACGGCCTCAAGCAGCGCGGCATGGACGTCACCGTGGTGCACCTCTCCGACTGGCTGCTGGAACGCCAGTTGGACCGCACCGCTGGCAAGCTGCTGCAGGAAGCGCTGGAATCGCGTGGCATCCACTTCCGCCTGAACACCCACACCGAAGAACTGATCGATGACGGCAGCGGCCGCGTCTGCGCCATTCGCTTCAAGGACGGCGAAGTGATCGCCGCCGACCTGGTGGTGATGGCCGCCGGCATCCGCCCCAACACCGAACTGGCGGAAAAGACCGGCCTGCCCTGCAACCGCGGCATCCTGGTCAACGACACCCTGCAGACCTATGACCCGCGCATCTACGCCCTGGGCGAGTGCGCCAGCCACCGCGGCATCGCCTACGGTCTGGTGGCGCCATTGTTCGAACAGGCCAAGGTCTGCGCCAACCACCTGGCCATGCTCGGCTTCGCCCGCTACCAGGGCTCGGTGACTTCCACCAAGCTCAAGGTCACCGGCATCGACCTGTTCTCCGCCGGCGAATTCATGGGCGGAGAAGGCACCGAGACCATCACCCTCTCCGACCCCATCGGCGGCGTCTACAAGAAGCTGGTGATCAAGGACGACGTGCTGGTCGGCGCCTGCCTCTACGGCGACACCGCCGACGGCGGCTGGTACTTCCGGCAGATCCGCGAGAACCACAACGTCGGCGAAATCCGCGACCATCTGATGTTCGGCGAGAGCAGCGTTGGCGACGTCGGCCACCAGGGCCAGAACAGCGCGGCGAACATGCCCGACAGCGCCGAAGTCTGCGGCTGCAACGGCGTGTGCAAGGGCACCATCGTCAAGGCGATCCAGGAGAACGGCCTGTTCAGCGTCGACGAAGTGAAGAAGCACACCAAGGCCGCCAGCTCCTGCGGCTCCTGCGCAGGGCTCGTCGAGCAGATCCTGATCAGCACCGTGGGTGGCGCGGCGGACGTGAAGCCCAAGAGCGAGAAGGCCATCTGCGGTTGCAGCGATCTCAACCACGGCCAGGTGCGCAAGGCGATTCGCGAACATCACCTGACCTCCCTCGGCTCGGCGATGCGCTTCATGGACTGGCGCACCCCGGACGGCTGCGCCACCTGTCGCCCGGCGCTGAACTACTACCTGATCTCCACCTGGCCGGGCGAGGCGAAGGACGACCCGCAGTCGCGCCTGATCAACGAACGCGCCCACGCCAACATCCAGAAGGACGGCACCTACTCGGTGGTCCCGCGCATGTGGGGTGGCGTGACCAACGCCGCCGAACTGCGGCGCATCGCCGACGTCGCCGACAAGTACCAGGTACCGATGGTGAAAGTCACCGGCGGCCAGCGCATCGACCTGCTGGGCATCAGGAAGGACGACCTGCCGGCGATCTGGAAGGAGCTGGACATGCCCTCCGGGCACGCCTACGGCAAGTCCATCCGCACCGTGAAGACCTGCGTGGGCAGCGAGTTCTGCCGCTTCGGCACGCAGAACTCGACCCAGTTGGGCATCGACCTCGAGCACGACCTGTTCAACATGTGGTCGCCGCACAAGGTCAAGCTGGCGGTCTCCGGCTGCCCGCGCAACTGCGCCGAGGCCGGCATCAAGGATATCGGCATCATCGGTGTGGATTCGGGCTGGGAGCTCTACATCGGCGGCAATGGCGGGATCAAGACCGAGGTGGCGGAGTTCTTCGTCAAGCTCAAGACCGCCGAAGAGGTGCGCGAGTACAGCGGCGCCTTCCTCCAGCTCTACCGCGAAGAAGCCTTCTACCTTGAGCGTACCGTGCACTACCTGCAGCGCGTCGGCATGGAGCGCATCAAGAAGGCCGTGCTGGAAGACGAAGAAAACCGCAAGGCGCTCAACGCCCGCCTGCAGTTCTCACTGTCGCTGGAACAGGACCCGTGGCAGGAACGCATCGTCCAGCAGCCGCTGAAGAAGGAATTCGAACGGATTCCCCTCACGCAGCTGGAACCCGCCTGAGTACCCGCCGGGCCCCGCCGCCGGGGCCCTTTCCACCCGATTGCTGGAGACACCCCATGAACTGGTTCGACATCTGCGCCCTGGACGACATCAATCCACTCGGTTCCCGCGTCATCGCCGGCCCGCGTGGCGATATCGCGATCTTCCGCACCGCCGGGAACGAAGTCTTCGCCCTCGACGACCGCTGCCCGCACAAGGGCGGCCCGCTGTCCCAGGGCCTGATCTACGGCAAGCGCGTGGCCTGCCCGCTGCACAACTGGCAGATCGAGCTGGAAAGCGGCGAGGCCGTGGCCCCCGACCAGGGCTGCGCCCACCGTCACGACGTCAAGGTCGAGGATGGCCGCGTACTGCTGGCCCTGCGTACGCCAGTCGCCAACTGCGCCTGAGCCAGCCAACGAGGCCCGCGCCATGAACCCGAACCGTCGCACCACCGCATCCACCTGCTGCTACTGCGGCGTGGGCTGCGGCGTACTGATCGAGCACGACGACGAGCGCATCCTCGGCGTACGAGGCGACCCGCAGCATCCGGCCAACTTCGGCCGCCTGTGCAGCAAGGGCTCGACCCTGCACCTCACCGGCGACGCGGACGCCCGCGCGCAGTTCCCGGAACTGCGCCTGGGCAAAGGCCTGTCGCGCGCCCGCACCGACTGGGACACCGCGCTGGAGCATGCCGCCGGCGTCTTCGCCGAAACCCTCCGCGAGCACGGCCCGGACAGCGTAGCCTTCTACGTCTCCGGCCAGTTGCTGACCGAGGACTACTACGCCTTCAACAAGCTCGCCCGCGCCCTGGTCGGCACCAACAACATCGACAGCAACTCGCGCTTGTGCATGTCCTCGGCGGTGGTCGGCTACAAGCGCAGCCTGGGCGCCGACGCCCCGCCCTGCAGCTACCAGGACATCGAGCTGGCCGACTGCGTGATGATCGCCGGCAGCAACATGGCCTACGCCCACCCGGTGCTGTTCCGCCGCCTGGAAGAGGCCCGCGCACGACGCCCGGAGATGAAGCTGATCGTCATCGACCCGCGCATCACCGACACCGCCGAGGCGGCCGACCTGCACCTGGCGATCCTGCCCGGCACCGATGTCGCGCTGTTCCACGGCATCCTGCACATCCTGCTCTGGGAAGGCTGGATCGACCGCGCCTTCATCGACGCCCACACCGAGGGCCTGGATGAACTGAAAGCCCTGGTACGTGACTACGGCCCGCTGGCCGTGGCGGAAATCTGCGGCATCGCCGTGGATGACCTGCAGCGCGCCGCGCAGTGGATCGGTCAGGCACCGTCCTTCCTCTCGCTGTGGTGCATGGGCCTCAACCAGTCCACCGCCGGCAGCGCGAAGAATAGCGCGCTGATCAACCTGCACCTGGCCACCGGGCAGATCGGCCGCCCCGGCGCCGGCCCCTTCTCCCTCACCGGCCAGCCCAATGCAATGGGTGGCCGCGAGACCGGCAGCCTGTCCAACCTGCTGCCCGGCCACCGCGAAGCCGGCAATGCCGAGCACCGCGCGGAAGTCGCCGGCTATTGGGGCATCGAGCAGTTACCGGAAAATCCCGGCCTGAGCGCCATCGAACTCTTCGACGCAGTCCGCGACGGGCGCATCAAGGCCCTGTGGATCGCCTGCACCAACCCGGCGCAGTCCCTGCCGGACCAGACCCGCGTACGCGAAGCCCTGGCCGCCTGCCCCTTCGTCATCGTCCAGGAAGCCTTCAGCACCAGCGAGACCTGCCAGTACGCCGACCTGCTGCTGCCGGCCGCCAGCTGGGGCGAGAAGGAAGGCACGGTGACCAACTCCGAACGCCGCATCAGCCATGTGCGCCCGGCCATTCCCGCCATCGGCGAGGCACGGGCGGACTGGAGCATCGTCTGTGATTTCGCCCGACGCCTGGAGCGGCACCTGCGCCCCGGCGAAAGCAGCCTGTTCGACTTCGACTCGCCCTCCGCGCTGTTCGAGGAATACAAGCTGCTGACCCACGAGCGCGATCTCGATCTGTCCGGCATCGACTACGCCTTGCTGGACACCCGTGGTCCGCAACAATGGCCCCTCCGTTCCGGAGCAATCCAAGGCACCGAGCGCTTGTACGGCAACGGGCAATTCCCCACCGCCAATGGCCGCGCACGGCTGATCGCCGAGCCCTACCGTGCACCGAAGGAAAAGCGCGATGCGCGCTACCCGCTGATCCTCAACACCGGCCGCCTGCGCGATCAGTGGCATGGCATGACCCGTACCGGCACCGCGCCGCAACTGTTCGGCCATGTGGAAGAAGCCGTGCTCGGCCTGCACCCGGACGAGCTGCGCCGCCGGCGCATCAGCGACGGGCAACTGGTTCGCCTGCACAGCCGACGTGGCGAGCTGGTGCTGCCAGTGCAGGCCGACGACCGCCTGCGTCCCGGCCAGGCCTTCCTGCCGATGCACTGGGGCGACCGCTTCCTCAAGGGCCTGGGCATCAACGTGCTTACCCTGCCGGCGGTGGATCCGCTGTCGCGCCAGCCCGAGCTGAAACACGCCACCGTTGAGGTCAGCCGCATCGAGCTGCCCTGGCAGTTCTTCGCGCTGGTAGAAGGTGAGATGCAGAAGCGCTTCGACGCCCTGCGCCCGCTGTTCGAAGACCTGCCCTACGCCAGCTTCAGCCCCACCGGCCGCGAGCGCCCGGCACTGGTGATCCGCGCTGCCCACGCCGAGGCGCCCAGCCCGGAATGGCTGGCCGCCATCGATGCACTGCTGGATCTCAACGAGGGGCCGGTCATGGCTTACGACGACCCCCGCCTCTCGGTTGGCAAGCGCGTACGTATCGAACAGTCGCGCATCGTCTCGCTGCGCCTGGCCGGGGAAACCGCCGCGCGCGCCTGGCTGCGCGAGTTGTGGAAGGAAGGCCGCGCCGACCAGGAGCTGCGCCGCTGGCTGCTCGCCCCGCTCAGCGCCGCCCCGGGTAAAGCCGGCGCGGCAGCGGACAAGACCCTGTGCAACTGCCTGAACGTCAGCCAGAGCCGCATCCAGGCCGGGATCGACAAGGGCCTGGACCTGGAAGGCCTCAAAGGCGAACTCAAGTGCGGGACCGCCTGTGGCTCCTGCGTACCGGAAATCAAACGGCTACTGGCTCAGCGTCCGCTGGCCGCGACAGCCTGAGGAGATGGATATGAGCGGGAAAGTCTGGCTGATCGGCGCAGGTCCGGGTGATCCGGAGTTGCTGACCCTGAAAGCGGTACGCGCCCTGGCACAGGCCGAGGTGGTCATGATCGACGATCTGGTGAATCCGGCGGTGCTGGAGCATTGCCCGACGGCTCGGGTAATCCCGGTCGGCAAACGCGGCGGCTGCCGCTCTACACCGCAGGACTTCATCCACCGATTGATGCTGCGCTATGCCCGCCAGGGGCGGCGCGTCGCGCGCCTGAAGGGCGGAGATCCGTGCATCTTCGGGCGTGGCGGCGAGGAAGCCGACTGGCTCGGCGCACGGGGCATCGAGTGCGAACTGGTGAACGGCATCACTGCCGGACTGGCCGCTGCGACCCAGTGTCGCATCCCGCTGACCCTGCGCGGCGTGAGCCGGGGCGTGACGCTGGTGACCGCGCACACCCAGGACGACAGCCCCCTGAACTGGCGCAGCCTGGCCGAAGGCGGCACGACGCTGGTGGTGTACATGGGCGTGGCAAGGCTGGCGGAAATCCGCGATGGCCTGCTGGCGGGAGGAATGCGCGCCGACACACCGGTGGCAATGATCGAGAACGCCTCCCTGCCGACTCAACGCGAGTACCGCAGCCTGATGCAAGACATGCTCGAGGACGCCCAGGACTTCGCCCTGAAAAGCCCGGCAATACTGGTGATCGGTGAGGTGGCCGCCGCTGTGCAACTGGTCGCTCAGGCCCGCACAGCCTGAATCGGCAACTTTCTCACGGGCAAAGAAAAACCCGGCCTGGGCCGGGTTTTTCTCATCAGCTCAGACCAATTACTTGGCTTGGGCTTCTACTTCGGCTTCTACGCGACGGTTAACAGCGCGGCCTTCAGCAGTTGCGTTGTCAGCAACCGGACGGGTCTCACCGTAACCAACAGCGCTCACGCGGCCGCCTTCAACACCGTACTCGTTGACCAGTACGTCACGAACGGCGTTGGCACGACGCTCGGACAGCTTCTGGTTGTAGGCGTCGGTGCCGACGGAGTCGGTGTGGCCTTCAACGGTGGTGGAGGTGGACGGGTACTGCTTCATGAAGTCAGCCAGGTTCTTGATGTCAGCGTAGCTGTTCTCTTTGACCTTGGACTTGTCGAAGTCGAACTTCACGTCCAGCTGAACGCGAACGACTTCGGCAACAGCCGGGCAGCCGTTGGCGTCAACGGTGACGTTGGCCGGGGTGTTCGGGCACTTGTCGACGTTGTCGCAGACGCCATCGTTGTCGGAGTCGGAGCAGACTTCAGCAACCGGCTCCGGAGCCGGGGCGGCTTTGCCACCACCGAAGTTCATACCAACGCCCAGGCCAGCCATCCACTCGCCCTGGTGACCGTTCTCGCGCTGCTCCAGACCGTACTGGCCGTCGAGGCTGGCTTTGGCGTAGAAGTTCTCGGTGAAGTAGTACTTCAGACCGGTACCGATCATGGCCATGGTCAGGTTCTGACGACCGCCGTTCTCGGAGTTGATGTTGGTCAGGTTCTGGTGGCCGATACCTGCCGACACGTACGGACGCAGGTTGCCAGCGCCCGGAGTACCGAAGTGGTAGATGGCGTCCAGAGTGCTCAGGTTGCCATGAACCTTCTTGTTGCCGGTCTCGTAGGTGCCACGAACGTCGTGGTACTCACCGTAGGACAGAGCCAACTCGACGTCGTCGGTCAGGAAGTAGCCAACCGATGCGCCGTACAGGTCCGCGTTCTTCATGTTGCGGGTGCTGTCGGTGAAGTAGCGCTTGCCGAAGGCCTCGACCTCGACCGCGCCCTGGCCTTGAGCAAAGGCGTTTACAGCGGTGGCGGCGATTACAGAGCCGACAACGACGCCAAGGGTGTTCTTCAGTTTCATCCGTTAAATCCCCATCTTGGTGGTCAATAAGTTGTCTAACCATAGGCCGTACAACTTGGGTGGCAAGTTTATCAGAACTTCCCTGCCAAAGAGACAACATTTACTAAACTAAGATTCCGTCGCACCGGAAAACTTTTCGCGCAATCGATCGAGTGCACGCTTGTAGCGCATCTTGGTGGCGCTCAGGCCCATATGCATGATGTCCGCGATTTCCTGGAACTCCAGTTCCGCCACGAACCGCAACACCAGAATTTCCCGATCAATGGGATTGACATGAACTAGCCAACGGTCTAACCCGCCACGCTCTTCCACTTTCGGAGCCTTCTCTTCGGAGGCCTCCTCCACTGGGTCCAGACTCAGAGCATCGAGCAATCGCCGTTTGCGGCGTTCCTTCCGATATTGGGTAATGCACTCGTTGTAAGTGATGCTGTACAGCCAAGTCTTGAACTTCGATTTACCTTCGAAGTTCTTCAGACCATACAGAACCTTCAACATCACCTCTTGACACACATCATCGGCGTCCCGGTCATTGCCCAGATATCGCGCACAGACATTGAACAGTGTGCGCTGGTAACGGCGCATCAGCTCTTCATAGGCCCGGGTCACGTGGAACAGCTCCACGTGAGAACGCTCCACCAGCTCCTCGTCGGTGAGCTGGCGCGGGTCGTAGCGCAAGGACAGTGATTGCGGCGTGTTCAAGTCGGGTCGGGCCAGGTCATGTCAGCGGCCGACGCGGCTCCACGGGAGCGGCATCGGCGATCGGTCATCATCTTCTCAGCGACTGGTCACTCGCTGATCGAGCAGGATGCGATTGGCGATGGACACCAGCTCGCCCTCCTCCGTCAGCAGGATAGTCTTGATGGTACCAATTTCTTCGATGATGCCTTCGACATCTGCGACTTTCACTTGTTGCCCGACCTGATACAGCTCACGCACGTAAATACCCGCGATGATCTGCCCGGCGACTTCGCGACTGCCCAGCCCGAGGGCCAGCGCCGCCGCCAGGCCGATGGTGATCAGCACGATGGCGATGATGTAGTTCAGCAGGTCGGTCTTGACCTCGAGCTGGCCGATGGCCACCGAGATGCTGATGATGATGACCAGCCACTGGGCGACACGCCCCAGGCCATTGGAGTATTCGAGACCGACCCCCTCCGCGGCACCACGCACCAGGCTGTTGGCCAGTTGGGCGAGGAGAATGCCGACGATCAGCACCAGTGCAGCGCCGAAGACCTTCGGCAGGTACAGCGCGAGCATGTCGAGGGTGGCGGAAACACGCTGCAGCCCCAGCGACTCCGCGGCGGAGACCAGGAATACCAGGAGCACGAACCAGTAGATGATCTTGCCGATCAGGGTCGAGACCGGGACCTGGATGCCCGCGCGGGACATCAGCTTGGTCAGGCCGGTGCCGGCCATCAGGCGATCCAGGCCCAGCTTGGCCAGCAGCTTGGACAGCAGCGCGTCGAGCAGCTTGGCGACGATGAAACCCAGCAGCACGATCACCAGCGCGGCGAGCAGGTTCGGAATGAACCCGGCCAGCTTGCCCCACAGGGTATTCATGGCGGTCAGCAGGCTTTGCGTCCAGATGTCGAATTGCATGTTCAATCGGCCTTGTCAGCGGAAGGGGCGGGATTCTGCGCGCGACGCGAGACGGGCGCAAGGTGCAGGGCGCCGCGGCTGACGCCGATGGACAGCGCTTCCAGCCAGTGGCCCATCAGACTGAACAGGTCGCCCGCGCCAACCTGGCGGTTGGCGGTCTTGAGCACGCGATCCAGGCGAGAGTCATCGCCCGGCTGCTCCGGCGGCATCTTCAGCAGATCACGCAAGGATTCTTCAAATGGGTCGTGCATGCGCACCTCGCCTGTGTGAGGTGTTTGAAGCCCTCACCGATTCACAAGTCACATCCAATGCCCGCCGCGGCACGCCTCACAGCCAGCGCAAACGGCGGAAAATCCACCACTGGAACGTCGCGATGCCGCCGATGAGCAGGCAGGCCACCACGAAGCCATAGGGCGCTTCCGCCCCTGGAATACCGCCGACATTGATGCCCAGAAGCCCCGTCACGAAGCTCATGGGCAGGAAAAAGCCGGTAATGATACCAAGCAGATACATGGTGCGGTTCATTCGCTCGGTAATTCGACGATGTTCGGCCTCCTGGATCAGGCTGATGCGCTCGCGGATCAGCTCCAGTTCCTCCAGATTGCGGGTCAGGCGGTTGTAGAGCTCGTTCCAGTAGTCGGCGTCATCGGCGACCGTCCATGACAGCTTGAACTTGATCATCTGCGCGTAGATCTCGCGCTGGGGCGAGAGGTACCGCCGCAACCCGGCAGCCCGCCGGCGCAGGGTCCGAAGCTGATGCTGGTCGGGAATGCTGCGCTCGTCCTCCTCGATGGCCTCTTCCATCGCGTCGAGCTGATCGGCCAACCCGCCGATCAGCGTATCGACCCGGTCGGTGAGGTAGTGCGCCAGGTACAGCACCACTTCGGAAGCGGTTTTCGGACCACGCCCGGCCACAAGATCCGTACGCAGGTCGGCCACCGCCTTGAGCGGACGCAAGCGCAGGGAAATCACCCGCTGCGACTCGGCGTAGACCCGCAGAGACACCATGTCCTCCGGCACCGCGCCGGGGTTTAGGTTCACCCCGCGCAGGAACAGCAGCAGACGCTCGCCGCCCAGATCGACCAGCCGGGGACGGGTTGCCTCCTCCAGCAGCAGGTCACAGGCGAACTCATTGAGCCCGCTGGATTCGCGCAGCCAGCTTTGCGCCTCCGCAACGCCACGGTCCCAGTGCACCCAGAGACTTTCCTCCGGCTTGAGGTCCAGCAACGGCAACTCGTTACGGGAAATTTCCCGGGCGCCGCCACGCCCATCGAGCACGAAGCCGTCGATCAGGCCGCGCTCGGTACCACCTTCGTATGCCTGCATGCCCTCTCCCGCCTCCACGCCCGGGGCGCTCCATGAAAAATGCCGGAAGCATCCGCTTCCGGCATTGACTCGAACCGAGGTTGGAGGTTCGCCTTATTCCGGCATTTTCAGCGCCTGGGGCGAGACGATGATGCCGTTGTTGTCGGCATAGACGAACTCGCCCGGGCGGAAGGTGATGCCGCCGAAGGTCACCGCGACGTTCAGATCGCCGATGCCGCGCTTGTCGGTCTTCATCGGGTGGCTGGCCAGCGCCTGCACGCCCAGGTCGGTCTGCGCGATCACATCCACGTCACGGATGCAGCCGTACACCACGATACCTTCCCAGCCATTCTTCGCCGCCTTCTCGGCCAGCATGTCGCCCAGCAGCGCGCGACGCAGCGAGCCGCCGCCGTCCACCACCATGACCTTGCCCTTGCCGTCCTTCTCGACCTGCTCCTTGACCAGCGAGTTGTCTTCGAAGCACTTGATGGTGACGATCTCGCCACCGAAGGAGTCCCGCCCGCCGAAGTTGCTGAACATCGGCTCGACGACCTGGACCAGCTCCGGATAGGCATCGCACAGATCGGGGGTGACGTAATGCATGGAGACGCTCCTCTTGATGAAAACGGAAAGGCCATCCGGCCCTGACGTGACTGAAAGATGCACTGGCGTCACAGTCTACCCGTTGCGGCGCCGACGAGGAACGCTCAGGCCTGTGCCAGAGCGTCCTGCCCGGCCGGCAGTGCGCCATGCTCCAGCCAGTGCAGCAAGCGCGGCCAGACTTCGCGCTGGGCGCCCTTGCTGATCAACATCTCGATGTGCCCGTAGTCCTCGGCGAATCCATGCCGACGCCCCAGCCGCAGGTATTCGCGAACCTCGGAACCGAACTGTTCCAGCAGCTTGTTGCACGCCCAGGCCGGGTCCTGGTGGTCGCCATCCGACGCCACGGCCAGCACTCGCGTGCGCACGTTCGCCAATCCCGCCCACCAGTCGTTGCCCTTCTCGCCGAAACTCCCGAACAGGCTGTGCCAGTGCAGGGTTTCCAGCGCCAGGCCGAGCGGCTCGTCCTCCGGACCACGCTTCAGGCGCGCACCGGACAACCCGCCCATGCGCTTGAGCAGGAAACGACTGCTCCACGCGATCGGCGGCAATTTCAACGGCCAGTAGACGCGGCTCACCTGGCTGCCGCAGAGCGCCACGCTGGCCGCCTGCCCCTCCTCCAGATAACCGCCACCCAGGGCCGCCGCCAGGGTGATGCCGCCCAGGGAATGGCCGATCCAGTGCGGCGTCTGCGCACTCTGCTCGACGACGAAGCGCGCGATGGCCGGCAAGTCGAAACGGGCGTAGTCGGCCACACGGTTGCGGTCGTAGTCGTGATTGCGCGGGGAAAGCCCGTGCCCGCGCATCTCCGGAATCCAGACGTCGAATCCGGCGCGCGCCAGGTAGGGGCCGAGGCCCAGGCACTTGGGCGAATACCAGAAACGCCGGTTGGAGAAGCTGCCGTGCAGGAGTATCACCGGCGCGCCCCGGGAACCCTCGCGGAGACCGAGACGAGTCAGTGCCAGCTCGACGCTGGAGTCGGGACTGTTGCCCGGCTTGAGCCGGTATATGTCCTCGGTGAGATCACCACGGAACTCTGCGCTCAGGAGCGCAACGGGAAAGAGTTGACTGCTGCTTTGCATGGAATCGGCTGGCACAAAAAAGGGCGGGTGAAATCACCCGCCCCTTTTCTTGGATGGTAGAGGAACCGTCAGGACTGGCCTTCGGCGAGGAAGAACCAGGTGTCGAGGACCGAGTCGGGGTTCAGCGACACGCTCTCGATGCCCTGCTCCATAAGCCACTTGGCGAGGTCCGGGTGGTCCGACGGGCCCTGGCCGCAGATGCCGATGTACTTGCCAGCACGGTTGCACGCCTGGATGGCATTGGACAGCAGCTTCTTCACGGCCGGGTTACGCTCGTCGAACAGGTGCGCGACGATACCCGAGTCGCGGTCCAAGCCCAGGGTCAGCTGGGTCAGGTCGTTGGAACCGATGGAGAAGCCGTCGAAGAACTCGAGGAACTCATCGGCCAGCAGGGCGTTGGACGGCAGCTCGCACATCATGATGACACGCAGACCGTTCTCGCCACGCTTCAGACCGTTGGTGGCCAGCAGGTCGACGACCTGGGAGGCTTCGCCCAGGGTGCGGACGAACGGCACCATCAGCTCGACGTTGGTCAGGCCCATCTCGTTGCGGACCTTCTTCATCGCGCGGCATTCGAGCTCGAAGCAATCGCGGAAGGATTCGCTGATGTAGCGCGAGGCGCCACGGAAGCCGAGCATCGGGTTCTCTTCTTCCGGCTCGTAGAGCTTGCCGCCGATCAGGTTAGCGTATTCGTTGGACTTGAAGTCCGACAGGCGCACGATGACCTTCTTCGGCCAGAACGCAGCGGCCAGGGTGCTGACGCCCTCGACCAGCTTCTCGACGTAGAAGCCGACCGGATCGTCGTAACCGGCGATGCGCTTCTCGACGCTGTCCTTGATGTCCGCCGGCAGGCTGGCGAAGTTCAGCAGCGCCTTGGGGTGCACGCCGATCATGCGGTTGATGATGAACTCCAGGCGGGCCAGGCCCACACCTTCGTTCGGCAGTTGGGCGAAGTCGAAGGCGCGGTCCGGGTTGCCGACGTTCATCATGATCTTGAACGGTAGCTCGGGCATGGCGTCGACCGAGTTCTGGCGGATATCGAAGCCCAGTTCACCTTCGTAGATCAGGCCGGTGTCGCCTTCGGCGCAGGATACGGTCACACGCTGGCCGTCCTGCAGGACGGCAGTGGCGTTGCCGCAGCCGACTACCGCCGGGATGCCCAGTTCACGGGCAATGATCGCCGCGTGGCAGGTACGGCCGCCACGGTTGGTGACGATGGCGCTGGCGCGCTTCATGACGGGTTCCCAATCCGGGTCGGTCATGTCGGAGACCAGCACGTCGCCCGGCTGGACCTTGTCCATCTCGGAAACGTCGTGGATCACCTTCACCGGGCCGGCGCCGATGCGCTGGCCAATGGCACGGCCTTCGACCAGGACCTTGCCCTTTTCCTTGAGCAGATAGCGTTCCATCACGTTGGCGCTGGAACGGCTCTTAACGGTTTCCGGACGGGCCTGAACGATGTACAGCTTGCCGTCGTCACCGTCCTTCGCCCACTCGATGTCCATCGGACGCTCGTAGTGCTTCTCGATGATCAGGGCCTGCTTGGCCAGTTCGATCACTTCGGCGTCGGACAGCGCGAAGCGAGCGCGATCGGCCTTCTCCACGTCGACCACCTTGACCGACTTGCCGGCCTTGGCTTCGTCGCCGTAGACCATCTTGATGGCCTTGCTGCCCAGGTTGCGGCGCAGGATCGCCGGGCGGCCGGCTTCCAGGGTGGGCTTGTGCACGTAGAATTCGTCGGGGTTCACCGCGCCCTGCACCACGGTCTCGCCGAGGCCGTAGGCACCGGTGATGAACACCACGTCACGGAAACCGGATTCGGTGTCCAGGGTGAACATCACGCCGGCAGTGCCGGTTTCCGAGCGGACCATGCGCTGCACGCCGGCGGACAGGGCGACCAGCTTGTGGTCGAAGCCCTGGTGCACGCGGTAGGCGATGGCACGGTCGTTGAAGAGGGAAGCGAAGACTTCCTTGGCCGCGCGGATCACGTTGTCCACGCCGCGGATGTTCAGGAAGGTTTCCTGCTGGCCGGCGAAGGAGGCGTCCGGCAGGTCTTCAGCGGTCGCGGAGGAGCGTACGGCGACGGCCATGTTGTCATTGCCGCCAGCCATTTCGGCGAAGGCCTTGCGGATTTCGGCATCGAGCCGGGCCGGGAACTCGGCATCCATCACCCACTGACGAATCTGCGCGCCAGTCTTGGCCAGGGCATTCACGTCATCCACATCGAGAGCATCCAGGGCAGCATGGATGCGATCGTTAAGGCCGCTCTGCTCGAGGAAGTCACGGTAGGCCTGGGCGGTGGTAGCGAAACCACCCGGTACGGAAACGCCGGCGCCGGCGAGGTTGCTGATCATTTCGCCCAGGGATGCGTTCTTGCCCCCCACATGTTCGACATCATGGACGCCGAGCTTATCGAGGGAAACTACGTACTCTACCAAGGTGATCTCTCCACTAAGGTGTTGGAAAAGGTCGTACGGGCCGGTGCGGCGCCACTCTTCTGGCCCGGGCCAGAAAAATGAGTAAGAATGCCCCGGCAAAGGGCCTTGCAAACGCGCGGCCTATCATAGCCAAGAAACGTTCCTACCTTAAGGCCCGCAGCGCATATGAAACGAACTGCATTCTTCATTTCCGACGGCACCGGCATTACTGCCGAAACCCTCGGCCAGAGCCTTCTAGCGCAGTTCGAGAACATCAACTTCGTCAAACTGACGCGACCTTACATCGATACCGAAGAAAAAGCGCGCGTCATGGTACAGCAAATCAACACTGCTGCCGAGGCGGACGGTGCACGCCCGATCATCTTCGATACCATCGTAAACCGCGAGATCCGTTCGGTCCTTGCGCAATCCAACGGCTTCATGATTGACATCTTCTCGACGTTTTTGTCCCCGCTCGAGCAAGAATTATCCTCAGATTCGTCGTATTCCGTCGGAAAATCCCACAGCATCGGCCACAACTCCAACTACATGGAGCGCATCGATGCGGTCAACTTCGCACTGGACAACGACGACGGCGCCCGCACGCACTACTACGACAAGGCCGACCTAATCCTGGTGGGCGTATCGCGCTGCGGCAAGACGCCGACCTGCCTTTATATGGCACTGCAATACGGCATCCGCGCGGCAAACTACCCGCTGACCGAGGAAGACATGGAGCGCCTGCAGTTGCCCAACGCGCTCAAGCCCTACAAGCACAAGCTGTTCGGCCTGACCATCGACCCCGACCGGCTCACCGCCATCCGCAACGAGCGCAAGCCCAACAGCCGCTACGCCAGCTTCGCCCAGTGCGAGTTCGAGGTGCGCGAGGTGGAGAGTCTGTTCCGTCGCGAGAACATCGCCTACATCAACTCGACGCATTTCTCGGTGGAAGAGATTTCCGCCAAGATCCTGGTCGAGAAAGGCGTGGAACGCCGGCTCAAGTAACCGCCCCTCGCTCCAAGCGACGGCCGGCACTCCCGGCCGTTCGACTTTCGGCAGCCTCTCGCCAATACGCCTATCATTCTGTGGACCCGCGATTTGCCCGTGGCACCTTTCACGGGTCGGGCATTCCCCGGCACAGGCACAGGAGAGCGCCATGCGAGAATGTCAGCATCTGATCCTGGCCGTCCTGCTGGCGTTGACGGGCTGTGACTCGGACCAGCCGCCCGACGCCAAAACCACCACACCCAGCCCGCCTCCCGCCGCCGCAGCGCCTGCGCCGCCCGCCGCCGCGCCCGAACGCGCGGCCCCTCCGCCCACTTCAACAGCAGCGCCCCAGGCGGTATTCACCACCGAACAACTCGACCAGATGCTCGCGCCGCTGGCGCTGTACCCCGACTCGCTGCTGGCCCAGGTGCTGATGGCAACCACCTATCCAGGCAATGTGGCCGACGCGGCAGCCTGGTCGAAGGCGCATCCCGGCGCGACCGGCGACGCCGCCGTGAAGCAGGTGGCCAACCAGCCGTGGGACCCGAGTGTCCAGTCGTTGGTCGCCTTCCCCGCCGTATTGGCCACGCTTGACCAGGACCCGGCCTGGGTACAGCGCGTCGGCGATGCCTTCCTGGCCCAGCCCGA
This sequence comes from Pseudomonas sp. MT3, assembly GCF_054720805.1. NCBI lineage: Bacteria > Pseudomonadati > Pseudomonadota > Gammaproteobacteria > Pseudomonadales > Pseudomonadaceae > Pseudomonas > Pseudomonas sp. MT3. Next base: position 57,809 of record NZ_JBTVPY010000023.1, read on the forward strand.
CGCCGTGATGGACTCCATCCAGCGCCTGCGCCGCCAGGCCCAGGCCGCCGGCAACCTGACGTCGAACGAGCAGCAGACCGTCACCGTCCAACCGGCAGCGCCGCAAGCTCCGGCGCAGGCGGCCTCCGACGGCGGCACCGTGGTGGTGCAGCAACCGGCGCCCTCCCAGACGATCGTCATCGAGCCCACCAACCCGCAGGTCGTCTACGTCCCCAGCTACAACCCCAACCAGGTCTACGGCACCTGGGCCTACCCATCCAGTCCGCCGACCTACTACCCCCCACCCCCCGAATACCCTGTCGCTACCGCGCTGGCCACCGGCCTGGCATTCGGCGCGGGGGTCGCCATCGTGAACTCGCTCTGGGGCGACTGCGACTGGGACGACCATGACCTCGACGTCGATGTGAACCGCTACAACAACATCAACGTCAACCGACAGATCAACGCCAACCGGAATACCTGGCGGCATGATCCCCTCTATCGCAACGGCGTGCCCTACCGCGACTCCGTCAGCCGCGAGCAGTACAGCCGGCGGCTGGCCGGCGGCGAACAGCGCGAGGCCCTGCGCGGCTTCGACTCCGCCCGCGCCCAGGAGCGCTCGCGCGCGCGCGAAAGCCTTGCCCAGCGCGGCATTACGCCGCCGGCGGTGAACAATGCCCAGGCTCGCGAACGCGCCCAGGCCGCCACCCGGGAGCTGCGCGACAATCCGCAAGCCCTTCAGCGCGCCCAGCAGGCCAACCGCGAGTTGCGTGACAACCCGCAGGCCCGCGAGCGTGCGCAGGCCGCCACGCGCGAATTGCGCGACAACCCCGACGCCCGCCAGCGCGCCCAGAGCGTGGCACAGAACCGCAGCGTACAGCCCCGACAACGACCACGGGCGCAGAACAACGCGCAGATTCGCGAACAGGCACGCCAGCAGCACGCCAGGCTCCAGGCCCCGCGCAACAACGCCTTCGCCGGGGCCAGCAACCCGACGCAATCCCGAGCGCTCACCCACCGCGGGCAAGCCAGCCGCGCCGTTGCCAGCCGGCCCCAGGCCGTGCGCACTGGTCACACCGTGCAACGCCCTGCTCGCGCCCCGTCCGGCGGCGGCCTGCGGCGGCACAGATAGGAGCCTGGTCATGCATGTCGTATCGCGCATACTCGCGCTTGCCCTCCTGGGTGCGCTGCCCTGCAGCCTGCTGGCGCAGGAAACCTTCCCCACGCCGGAAGCCGCCGCCGACGCCTTCATCGCCGCGCTCGGCACGCAAAAGGCAGACCCTGACCGCCTGGCCGCCCTGCTCGGCAAGGACTGGCACAACTACATCCCGACCAAAGGCATCGATCGGCAGGAGGTGAACGCCTTCCTCGCGCACTATCGGGACAAGCACCAGATCGAGAAGGACACCCCCGAGCGCGCCCACCTGGTGGTCGGCAACGATCCCTGGACACTGCCCCTGCCGATCCTGCACGAAAAGAACGGATGGGCATTCAACGCCAAGGCTGGCGGCGAGGAAATCCGCATCCGGCGCATCGGCCGCAACGAAGAGGCGGCGGTGAGCGCGGTGCAGGCCTACCACGACGCGCAGATGGATTTCGCCGAGGAGGACCGCAACGGCGACGGCATTCTGGAATACGCACAGAAGTTCGTCAGCAGCGACGGCCACCACGACGGCCTGTACTGGCCGGAAGAGGACGGCGGCGAGGAAAGCCCCCTCGGCCCCTTGTTCGGCGACGATCTCCCGGGGGATGGCTGGCACGGCTATCACTACCGGATCCTCACGGCCCAGGGCCCCTCGGCTCCCGGTGGCGCCTACGACTACCTGATCGGCGGCAAGATGACTCGCGGTTTCGCCCTGGTCGCCTGGCCGGTCCGTTATGGCGACAGCGGTGTGATGAGCTTCATGATCAGCCATGACGGCGAAATCTTCTCCAAGAACCTGGGGCCCGACGGCGGGAAAGTCGCGATGAAAATGAGCCGCTTCGACCCCGATAGCAGCTGGAGCGAAGTCAGCGTACCGGAAACGCCCTGAACCCTCGCGCAATCCGGCTGCCGGGCGGCGACCGTGGAAGGAAAAGCCTCTGCGGCCGGCTCGCGCAAGGCACGCTTGGAACAAATACCCTGCCAAGGCGCCAACCGACTGTCGCCACGCAAAAGCCACATGATAGAATTTGGCGCGTTATTGCCTGGCGTCCCTGGGCCCGCCGAGTGGTAACCCGGCCACGGCCGAATGGGGGTGACGACCGGGACACTTACTTTTCCAAGGCTTTGCGGCCACCCACTCATCAAGACCTATGAGACTCAAGCCCACTGCCCTGCTGCTTCTCCTGAGCGCCGTCCTGCTTTCCGGCACCACTGCCGCCGCCGGCAAGACGGTCTACGGCCTGAACGAATACGCCCGCATCGACGACCTGAGCCTGGAGCTGGCCGCCAAACTCGACACCGGCGCCAAGACCGCCTCGCTCAGCGCCCGCGACATCAAGCGCTTCAAGCGCGACGGCGAAACCTGGGTGCGTTTCTACCTCGCCACCGACACCGCCGACAGCCAGCCGATCGAGAAACCGCTGGCGCGCATCAGCAAGATCAAGCGCCGCCACGGCGACTACGACCCCGATGGAGGCAAGGCCTATACCGCGCGCCCGGTGATCGAACTGGACGTCTGCATGGGCAAGATCAGACGCACCATCGAAGTGAACCTTACCGACCGTAGCGCCTTCCAATACCCGCTTCTGATCGGCTCCGACGCGCTCAAGCGCTTCGGCGCCCTGGTCGACCCGAGCCTGAAATACGCCGCCGGCAAGCCCGGCTGCCAACCCGTAGCGAAACCTGCCGAGTAATCCCATGCGCTCTCTTACCCTGCATCTGAAGGTCCTGATCGCCATCCTGCTGACGTTGGGCGTCGCGATCACCGCCTACCAGATCTTCATCCTCGGTATCCCGATGACCGAGGCCGAGACCGACGACTTGTGGAACATCGACGCCAAGGTCGAGTTCATCGCCACGCCGAAGACACCGGTGAAGGTACAGATGTTCGTGCCGCCGCTGAGCCAGGATTACGTCAGCCTCAACGAGAGCTTCGTCTCCAACAACTATGGCGTGGGCATCAACCGCGCCGACGGCAACCGCAAGGTGACCTGGTCCTCGCGCCGCGCCAACGGCCAGCAGACCCTCTACTACCGCCTGGTGCTGACCAAGCGCTACGCTGGCGCCGGCGAAAAGGCCAAGGAAAAGGGCCCGATCTTCCGCGACAGCCTGCCCCTGGAAGGCCCGGAGAAGATTGCCGCCGAAGCCTTGATCGCGCCCATCCGCCAGCATTCGGCGGACGTCGAGACCTTCGTCAGCGAAGCCATCAAGCGCGCCAACAACCTCAGCGACGACAACGTCAAGCTGCTGCTGGCCGGCGATACCAGCCTGGACAAGCGCTCCCACGTGGTCGAGACCCTGCTGGCCGTGGCCCACGTACCGCTGGAGCGCGTGCACACCATTCGCCTGGTCGCCAACCAGCCGCAACAGCCGGAACTTTGGCTGCGCAGCTTCAACGGCAAGGAATGGCTGTACTTCAACCCGGAGAACGGCGAACGCGGCCTGCCCGCCGACCGCCTGATCTGGTGGCTGGGTGACGAGAGCCTGCTGTCCATCGAGGGTGGCAAGAAGGCCCAGGTTAGCTTCAGCCTCAACAGCAGCGAGATGAACGCTATCCGCCTGGCCAAGCTGTCGGACGAGAACACCGACGCGGCCTTCCTCGAGTACTCGCTGTACGGCCTGCCGCTGTCCACCCAGCAGACCTTCCAGATCATGATCATGATCCCGTTCGGCGTGCTGGTGATCCTGGTGCTGCGCAACCTGATCGGCATCCAGACCCTGGGTACCTTCACCCCGGTGCTGATCGCCCTCGCCTTCCGCGAAACCGGCCTGCAGTGGGGTATCGGCCTGTTCACCGTGATCACCGCGCTGGGCCTGTCGCTACGCTCCTACCTGGAACACCTGAAGTTGCAGATGCTGCCGCGCCTGTCGGTGGTGCTGACCTTCGTGGTGGTGATGATCGCCGCCATCAGCCTGCTCAGCCACAAGCTCGGCTTCGAGAGCGGTCTGTCGGTGGCGCTGTTCCCGATGGTGATCCTGACCATGAGCATCGAGCGCCTGTCGATCACCTGGGAAGAGCGCGGCGCGGCCCACGCCATGAAGGCCGCCATCGGCACTCTGTTCGCCGCCGCCCTGGCGCACATCCTGATGCGCGTACCGGAACTGGTGTACTTCGTGTTCACCTTCCCGGCCGTATTGCTGATCCTGGTGTCGTTCATGCTGGCGATGGGTCGCTACCGCGGTTACCGCCTGACCGAACTGTTCCGCTTCAAAGCCTTCCTCAAGGACTAAGCCATGTTCGGCCTGATCAAGCGATGGAAAGCCCTGAGCGCCCTCGGCATCATGGGCATCAACCGGCGCAACGCGGACTACGTGCTCAAGTACAACCAGCGGCACCTGTACCCGATCGTCGATGACAAGATCATCACCAAGCAGCGCGCCATCGAGGCGGGGATCCACGTACCGGAAATGTACGGGATCATCTCCACCGAGAAGGAGATCGAACGCCTGCCGGAGATCATCGGCGAGCGTAGCGACTTCGTGATCAAGCCGGCGCAGGGCGCCGGCGGCGACGGCATCCTGGTGATCGCCGACCGCTTCGAGGGGCGCTACAAGACGGTGTCCGGGCGGATCATCAGCCACGGGGAAATCGAGCACCAGTTGTCGAGCATCCTCACCGGCCTGTATTCCCTGGGCGGCCACCGCGACCGCGCACTGATCGAGTACCGGGTGACCCCGGACCAGATCTTCAAGAGCATCAGCTACGAAGGCGTGCCGGACATCCGCATCATCGTGCTGATGGGCTACCCGGTGATGGCGATGCTGCGCCTGCCGACCCGCCAGTCCAACGGCAAGGCCAACCTGCACCAGGGCGCCATCGGCGTGGGTGTGGACCTGGCCACCGGCCTGACCCTGCGCGGCACCTGGCTGAACAACAAGATCAGCAAGCACCCGGACACCACCAATGCGGTGGACGGCGTGCAGTTGCCCAACTGGGACGGCTTCATGAAGCTCGCCGCCGGCTGCTACGAGCTGTGCGGTCTGGGCTATATCGGCGTGGACATGGTGCTGGACCAGGACAAGGGCCCGCTGATCCTCGAACTCAACGCCCGTCCCGGCCTGAACATCCAGATCGCCAACGACTGCGGCCTGACCCTGCGCACCCATGCGGTCGAGGCGCATCTCGCCGAGTTGGAAGCCAAGGGCGTGAAGGAAACCGTGGAAGAGCGCGTGCGCTTCTCCCAGGAACTGTTCGGGCACGTGCATCCGAAGGAAGTCTGAGGCGCCCTGGCCCATGAAAAAGCCCGGCACTCGCCGTTTTTTTCATGGGGACTTTCTGTAGGAGCGAGCTTGCTCGCGAACGGATTTACCGGCCACACAGGTGTCGGACGATTTCGCGAGCAAGCTCGCTCCTACAAAAAACCGGCGCGACGGGATCAGCGCACCACTGCCAGTTCGAACCCGCCCTGGTCACTGTGCTCGCGTACCTTCATCCCCGCCTCGTTCACCGCCAGGCTTTCCAGCGGCCGCTTGTAGGGCTTGTTGTCGAGGGTTTGCAGACTGCGGTCTTCATCCGTGGTCAGCAGCAGCACGTAGCGCTCGCCCTGGTTGGCGCGCACCGGCACCGTGCCCTCGATGAAGGCATAGCGGTACCAGGTTTCCGGGTTGAGCTTGTACACCGCGTCGCTCACCAGACGGGTCGGGCGCTTGCGCTCGTCAAGGAACAGCAACGACGGATACACCACCTGGTGGTTGGCGAAACTGCGTACGCGCAGGCCGTAGACCCGCTGCGAACTGGGCAACTTCATCGCCACGAAATAACTCTTGCCCATCGGGAAATCGAAGCTCGGGGAGAACTTGTTCAGTTCTTCGTAGCGCGGTTCTTCCGCACTCAGCTCGGTGAAGTCGCCGTCGGCCATCTGCTCGCAGCAGCGGCGCTGCAGGTCCTGGTAGAGATCGTCGAGGGTCTTGCCGCTGCCCTTGAGCAAGGCCTTCATGGCATCGGTCTGCTCGCCGCTGCCATCCAGGCCGGGCAACGCCGCCGGGCGCGACTTGAATTCGATCTGCCGACCCTCGGTGTAGGCGATCCGGCTGCCACCCTGCTCGCCCCGGCGGAACGCCTCGGCGCGCTGCTCGGCGCTGATCGGCGAGTTGTGCATGCGGCCCTGCTCGTCGACCCAGGTGTAGTACGGGTTGCCGTTTTCGCTGCGGACGAAGCCCTTGTCCTCGTAGGCTTCGGCGTCGATGTACTCGGCGGAGTGATCGCCGTTGGGCAGCACGTAGTCGGTACGGCCCGGCGGCACCTGGCCGGCGGCGTAGAAGCTGTTCTGCAGGTTGCCCTGGGCATCGACCCAGGTGAAGTAGCGGCGCTTGCTCTCCCCGCCCGGCTGGGTGCCCGGCCATTGGGTCGCGGAGGCATCGAGCAGGCGCGCCCGGTCACTCTGGTCGATGCGTTTGTCAGCCTGGCGCTGCTGCTGGCTGAAGCTGGCGTCGACGAAGGTGTTGTGCACCTGGCCGTTGTCGTCCACCCAGGACAGGTATCGCCCACTGGCGGCCTGCGCCGCCGGGACGGCAATCCCGCCGGCGATCAGGCAGCTCATCAGGAGGGTCAGCTTGCGCATGTCCGGTGCCCTCAGAAAGTCGTCCGGTAGGTCATGGCGAAGATATAGGCCTTCACCGTGGTATCGACGTCAAGCCCCGCATAGGGGTTGTAGACCAGGTTGTCGATGCCGGTGCAGTTCAGGTTGCAGCTGGTGCCGGCCTTGATGTGCTGCTTGGAGACGAAGTAGTTGAAGCCCAGGTCGATCACCGTGTCCTTGTCCCACTGGTAGCCCAGGCCGAGGCCGTAGAGGTCGGCATCGCCGATCGGCACCAGGGCATCGGCCTTATCCTTGGGGATCGCCGATGGACGGTACTCGTAGCCGGCGCGCAGTTGCAGGCGGTCGTTGACGTCGTACTGCATACCCATCGCGTAGCTCCAGGTGTCCTGGTAGCCGCGGTCGAGGATGATGCTGTGGTCGGTGGCGCCGTTGGGCGCGAAGTTCTTGGCGATGCGCAGCAGGTCGAGCTCCTTGTCGAACTCGATCTCCAGCTTGTTCCAGTCGCTGTAGTCGGTCCACTTCAGGTCGAAGTTGAACTGCCACTTGTCGAATGGGCGCAGCTTGATGCCGGTGGAGAAGCTGTCCGGGTTGACCATGTTCAGCGTCGCCACGCCGTGTTCCTCGTCGGTGTTGCCGTAGGGGAACAGCGGGCTCAGGAAGGCGCCGAAGATCGAGCCTTGCAGGCCCGACCAGAAGCCCTGCCAGTCCTCGGTGTAGTCGACCCGGTACTTGCCCTTCAGATGCATGCGCGACTCGCTCTGGTAGGTCGCGCCCCAGGCGAACCAGTCGCGGGGTTCCCAGAGGATGCCGAGGTTGAAGCTCGGCGAGAGACTCTGCTGCATGTCCAGCTTGAGGTTGGCCAGCGAGTCGTAGGGGCCGATGCGGCCGCCGCAGACGTTGAACACCAGTTCGACGATTTCCTGCGCGCCCGGCACGCAGGTGGTGTCGTGCAGGGTCTGCAGCAGGCCGGTGAGCAGGCCGGGGTTGCGGAAGTCGGTGTCCAGCGCCATCGCCTGGTGCGAGAAACCCACGGACAATCCCACCGAAAGATCGTCGTTGACCTGGTAGCCCAGCGAAGGCGAGAAGTAGGTGATGCGCTGCAGCGATACGCGGCGCCCTTCGAAGCGCGCCGGGTCGCTGTCGGAATCGCGCGAGTAGCCCAGCGCCTGCGGTGCGTAGACGTTGGTGGCGAAGGTGAACTTCGATCCCGGCGGGTTGATCGACAGCCCGGCCAGCGGCGCCACCAGCAGCGGCATGTCGGTCATCCCGCCCAGGCCCGGCAGGTACATGGTCGGCGTCAGGGTACGGCTGCCGCTGTTGGCGACCGGATCGTCATCGATACCGAACGCGGAGTCGCCATAGTTGGGCGGCGCGTTGAAATCAGCGCGGATGTCCATCACCCCGGTGACCAGCTTGATCGCGGTCTGCCGCCCCTTGAGCTTGGTCAGGGCCGCGGGGTTGTAGTGCACCGCGTCGATGCCGGTGGAGTCGGCGGTGACGGCGTTGGCCATCGCCATAGCCTTGGGGTTGCCGATGGTCAGGTCGTTGGCCAGTTGGGCGCCCGCCAGTGACGACCAGCCAAGGCTCACCCCTGCCATCGCCAACGCGAGTGGCGAAATGCGCATAGTCATGTGGAGTTCGCTCGTCGGTTACTGGGCTTTGAGGCCTTGGATATCCAGGGGAAGGGAGAGCCCCAGCAGTACATCCGGCGAGTCTTCGGTCAGACCGAAACCGGCGTTCACGTTGACGATGTAATCGGGTGACGTTCGAAGGCCCAGCGAGAAGTTCATGATCGCGCTGGTCTGCTCCGGCGCCTCCACCGTCCGGTCGTTGAAGTAGTACTTGTTCTTCAGCGAGTAGGCCATCTGGTAGGAGGTGGCGAGCGAAACGTCGTAGGACAGCGCGTAGGCCATGCCCATCGCGAAGTTGATGGTATCGCCCGGCACCACCTTCTCCAGCTCTTCGCCGTACTGGGTCTGGTGGATGTTGTCGACCTGCATGTTGTAGGTGTAACCGAGCGAGCCGTAGAGCACGACCGGATCGATCACGTAGGACGAGTTGGCACCCACGCCCAGGCTGTAGTAGCCATTGCCGGTGGAGACGTCCTTCTCCACGTTCATGTCGTAGGGGCTGTCGCCGGTGGGCAGGCCGAGGGTGGCGTAGAGGGTGGTGACCGGGCGCCCGCGGCGCGACGGCCAGGGCTGCCAGCGCAGGGTCGCGGAGATGTCGCCCAGGCTGTAGGCATGGATATCGCGCTCGGTGTCGTACTTGGCCACGAACGGCAGGCGCATGCTGAAGGTGAGGTTGTCCCAGATGCCGTAGTCGAAGGTGAACGAGTTGGTGAACGTGTGCTGCGCCTCGCTCTGCGCCAGCACGCTGTAGACGTTCTCACCGCTGCGCACCGCCTGCAGGCGGGTGTCGCGCATCATCGAATAGTCGAAACCGTAGGTGAGCTGGCGCTCGCCCTTCTTGAGCAGGGTGTAGCTCTTCTCGGCGGCCTGGAACACCTCTTCGAGCGCCTTGGCGCTGTCGGCATCGCTGTCCTTCTTGGCCAGCGCATCGCGTGCATCTTCGGATGACGTCTCGTCCGCCGCAACGGCGGTACTGACCAGCAAGGCCAGAGCGGCAACGCACGCAAACCCCTTCAAATTCATGTTGCTATCCCCTGGTCTTGTTCTTATTCGTACGGGCCGATCAGGCAATCATTTGCGGCGGATGTACTGGACATCCCCACCGGAGGCGGCCTCCCCGATCTGGTTCTGGGTGAACTTGCTCATTTCCGGGAACTCCCGGAAGGCCAGCAGGCTGACGGTACGGTCGTCCACCAGGCGCAGGTCGGCTTCCCTCAGCTCCAGGGCGTTCCTGGGCTCCTGGCCGCTGGGGTAGATGACGAACAGTACGTTCTGGTCCCAGATATCCTCGAAACGGGCGCGGGTGAAACTGATGTTGCCCAAGGCAGGATCGGCAACGAAGACGTGGTCGTTGTAGACATCGCGGACCACGACGAAATGCTTGAAGCCGGCATAGTGGATCGGCACCAGCGCCGGGTGTTCGAGCGAGTCCAGGTCGGAGAACTCGGCACGGAAGCCGCCACTCTTGTAGCCGAGCGCGGCGGCGTAGCGCTTCATGTCCAGAAGCGAAAATCCACGGCGCTGGACGATCTTGTCGGCCTCGCCGTACTTGATCAGGCCTTCCATGACCTGACGTTCTTCCAGGTTGCGCCCCAGGTAATAGTCCAGCAGCGTGGTGAGCGCCGCCGAGCCGCAGCTGTAGTCGTAGGCCTGGCGAATCACATTGCGGAACTGTACCTGGCTCATCGGTTCGAGCTGCACCGATTCGCGGAACGGTCCATTGGGCGTGAGCGGTTGCGAGATGTTCACTGTGCCCTGCTGTTGCGGCTTGGTATCCACGGCCTGGGTAAAACCGAACAGCCCCAGCAGGCTTCCCAGCAGTATCTCGAACATCCACCCCTCCTCGATCGGGAAAAGCCTTGCCGGCTGAACGCCGGCAAGGCCCGTTTGCTGCTACGCGGAACCGATCAGTGACCCCAGATGCGAACCTGGGAACCGGCCAGGTTCAGGTTGGAAACGGTCAGAGAGCCGATGCTGGCGCCAGTGTCGCCCACCTTGACGGCATCGACGGTGACGTTGCCGGTGATGCTGGGCAGGCCCAGTTGCAGTTGCTGGGTCGCAACAGCGGTGCCGCCGCCGCTCGGAGTGATGCTGGTGGTCACCACGTCGACGGTCAGCGGGGCGTTGTCGGCGATGGTCACGCTCGGCAGGTGGATGCCTTCGAGCACCAGGGAGCCGCCGTCGGTATCGGTGTCCTGGTAAGTCACCGCACCGATCTGAGCATTGAAGGTACCGGCGATGCTGATGCCATCCTGGCCGGTCACACCGGACAGTGCCGCGTCATCCATGGATTGCATGTCGGCATGTGCCAGGAACGGAGTAGCCAGAACTGCACTTGCAAGAATCAGTTGCTTGATTTTTTTCATTGTTATTTCTCTCCAGTGTTCAGGTGGGTTGCCCCAGGCACTGCAAGGGGCGTCCTAGCCCGCTGCAGGTCGACCGGCTATGCCGGTCCTCCAGACCCGCGACTGCTTCCCTAGGCGCCGCGGGCATGGATTCGTGAAGCACCAGGCTTCGCGTCCTGATCTCCAAGCTACTGACCCGACTTCCACCTGCCAGCCCATCCAAGGGATGGCGCAAAACCCACCCTCCGACTCAGGCTTCGCTGAGCAATCCCAGGCTCTTGCCCTTGAGTACCGCCTGGGTCCGACTGCGCACACCCAGCTTGGCAAACAGGTTGTGCAAGTGCCACTTGATGGTGGCCTCCGACAGATGCACCGCCTGGGCGATGTCGCGGTTCGACAAGCCCGCCGCCACGAGCCGCAGGATCTCCCGCTCTCGATGGCTAACATCTTGATTTTCATCGAAACTTTCTGGATCGACAGAGAGCCTGCGGCACTGTTCGCGGAGCATTTCCGCCACGCCCTGCCAGGCGGCGGCGCGCTTGGGCTCGGCGCCCTTCCAGGCTTCCCACAGCGGCAGCAGCCACAGCGCGTCGTCCTGGAACAGCCGGCGGTAACCCAGGTTCCAGGCCTCTTCCAGCGTCGGCGCAAACAAAGCGAAGGCTTTTTCGCTGTTACCTTTCTGCCAAAACGCCACAGAAAGTAACAACGACAGGCGCAACCGCCGGTCGCGTTGATAGGGCGAGGTATAGCCCGCCAGGCAAGCCTCCAGGCGCTGCTGCGCGCGCTCGGCATGGCGCTCCGACAGTGCCAGCCGTGCCTCGGCCATTACCAGCGCAGCCTGGGCGTCGGCATAGCGCTCGGCGGAGAGCCCGGAGAGATGCCGCGCCAGTTGCAGGCACACCCGCTCCGCCTCGTTCGGCCGGCGCATCCACAACAGCAGTTGCACCTTGCAGCTCATGGCCAACGCATGGACCCGCTCATAGCCCGGCGTCTGCAGGCCAACCAGCCATTCGTCGAGCTGAGCCAGTCCCTGTTCCGCCTCGCCGGCGAAGAAACGCGCCTTGGCCATCACCAACTGGCCACGACTGAGCAGCTCCACCGGCGTGGCAACATCGCGCCAGGTGGTCGCCAGGGGCAGTTCGGCGAGGATCGCGGCATGCCGATCCTGCTCGTAGAGAATGTCCGCATACGCCAGCGACAGCGGGCCGCCGACCCGGCTGCGGCGGCCGAACACCCGATCCACCCGGCTGCGCGCGCTCTCGGCGATGGTGCGGCCGCGCTCCAGCTCGCCGCGCTCCTTGCAGATCAGCGCCTCGATCATGCTCACCACGACCTGCAGGTATTCGCTGTCGGCTATGCGCAGGCACTCCTGAGCGATGCCAATGGCCCTGGCCGCTTCGGCGTAATCCCCCAGCAACGCGTAGGCCGCCGCCTGGATGCAGGACAGGCTGGCGCGGAACACCGGCTGGTTGGCCGGCACCAGGGCCAGCCACTGGCGGGCCACCTTCAGGCAGCCCTCCAGCTTGTCCTGGTAGAGCAGCACCAGTGCCTTGAGCACCTGGGCCACCGCCAGCAACTCGGCCAGGCCGAAGTTGCGCACCGTGCCCTGCCCCTGCAACAAGCGGACGCTGAGCTCCTCGATCAGCGCCTCGGCCTCGGCGAATTTCTGCTCGAAGGCCAACTGCCAGGCGTAGAAAATCTGGAACACCGGATGCTCGCGAATCACCTCGGCGGGAATGCTGCCGAGCATGCCGAGGATCCCGTAGACGCGATTGCCGGCGATCAGCTTGGCGCCCTGGCGCTCCAGCAGGTCGGCGGCGAAAGCATAGTCGCGCGCGCGCAGCGCGTACTTGATCGCCCGGTCGGCCATGTCCCGGCTCTCGCACCAGCGTGCCGCGGCGTGCAGCAATGGCGTCGGGTCCGTGTGCCGGGCCAGGCGGCCCTGGAGAAACTCGGCGAACAGGTGGTGGTAACGGAACCACTCGCGCTGATCGTCCAACGGGATGATGAACAACTGCTCGTTCTGCAGCCGCATCAGCATGTCCAGGCCGTCGCGGCGACCGGTCAGGGCATTGCACAGCTCCGCGCAGAACTCATCCAGCACCGAGGTCTGGTCGAGGAACTGCTGCAACGATTCGGGCAGGCTGCGCAGCACGTCCTCGGCCAGGTAATCGGCAAGGTCGCGCTCGGAGCCGGACAGCCCCTTGAGGAACGCCGTGCGATCCGGATGCCGCGCCAGCGCCAGCGCCGCCAGGTGCAGCGCGGTGATCCAGCCCTCGGTGCGCTTGTGCAGCAGATTGAGCTCGGCATCGCTGAGCGACAGCCCCTTGAGCTCGATGAGGTAGGTGTCGGTCTCTTCACGGGTGAGGCGCAGGTCATCGCCGCTCAGGCAGAAGGTCAGCGGCGCGAGTGCCGGTTCGTCGACCAGGAAGCGCGGGCGATACCGCGTGCTGGTGACCAGCCGCACATTGTCCGGCAGGTGCTCGATCAGGTAGCGCGCGCCGTGGGCCAGCGCCGGATGGCGAATCTGGTGGAAGTCATCGAGGAACAGGTACAGCGGGCCGTCCAGCCGTCGCAGGTCGGAGAGGAAGGCATCGATGATGCCCTCCAGCGGCAGGGTCATGTCCGACTGCAGCAGGTTCGAGGTGTTGGCGCCGAAGCCCTCCTCGACGCTGCTGATACTCGCCACCAGGTACTGCACCAGGCGCTGCGGTTCGCTGTCGCCCTCGTCGCAGGACAGCCAGGCCACCCGCGCCCCGCTCTGTTGCAGGCGCTGGCGGAACAGGCTGAGCGCGGTGCTCTTGCCGAACCCCGCCGGCGCACTGAGCACCAGCACCCGCTGCTGGCGGGCGGCGAACAGGCGGTCGATCAGCGCGCGGCGCGGCAGCAGCACGGTGCTGTCGGTGCGCGGCGGGAACAGTTTGGTGCGCAGTAGCGGCATCGGCGGCTGCGCCAGGGAGGTCACGGTCGTCATTCAGAGCAGACTCAGCTCGCGGGCACGGCGGATCGCCTGGGTACGATTGCGCACCTTGAGCTTCTCGTAGATGTTGTGCAGGTGCCATTTGACGGTGCCAAGCGCCAGCGACAGTTGTCGGCCGATCTCCTCGTTGGAGAGGCCCTGCGCGGCCAGACACACCACCTCGCGCTCGCGGTCGGTCAGACCTTCCTCGAGCGCCTCGGGCGACCTGCGTGCTTCCTGCCCCGGCCAGACGGTCAGCATTCCTCGAATGAACGCCTGCAAGGCCGGTTGTCGCTCAGTGGATTCGAGCTGCTGCAGCAACTGGCGAATCCCCTCGCCTTCTTCGATGAAAATGCTCCTCACCCCTTCCCGCTCGGCGCCAACCAGGCATTGCCCGAGCAGGCTGTGGGAGCGCTCCTGATACCCCAGGCGCTGGTAGCTCAGCGCCGCCAGCAGGTCCAGGCGCAGGCGTTGCAGGCCATGCCAGCCGGGTTGCAGCATGCCGCGCAGCTGGGTGATCTCGTGCAGCGCCTCGCTGAAATGCCCGCGCGCCTGCAACAGGCGTACGCGACTGATGCCCTGTACCCAGAGCACCGGGTTGAATGGCATCTGCTTGTAATGGCTGGCGAGCTTCTGCCAGTCGATGGCCTTCAGGCGCTGCTCGGCGCGCTTGCAGCGGTCGGCGGCCGGCTCCTGGAGGATCAGATTGATTTCCTCACCCACCGCCAGGGCGAAGAAGCGCCAGGAGTGGTTGCGCGAGGCCAGGGTCTGCATCAGGCCGAGCGTGCTCAACGCTTCCTTGCCGCGCCCCTGCAGGCGCTGGACACGCGCCAGGCACTGCATGCCCTGGGCATAGAGGTCGATCGGGTTGACCACGTCGACCCGTCCCAGCGCCCAGCGCAGGCGCTCTTCGAGGCCGTCGATGTCGGTGCGGTAATAGGCGGTCAGCGCTTCGGCGATGGTCGGCAGCGCCAGGGCCTGGGAGCGTTTGTCGAACAGCGGCATCGCCTGCTGGCGGAGACGTTCGATGAGCAGTTGCGCCTGCTTGACCTGGCCCTGCTCCAGCGCCAGCACCACCTCGATGGTGGAGAGCTGCATGTGCAGGTAGCGGCCATCGAGGAAATGATTGCGCTGCTGCGCCAATCCCATCAGCCGTCGGGCCTGATCGGCCTGGCCGCGGACGACCTGGGCGAACGCGGCGATCAGCAGGACCGCCCCCTCGAGGAAGGCGGAGTTCTGCCCCAGTTGGCTTTCCACCCGGCGTGCCAGGGTGATGCACTGCTCCAGATCGTCCTTCTGCAACGCCAGCACGGCTTTCACCGCCAGCGCGGAAAGGTACTGGTCGCCCATCGGGCCGCTGCCCTTGTGGTCGCCCCAGCGCGCCAGCAGCTCGTCGATCATGCGGTTGGCTTCGGGCAGGCTGAGTTCCGAGGCGCGGGTCCAGACATCGCTGAGCACCAAGATCGGATAGCGCCCGGCAATCTCGTTCGGCACATGGCGACGCCAGCGCGAGATCAGGTACAGCTGGCCACGGTTGATCAGCTCCAGGCCGCAGCCATCCACCAGCGCGGCGAGCATCTCCGGGTCCTCGGCCAGGCAGGCGTGCTCGATGGCCAGGGTCGGCATGTGGTGGTTGGTGAACCACAGGCTTGCGTTGAAGTGCAGTTGCTTGAAGCGCTCCGGATCGCACTCGTGCAGGCGCGCCCGGAGGAAATCGGCGAACAGTTGGTGGAAACGGTACCACTGGCGGTCGCGGTCCAGCGGCAGGAGGAACAGCTGCATGCTGTCCAGATGCTCCAGCAACGCCTGGCCATCCTGGCGACCGGTCAGGGTATTGGCCAGGTCGCCGCTCAGCCGATTGGCAATGCTCAGCGCCAGCAGCGCATCCTGGATATCGCCCGGCAGGCGCTCGAACACGGCCCGCAGCAGGTAATCCCCCACGGCAGCCTTGTCGCTGCTGAGCGAAGTGAGATCTTCCGGCACCCCCGGTTGCTGGCGTAGCCACAGGCTGACCAGGTGTACGCCGGCCACCCAGCCTTCGGTCTGGCTGTGCAGGTTGTGCAGGCAGGCGTCTTCCAACTGCACGCCGTCACGGGCGAGGTATTCGCGGGTTTCGTCCTCGCTCAGGCGCAGCTCGTCCTGGCCGATCTCCAGCAACAGGCCCTTGGCACGCCAGGTGGCGAGGTTCAGCGGGGGTTGCGACCGGCTGCCGATAGCCAGGGTGAGCCCGGGCGGTGCGTACTGCACCAGGCGGTTGAGGCCGGCAAACACGTCGGCATGACTGATCGCATGGAGATCGTCCAGCACCAGCAGGACCTTGCGCTCATCGCGCGACAGGTCGATCAGCAGGCTTTCCATCACCGCCACCACCGGCACGCGCATGGTGTTCTGCAAGTAACCCAAGGCATCTTCGCCGGAGCCCGGCAAGGCACCGGCCAGCGCCTGGATCAGCTTCAGGCAGAAGCGGCCAGGGTCGTCGTCCTGCTCTTCGAGCGAAATCCAGGCGACGGCATTGCCGTCCAGTTCACGGGCTCTGGCCAGCGCAGCAAGGGCGGTAGTCTTGCCAAAACCGACCGGAGCGGCGAAGGACAAGACCGAGGCGTAAGGATGACGATCCAGAGCATTCTGGATCCTGGGACGAATCAAATAGTCAGCAGGCACCTGGGGGGGTGTTAATCTGGAGCGCAGAAGGCTGCCGGCTGCGGGTTCGAGTACTACATCCACGGCCTGTATCCCTGTGTCATTATCGTTGTGGTACGGAGCATAGTCTCCGCGGGATAATCCAATTCTTAACAGAATGCGTTTCCTACGTAAACTGAAGAAATGGCTCTAGGATCAATGATTCAGACGAGTTAGAAACCTCTCATTCGCCTTGCACGCTTTCACTCATGTCTCACTGCTTCATACACCCTCTTCCCTATCGGGAAGATCCTGGTGACCGCTTCGCCCTGATCCATCGTGCACCCGGCGCCGTCCTGCTGGATGCCGGCCGACCTTTTGCCACCCGTGGACGCTATGACCTTCTGAGCGCCTGGCCATTGGCAGAACTGGCACCGACCGCCGACGAATCGGCCAAAGGCTTTTTCGCCAGGGTACGAAGCGCGTTGCAGAGCCTCGGCGAAGTCCAGACGCCGGACAATCGGAACCTGCCATTCGTCGGCGGAATGATCGGCTACCTGAGCTACGACTTCGGCCGCCGCATCGAACGCCTGGCCGCGCCCGCACGCGACGACCTCGACCTGCCCGATGCCCGCCTCGGGCTCTATGCCTGGGCGCAGGTGACCGATCACCAGGAACGCACCAGCCAACTGGTGTTCCACCCGGCCCTGCCGCCGAACGAGCGCGAGCGGCTGGTGGCGCTGTTCGAGGGCGCTGCGCAGACCGGGCCGCTGCCGCCCTTCCGCCTCGGCGCCCCGTTCCGCCCGGATCTCGAGCGCGGGCAGTACCGCGACGCCCTGGAGCGGGTGCACCGCTACATCCTCGACGGCGACTGCTACCAGGTGAACTACACCCAGCGCTTCCGCGCACCGTACAGCGGCTCGCCGTGGCTGGCCTACCAGGCGCTGCGCGAAGCCTGTCCGACGCCCTTCGCCGGCTACCTGGAATTGCCGGACGGCGCGGTGCTGAGCCTGTCGCCGGAGCGTTTCATCCAGCTCCACGGCCGCCAGGTGGAAACCCGCCCGATCAAGGGCACCCGTCCGCGCGGCGCAACGCCCGAGGCGGACCAGGCCAACGCCGAGGCGCTGCTGGCCAGCGAGAAGGACCGCGCCGAGAACCTGATGATCGTCGACCTGCTGCGCAACGACCTGGGCCGCAGTTGCCGCCCCGGCAGCGTGCGGGTACCAGAACTGTTCGCACTGGAGACCTACCCCAACGTCCACCACCTGGTCAGCAGCGTCACCGGAGAGCTGGCGGACGGCAAGGATGCCCTGGACCTGCTCGAAGGCAGCTTCCCCGGCGGCTCCATCACCGGCGCGCCGAAGGTCCGCGCCATGCAGATCATCGACGAACTGGAGCCGACCCGGCGCAGCATCTACTGCGGCAGCCTGCTCTACCTCGACGTACGCGGCGAGATGGACAGTTCCATCGCCATCCGCACCGTGCTGCTGAAGGATGGCCAGGCCAGTTGCTGGGGGGGCGGCGGCATCGTCGCCGACTCGGACTGGCAGGAAGAGTACGAGGAGTCGCTGACCAAGGTCGACGTTCTCCTGCGCACCCTGGAAAGCCTCTGAGCCGGGGTGTTCCCTGTAGGAGCGAGCTTGCTCGCGAACAGATTCCCGGCCACATCGGAGTTGGGCGGTTCGCGAGCAAGCTCGCTCCTACAAAAAGCCGGAAAGAAAAAGCCCCGCATTCGCGGGGCTTTTTCGTCACAGCCAGTGTTACAGGCTGAGCGGGCGGTTGGACGCCTTGAGGAATTCCTTCTTCAGGTCCTCATAGGTGTGCACCGCCGGGAACTGCGGGAACTCGCGGATCACGTTGTCCGGCGCGTGGAACAGGATGCCGGCGTGGGCTTCGGAGAGCATGGTGGTGTCGTTGTAGGAATCGCCTGCGGCGATCACACGGTAGTACAGGCTCTTGAAGGCGATGACCGACTGACGCTTCGGATCCTTCTGGCGCAGCTGGTAACCCACCACGCGATCGGTCTCGTCGGTGATCAGCTTGTGGCACAGCAGGGTCGGGAAACCGAGCTGGCGCATCAGCGGCTGGGAGAACTCATAGAAGGTGTCGGAAAGGATCACCACCTGGAAGCGCTCGCGCAGCCAGTCGACGAACTCCACCGCGCCCTCCAGGGGCTTCAGGGTGGCGATCACCTCCTGGATGTCGGACAGCTTCAGGCCGTGCTCGTCGAGGATGCGCAGACGCTGCTTCATCAGCACGTCGTAGTCCGGAATATCGCGAGTCGTCGCCTTGAGCGCTTCGATACCGGTTTTTTCAGCGAAGGCGATCCAGATTTCCGGAACCAGAACCCCTTCCAGGTCGAGACAGGCGATTTCCACGAACGATTTCCCCGCAGGTTTGACTTGAGAGGCGGCACTCTAGCCGCTCGCTGGAAGCGGTGCAACGCGGCACTTATACCCAAACACCACAGTGCACCTTTCCGAAGGTTATTTAGGGGCATATTCGCCTCTTTGCTACCATCCCGGCAAAGAGCGCCCCGCGCCACCAAAACTAGGAATACCGCCTGATGAGCCATCCGTTCGACATCGCGGAAATCGCCGCGAGCTATGCCAGCAAATCCCCCCAGGACGTCCTGAAGTTCGCCTTCGAGCACTTCGGCGACGACCTGTGGATCTCCTTCAGCGGCGCCGAGGACGTGGTGCTGGTGGACATGGCCTGGAAGCTCAACAAGAACGTCAAGGTGTTCAGCCTGGATACCGGCCGCCTGCACCCCGAGACCTACCGCTTCATCGAGCAGGTGCGCGAGCACTACGGCATCGCCATCGAAGTGATGTCGCCCGATCCGCGCCTGCTGGAAGCCTTCGTCAAGGAAAAGGGCCTGTTCAGCTTCTACAAGGACGGCCACGGCGAGTGCTGCGGCATCCGCAAGATCGAGCCGCTCAAGCGCAAGCTGTCCACCGTCACCGCCTGGGCCACCGGTCAGCGCAAGGATCAGAGCCCCGGCACCCGCAGCCAGGTCGCGGTGGTGGAACTCGACAGCGCCTTCTCCACCCCGGACAAGCCGCTGTACAAGTTCAATCCGCTGGCCAACATGAGCAGCGAGGACGTGTGGGCCTACATCCGCATGCTGGAAATCCCCTACAACAGCCTGCACGAGCGCGGCTTCATCAGCATCGGCTGCGAGCCCTGCACCCGCCCCGTGCTGCCCAACCAGCACGAACGCGAAGGCCGCTGGTGGTGGGAAGAAGCCACGCAGAAAGAGTGTGGCCTGCACGCTGGCAATTTGATCAGCAAGGCCTGAGGCCTTACCCTCGGCTGACGGAAATTTCCTTGTCAGCCCGCAGCCCAGGATCGGACGCCTGCATGCCTGCGGCGGAGCCGATCCCATGCGCATCACCCTGGTGAAGAAGGTCCTGGCCGATGGCCAGGACTGCCGCAAGTGCCGCGAAGTCCATGAACGCCTGGTCAAGGGCGGCTATCTGGAGCGCATCGACCGCACCCTGGTCGCCGACGAGCGCAACCCGTCCAGCGCCGGCTGGATGGTCGCCGCGCAGTACGGGGTGGACACCGCGCCCTTCTTCGTCGTCCGCCACGATGATGGCCGCGAGGTCGTCTACACCGTGTTCATGAGCTTCCTCCATGAAGTGCTGGAGGGCCGTGGCGAGTTGCCGCTGGATTCCCGCGAGGCGCTGGCGGAGCTGGCCAGCCGCGACGATCTCGACCGCCTCTGAAGGGGCCGGCTTGACGCTTTCTTGATCCCCCGTCGCCGATACTGACCGCCCCCGCATCACACAAGGACGTCGGCCATGCCCGATGGCTCGGAACGCTCCCGCCCCCGTATCCCCGGCACCGTCTGGGCGCTGGGTTTCGTCAGCCTGTTCATGGACGTCTCGTCCGAACTGCTGCACAGCCTGCTGCCGCTGTTCCTGGTCGGCAGCCTGGGGCTGAGCATGCTCGCGGTCGGCCTGATCGAGGGCATCGCCGAAGCCAGCGCGCTGATCGTCAAGGTGTTCTCCGGCGCCATCAGCGACTTCCTCGGCCGGCGCAAGGGTTTGTTGCTGCTCGGCTACGGGCTGGCGGCGCTGTCCAAGCCGTTGTTCCCGCTGGCCACTTCCGGGGAAACCATCTTCGCCGCGCGCCTGCTCGATCGCATCGGCAAGGGCATTCGCGGCGCGCCGCGCGACGCCCTGATCGCCGATGTGGCGCCAGCCGCGATCCGCGGCGCGTGCTTCGGACTGCGCCAGTCGATGGATACCGTCGGCGCCTTCGCAGGCCCCTTGCTGGCGATTGCCCTGATGCTCTGGCTGGGCAACGACCTGCCGCTGGTGTTCTGGTTCGCCTGCATCCCGGCAGGCCTCGCGGTACTGGCGATCGTCTTCTTCGTCAAGGAACCGGAACACGCCGCCGGCCCCCACCGCTTCCGCTCGCCGATCCACCGCGACGCGCTGCGCAGCTTCCCGGCGCGCTACTGGTGGGTGGTCGGGATCGGCGCGGTGTTCACCCTCGCGCGCTTCAGCGAAGCCTTCCTGGTGCTGCGCGCCCAGGGCCTGGGCCTGCCGATGGCCTGGACACCGGTGGTGATGGTGGTGATGGCGCTGCTGTTCATGCTCTCGGCCTACCCGGTGGGCTGGTGGTCGGACCGCACCGACCGCATCGGCCTGCTGGGCATCGGCATGCTCCTGCTGGTGACCGCGGACCTGCTGCTGGCCTGGGCCGATTCCACGCCCTTGATGCTGGTCGGCGTGGCGCTCTGGGGTTTGCACATGGGCTTCACCCAGGGCCTGCTGGCCACCCTGATCGCCGACACCACGCCGCCCGACCTCAAGGGCACCGCCTTCGGCGTGTTCAACCTCGCCAGCGGCCTCGCCATGCTGCTGGCCAGTGTGTTGGCCGGGTGGTTGTGGCAGAGCTTCGGCGCCAGCGCCACCTTCCTCGCCGGCGCGGGGTTGGCCTTTGTCGCGTTGCTGCTGTTGCGTTGGCGTATTCGCTGAAGCCCAGCATTTTTTTGCAGGAGCGAGCAGTCGTACCGAATCAACAAGCAAACAAAAACGCCGCGCCCCTGTCGGGATCGCGGCGTTCTTCCGTGGGCCCGCGCCGAAGAATCAGGCGCGGAATGCGATCAGTAGACCGGCAGCTCGATGCCTTCGAACAACTCGTCCAGCTCGGTCTTGTTGTGGCACTGCACAGCCTTGGCCAGCAGGTCGCGAGTCAGGTGCGGGGCGAACTTCTCGATGAAGTCGCACATGAAGCCACGCAGGAAGGTACCGCGACGGAAACCGATCTTGGTCACGCTGGATTCGAACAGGTGGCTGGCGTCGAGCATCACCAGGTCGCTGTCGAGCTTCGGATCGACCGCCATGTGGGCGACGATACCCACCCCCAGCCCCAGGCGCACATAGGTCTTGATCACGTCGGCGTCGGCGGCGGTGAACACCACCTTCGGTACCAGGCCACGCTGGTTGAAGGCTTCGTCGAGCTTGGAGCGGCCGGTGAAACCGAACACGTAGGTGACGATGGGTTGCTCGGCCAGCAGTTCCAGGGTCAGCTTCGGCACCTTGGTCAGCGGGTGGCCCTGGGGGACGATCACGCAACGGTTCCAGCGGTAGCACGGCATCATGATCAGGTCGCCGAACAGCTCCAGCGCTTCGGTGGCGATGGCGAAATCGACGGTGCCGTCGGCGGCCATTTCGGCGATCTGCATCGGCGTGCCCTGATGCATGTGCAGGGAAACGTCCGGGTACTGCTTGATGAAGCCGCTGATCACGCCCGGCAGCGCGTAGCGCGCCTGGGTGTGGGTGGTGGCGATGGACAGCGTGCCCTTCTTCTCGTTGGAGAACTCCTGGGCGATCTGCTTGATGCTCTCGACCTTGCGCAGGATCTCGCCGGCGGTATTGATGATGCGCTCGCCGGCCGGGGTGACGCGGGTCAGGTGCTTGCCGCTGCGGGCGAAGACTTCGACGCCCAGCTCGTCCTCGAGCAGGCGGATCTGCTTGCTGATGCCGGGCTGGGACGTATACAGGCTTTGCGCGGTGGCCGAAACGTTCAGATCGTGGTGCGCGACTTCCCAGATATAGCGCAATTGCTGGAGCTTCATGGAATTCCCTCGGAAAGAATGTCGCGACCCGCGATCAGGGGCTTATGTTTTATAACCATATTAATGGTTTAAGGAATAAAACTAGACGTTTTTTTTCGATCTGCATGCCATTCGTCTAAAGCCATACGGAAATTCAGGCTTTGCCCGACGCACTGTCACAATGGCTCAGCGATGCTGGAGCATCGGCACCAGGTACAGCGGAACCTCCGCCAGTTGCACCAGACGCCCCGCGGTGCGCCCCAGCGGCGTGTTCAGCCCTTCCCCGTGGCTGTGGCTGCCGGCCACGATCAGATCCACCCCGAGACGTCGCGCCTCATCGAGAATCACCATCGGCGGGTCCCCCTGAATGACCCGCACGGAATGAATCAGCTCCGCGTCCTGGCGCGGCTCCCCCAGTTCGTCGCGAAAACCTTCCATCACGCGCTGCTCGATGCTGCCCATGACGTTGTCCAGGCCGTTGGCGCGCATTTCCTTGAGCGTGTTTTCGTCCAGATAGGTCTGCAGCACCGACTCGGCGAACAGGCCCAGCGGCTCCACGGCATGCACCACATACAACTGGACCCCATAGGCGCGGGCCAGCGAGAGGGCATGCTGGAGGACATACGGCGCATAGAGGCCAAGGTCGGTGGCGTAAAGAATCGATCGGATCATGCGGCCTCCTACTGCCTACGCGGCGGGCCTATCAGCAGCGTAGCAGCAGAACGCCCGACGCTCCGCAGGGACCCTACGTCGCGCCCGGACGGCTATCCGGCAGCCTGTTTCTCGTTGCTGACGCCATGCGGCACATGCCCGGTGGCGACCACTTCGCAGGCCTTTTCGCAGTGCCCCGCCTGGTCGTCGAAGAACACGTCGGCGGCGAAGGCTTCGAGGAACGCGGCCTTGTCCAGGCCACCGAGGAACAGCGACTCGTCGAGGCGGATGTCCCATTCGCGCAGCGTACGGATCACCCGCTCGTGGGCCGGCGCCGAACGGGCGGTGACCAGCGCCGTGCGGATCGGGCAGGACTCCTGCGGGAATGCCTGCTGCACCCGGTTGAGCGCCGCGAGGAAGGGTTTGAACGGACCACCACCCAGCGGCTGGCGGGCGGACTCGCGCTCATGGGTCTGGAACGCTTCCAGCCCGCCCTGCTGGTAGACGCGCTCGGAGTCGTCGGAGAACAGCACCGCATCGCCGTCGAAGGCGAAGCGCAGCTCTCCATTGTTCTCCCGCCGGGTGCCTCCGGAAAGAATGGTGGCAGCGGCGAAACCGGCGTCCAACGCACTGCGAACATCGTCGATGTGGGTGGAGAGGAACAGGTGGCAGTTGAATGCCTTCAGGTAGGGATAGGGGCTGCGGCCACCGACGAAGGCGGCGCGGGAAATGCCCAGATCGTAGTGCTGGATCGAGTTGAACACCCGCAGGCCGGTATCGGCGCTGTTGCGCGAGACCAGAATGACCTCCACCGGCGCGCTGTCCGAGTCGCCGTTGAGCGCCAGCAGCTTCTGCACCAGCGCAAAGGCATCGCCGGGCGGTAGTACTTCGTCCTCTCGAGCGATCTGGTACTGGCGATAGGCTTCGACACCCTCGCGCTCATACACCTGATGGCTCTCGCGCAGGTCGAACAGCGCCCGCGAGGAGATCGCCACCACCAGTTTGTCGCCCAGCCCCTTCGCCATATCGCCCTCCGGTGTCGCGGCTCAACGAGCCTGGTTGCGCGCATCGATGAAGCGCAGGGCGCGGTACAGCGCCTCGATCCTCGGCAGCTCGCGCCCTGCCTTGCGCGCGGCCTCCAGCGGCGCGGCGTAGATCGCGCCCAGTTCCAGCGGACGGCACTGCGCGAAATCGTGGTACATGCTCGGCAGGTAGTCCGGCATGGCGTCGGTCGAGGCCAGCATCGCGCCGACGATGTTCGACGGCAGCGCATGACCACAGGCCGCTGCGCCCGCCACGACCTCCTCCATCAGCTCGGCGACCAGCGCACGGCTGTCGGGGTTGTCCATGATCGCCCGGGTACCGCTGTCGAGCAGCACCGAGAGACCGTTGTAGGGAATGTTCCAGACCAGCTTCTGCCAGCGTGCGAGCTCCAGACTGGGCATGGCATTGGAATCCAGTTCGGCGTTGCGGAACAGCCCGACGCCTTCTTCGACGATCGCCTGGCGCGCCGGCTCATCCGCCGCCTGGCCGGAGTGATACCCGATGTTCACCGCGCCGAAGGCCTGGTGCTCGACGACACCCGGCGCGGCGCGGTGCACGCAGATGAAGCAGAGGCCGCCCAGCAGATGCAGGTGATCCGGCAGCAGCGCGCGCAACTCGTCCTCGACGGCCAGGCCGTTCTGCAGCAGCAGGACCTTGGCCCCCTGGGCGGCCGCCTGGGCGATCAGGGGCGCCAGGCTGGCATTGCTGGTGGTCTTGGCGCCAACCAGCAGCCAGTCGCAAGGGGGCATCCGGGACACATCCTCGTAGGCATTCACCGGCGCCAGGCTCAGTTCGCCGTGCACCAGGCTGTTCAGGCGCAGTCCATTCTCCATCACGGCCGGGTACTCGCTGCGCAGCAGGAAATGCACGTCATAGCCGGCACGGGCCAGCATCAGGCCATAGAAACCGCCGATGGCGCCGGTTCCAATGATGCCGATTCGCAGATTCATCAAGGCAACTCCTCAGCCGGGCGCGACAGGCCGGCGCACAAGGCTTCGATCAGGGATTCGGGACGCAGGGCCGCGTGGACCGGGCCGAGAAAATGGCCGTCACGCACCAGGAACAAGGCCGGCAGGTGAAACACGCCGTAGCGCGCCACCATCCCGCCACTGTGGCCGGCATCGATCCAGCACAGACGATCCACCGGGAGCCCGAACGTCGGCAGCGTCGCCCGCGCCCAGCGACAGGACGAACAGCCCTCGCTGGTGAACACCAGCAGCGACACGCCAGTCAGGGAAAGCAGCCGGCGGTCGGCGTCCAGGTCGGTCAGCTCCAGGGCCGGCACTATACTCAAATGGCCAAGACTAGAAAGATTGCAGTCGGAGCATTCCGTCATGCGTCAGTTCCTGCGTCACCCTTGTGACCTTCCGGTTGAGCTGGTCATCCGCAAGCAGACCTTCCTGCCGCGCCAGCGCCTGCACAATATCAGCCTCGGCGGCGTGGCGTGCAACTCGCCGCGGGGCTTTCGCCGCGGCACGTCCATCGAGTTGCGCATCCCCCTGCTGGGCGATGCCGCCCGCTATCCGGGCGTCGTGGCCTGGAGCCGCAAGCAGAACAGCGAGTACGTCGTGGGCATCGCCTTCATCGACGAAGACACCCTGTTCCGTGCCCGCATGGTCGAGCAGGTGTGCCAGATAGAACGCTACCGGCGGCGGCGCGAGCAGGAGTCGGGCGTCGCCCAACCCATCGAAGAGCTCGCCCTGGAATGGATCGCGCACAACGCCCAGGACTTCCCATTGTTTTGCGCGGTCTGATCGCCACCCCGCAGAAAGTCGCGCAAATGCCCGTGTTGCGGGCATTTTCCTGCATCGGGCCATTGTCGAGGCTACGCCTGAACGGTTAAGGTTCGGGTTCCCCTTAGCGACACATTTGCCTGCGCCCCATCGCACGGGGATTCCTGGCGGCCGGCACCCGTGACCTGATTGAGTACCACGATGGCTGATTTACAGATCGACGACCTTAACGTTGCCTCCAACGAGACACTGATCACGCCGGAGCAGCTCAAGCGCGAAATCCCCCTGACCGACGCCGCCCTGCGCACTGTCGCCAACGGCCGCCAGGTCGTCCGCGACATCCTCGACGGCAAGGACCATCGCCTGTTCGTGGTGATCGGCCCCTGCTCGATCCACGACATCAAGGCCGCCCACGAATATGCCGAGCGCCTGAAGGTGCTGGCCGCGGAAGTCTCCGACACGCTGTTCCTGGTGATGCGCGTGTACTTCGAGAAGCCGCGCACCACCGTCGGCTGGAAGGGCCTGATCAACGACCCCTACCTGGACGACTCCTTCAAGATCCAGGACGGCCTGCACATCGGCCGCCAACTGCTGCGCGACCTCGCCGAGATGGGCCTGCCCACCGCCACCGAGGCGCTCGACCCGATCTCCCCGCAGTACCTGCAGGACCTGATCAGCTGGTCGGCCATCGGCGCGCGCACCACCGAATCCCAGACCCACCGCGAGATGGCTTCCGGCCTGTCCTCGGCGGTCGGCTTCAAGAACGGCACCGACGGCAGCCTGACCGTGGCGATCAACGCCCTGCAGTCGGTTTCCAGCCCGCACCGTTTCCTCGGTATCAACCAGGAAGGCGGCGTGTCCATCGTCACCACCAAGGGCAACGCTTACGGCCACGTGGTGTTGCGCGGTGGCAACGGCAAGCCGAACTATGACTCGGTCAGCGTCGCCCTGTGCGAACAGGAACTGACCAAGGCGAAGATTCCGCTGAACGTGATGGTCGACTGCAGCCACGCCAACTCCAACAAGGATCCGGCCCTGCAGCCGCTGGTGATGGACAACGTCGCCAACCAGATCGCCGAGGGCAACAACTCCATCGTTGGCCTGATGGTGGAAAGCCACCTGGGCTGGGGCAGCCAGCCAATCCCCAAGGACCTGTGCCAGCTACAGTACGGCGTGTCGATCACCGATGCCTGCATCGACTGGGACGCCACCGAAAAGGCCGTGCGCAGTATGCACGCCAAGCTCAAGGACGTCCTGCCCAAGCGTCAGCGCGGTTGAGGCTAGGCTCAAGGCACGAACGAAAAGCCGGGCGATTGCCCGGCTTTTTCATGCGCCCACCATTGCCGAGGATCCTACAAAAAGACCAATAAAAAACCGGGCATGAGCCCGGCTTTTTTGCCAGTGATCCGAGGATCAGAGCGCGGTATCGGTATGGCGCTGGCGGCGCTCCAGGTAGCGCTCCACGTAGGAGCACGACGGGATCACGCTGTAGCCCTTGCGCTCGGCGTACTGCAGGGCGTGCTCGGTAAGGGCGGCGGCGATGCCGCGGCCGCGCAGGCTGTCCGGGACGAAGGTGCGGTAGATGTCGAGCGTCTGCTTGCCCAGATCCATGTAGGCCAGGTAGGCACGATGGCCGTCCACCGTCGTGACGAACTGGTGGCTGGTTTCATCATGATGGATGGACAACGAGTCACTCACTTGCTCTCTCCTTCTGGGGTCTCACAACATGACCCGCACCTGATTGATCTTGTTCAGGCGGAGGAACATTTCTGCAGAGCCCGTCCCAAGCAGGACGGTGATATAGGCTCGGCCGTTCTCCACCTTGTGCAGCACACCCTGGTAATAGGCACCATCAAACGTGATGAACTGCAGGCGCTTGCCGGTGTACTGGGCAAGGCTGTCAACGCTAACGAACTCATATTGCTGCGTTCTAGCCTTCGACTCAACCGTTTCTTCAGCCGAAACCCTCTGAAGGTCGTTTTCCGGAGTGATTTTGCGCTTCAGCGGATCAACCCAGGCGAAACCCAATTGGGACACCGCTTCCTGATTGACCAGGATGCTGGGGCGCAACATGGCGATCACATCCTTGGGCTCGAAGAACTGTAGACCATCCCACGTCATCCCCTCGGTCGGGGTCAGCTCGATACGCAGCGAACGAGGGTCGCCCAGGTAGCGGCCATAGGCATCGAGCAGCGGCTTGTCCAGGGCGATACGCTGCTGACGCAGGGCCTTGTCGAATTTCTCCAGCGCCAGTGCCAGGTAGGCCGGCTGGTCGAGACCGAGCTTGCCACGACAGAACTCGGTGACCCGCCGCTGGTACTGGTTGTCGTCCATCTCCACGGTGACCTGCGAGATCCGTGGCGGGTTCAGGCGCATGTCGCCCGGACGCTCGGACACATTGGCCAGCGACATGCTCACGCGCGCATCGAGCATGTCGCGAGCATCGCTGCGCAAATTGAAAGTGAGCTTCTGCGCACCCGGCTCGAAGCGGTAGGAGAACTCGATATCCGACTGCAGGGTGCGATAGCCCATCTGCAACAGCTCATCCACGCCGATATTGCGGACATTGCCGCAGGCCACTTCGCTCATCGCGGTGAAGGCGCTCTTCTCGGCCGGCACGCTATACAGCTGCTGCACGAACGGGCCATGCACCTGCAACTCCACGCCTTGCAGCTCCAGCGCCAGCTGTTCCGGCAACTTCCGCTCGGCCAGACGCTCCTTGAAGCTCAGCAGCTCCTTCAGGCTATCGAACTTCAACTGGGCGTGGGCCACCTTGAGACTGTCGTGGGCCAGGGGCACGTTGATCACGACATTCTTGAGCCCGACCCGACCGTCGAAGGATGAGGAGATGCCGCCATAGCGGATCTCCATCATCGGCGACAACGCCGCAACCGCGTCATTGACGATGCTGCGCACGGACAGCCACAACGATGCCTTGATGATCAAGGCAATGGCGACCACAGCGATGAATATCCATTTGACGAGTTTCGACATGAAGCGGCGGTCCTTGCGAGAGCTGGGTGTCACAACAGGAGTAGTGGCAGCTTAACAGCACCCTCGAACTCCCTCCACGACAGCTTCCAGGAAATGCGTACGACTCCCCACACGGCCCGGATCATGGGTGACTCACCGGTCAGCCAAAGTGCTTTACGCCCGCCCCCCTCGCCAGTATGTTCTGGCCCACTTCCAACCAAGGACTAGCGCCATGAGTGAGCTGATCACCTACCAACTCGAAGACGGCATCGCCACCCTGACCCTGAGCAACGGCAAGGTGAACGCGATCTCCCCCGCCGTCATCGAGGCCTTCAACCAGGCACTGGATCGGGCGGAACAGGATCGGGCCGTGGTCATCGTGACCGGCCAACCCGGCATCCTCTCCGGTGGCTACGACCTGAAAGTGATGACCTCCGGGCCGGAAAACGCCGTCAACCTGGTGGCTGCCGGCTCCAGCCTGGCGCGCCGCATGCTCGCCCATCCCTACCCGATCATCATGGCCTGCACCGGCCATGCGGTGGCCAAGGGTGCCTTCCTGCTGCTCTCGGCGGACTACCGCATCGGCATTGAGGGCCCGTTCCAGATAGGCCTCAACGAAGTCGCCATCGGCATGACCATGCACCACGTCGGTATCGAACTGGCCCGCGACCGCCTGCGCCGCTCGGCCTTCACCCGCTCGGTGATCAACGCCGAGATGTTCAACCCGCGCGATGCCGTGGACGCGGGCTTCCTCGACAAGGTGGTGCCGGCCGAGCAACTGCAGGAAGCCGCCCTGGAAGCCGCGCGCCATCTGAAAAAGCTCAACATGACCGCCCACCGCAACACCAAGCTGAAAGTGCGCAAGCAGTTGCTGGAAACCCTCGACCGCTCCATCGAGCTGGACAAGAAACACCTCGGCTGACGCAGGCCGCAAGCGAAGCCCGGCCCCGTGCCGGGCTTTTTTCCGCCCATACGCCGGATAACGAACATTTACTATTGCTCTTTTAGCAACACTGATTAATCCGAATCGCTATTTTTCAAAAATTATTGCGGATTAACCTATAGATGAACCCAGAGAAAACCCCATCGGAGGTGTTCATCATGAAACTCAACGTTATCGCCGCAACCATCCTTGCCGCTGCCACCACGTTCGCCGCCCAGGCCAGCTTCGCCGAAGAATCCCCGCTGATGCAGGACCGCATGGTCAAGCTGACCCACAGCGTGCAGCAACAGCCGACCGAGCAGGCCGCCAGCCATCCGGTGAACGTGGAAGCCGCCGCCAAACAGGGGTAACGCCGGTCTCACCCACAGCAGGTGACATCATGCCATCGAACCCGATACGAAAAGCCCGGCTTGCGGCCGGGCCTTTCAAGGGTATCGAGGCGCCGTCACTCAGCGGCGGCCACGCCCTTGCGGTAGACCTCGTAGACCACCACGGTGGTGTCCTGGCCGGCCAGGTAACGCTCCACCAGAGGCTTCACATCCTTCCAGTCGAGCCCGCCGACACCGGTTGCCAGGCAGGGCAGCGCCACGCTGGCGACCCTTTCGCTCTGCAGATACCGGGCGAGCTCCTTCAGGCAATGCCCGACGTTCTCCAGTGTCGCCTTCGCCGGCCGCGCGGCACGCCCCGCGCCCTGCATGTCCTGAGTCAGCAGATTGACAATGCAGCGGGTGCCACCTTCGGCATCGACACCCGACCAGACCCAGATCGAGCCGGACTGCGGCGCATCCGAATGGGCGGCGTGACGGTAGTCGCGCACCATCGACGGCCAGCGCTCGCGCAGGGCCAGGGCCAGGCCGGAATCGAAATGGTCCTGCGGTGCGATGCCGTGCGCGATGACCTGGGCCTTGCTGAGCAGAATGTCGCCTTCAACGTATCGGATCATGGGAAGTTCCTTGCGTTCGGAATGTCCGAGGCAGCGTCGCGCTACCCCCTGACTTTCACGTTACGCCCGGCAACCAGCCCATGTTTGATGCGGGTCAAACGCCCATGAACCCTGTCCAGCTCTCGGAAACTTCCGAGCACTCCAGCCGCGCCCTGCGACGCCCAAGGCTCCGGGCGACCATCAATTCCCCTGATATTCGAAAGCAACCGGCTTCGTTATTCACCGCGCGGGGCGACAGCGACACTGAGCCATCGCAACCCATCGCCCGAGTCGCCACCATGAATCGCCAGGCCCATCGCTACGCTCGCAACGGCGCCCTCGCCGTCCTGGGGCTCTATACCATCGTGATCCTGGTGGTCATGGCACTGGCTGCCGGCTACGACAGCGTCCGCCGCGCGCCCGTGGACAACATCGACAGAACCGGGCTCTTCACCCGTATCAACCAGGCGTTGCCGGTCGCCCTGCAAGGCCTGCAGGACGCCCTGCGCCCACGCTCCTGATGCCTTCCGGCTGGCGCGGCCGGCCACCATGTCCAACACTGTCCGCGTGAGAGTCCGCGTCGTGGGCCGAGCGATCCCGCGCACCAGCCGCCGTTGGGGGAGTCATCATGGGCCGAGTCATCGCATCCGCCGTGTACAGCAAGGGCCACAAGGTCGCCGACATTCCCCTGGAAGCCGGCTATCGCTGGGCCTGCCAGCCCGACCACTTCGTCTGGACCGGCCTGCAGGAGCCGACACCGGAGGAAATGTACGACCTGCAGCGACAGTTCAACCTGCACGAACTGGCCGTCTCCGATGCCCTGGAGAAGCACAGCAGGCCCAAGCTGGAGACATTCGGCGATGCGCTGTTCATCGTCATTTACTCGCCGATCCGTGCCGATAACAGGCTGATGTTCGTGGAAACCCACCTGTTCGCCGGCATCGGCTATATCATCAGCGCACGTCACGGTTTCTCCCAGTCCTACTCGCAGGTCCGCCAGCGCTGCGAAGCGCGGCCACTGCTGCTGGCCCACGGCACCGACTTCGTGCTCTACGCCCTGCTCGACTTCGTGGTGGGCAACTACGAGCCGGTGGTGGAGGCCATTCGCGAGGAAATAGAAGAACTGGAGCAGCAGGTACTACGCAAGCCGCTGACCCAGGAGCAGATCGAGAAGATCTACGGCCTGCGCCGCGAAGTGCTCAAGCTCAAGCACTATGCCGCGCCGATGGTGGAGATCTGCCAGGAACTGCAGCGGCTCGACTTCCCCTTCATCGACAAGCAGATGCGCCCCTATTTCCGCGACGTGGCGATCCACGTCAACCGCCTGCTGGAAGACCTCACCACCCTGCGCGACGTAGCCAGCCAGACCATCGAGGTCGGCCTGCTGCTGGAGTCCTCGCGGCAGAGCGTGGTGCAGCGCAAGTTCGCCGCCTGGGCGGCGATCCTCGCCTTTCCCACGGCGGTGGCCGGCATCTACGGGATGAACTTCGAATACATCCCGGAGCTGCGCTGGCACTATGGCTACTTCCTGATCATGGGATTGCTGGCGCTGGGCTGCGTAGGGCTGTACATCAGTTTCAAGCAGGCGGATTGGCTGTGATTGTGTAAACCGAAAAGCAATCGCGGACAAAGTCCTCCTACGCCCGCCGGAACCTTCCGTAGGAGCGGACTCCGTCCGCGATCGACCCGGATTCGCACCAATCTCACCCGTAACACCACCCCAAGGCACAAACAAAAACGCCGCTCGAATGAGCGGCGTTTTCAGTCAGCGCGGCAGGCGTCAGGCTACGCTCTTCTTCTCGTCACGACCTTGCTGGACAAAGCGCATCATCCATTCGCCGACGGTCGTGCCCTGGTGCGGACGCGAGAGGCTGTCGATGCCGGACTGGAACACCGGCTCGCTGAAGACGTGCTTGCGCAGCTCGAGGATGGCCTGGGAGTAGTCGCTCTGGAACTCAGGATGGCCCTGGAAGCACAGCACCTGATCACCGATGGCGTAGGCCGCGTTCGGGCAGAAGTCGCTGGAGGCGATGCGACGCGCGCCGTGGGGCAGCTCGGTGACCTGGTCCTGGTGGCTGACCAGCAGGGTCAGGCCATCGCCCGACGCCGGGCTCATCCACTCCGGCTGCTCCTCGATGCGATAGTCGTGGATGCCCACGCCCCAGCCCTGGCTAGCACGCTCGGTCTTGCCGCCGAGCACCAGCGCCAGCAACTGGTGGCCGAAGCACACGCCCAGCAGCTTGTCACCGCGCTCGTAGAGCTTGAGCACGTAGTCCTTGAGGGTCTGGATCCAGGGATCAGTGCCGAAGGAGTCCGCCTTGCTGCCGGTCACCAGGTACGCATCGAACTTCTCATCGTCGGGCGGGTAATGCCCTTCCACCACGTTGTAGACCTTGAACTCGGCCGGAACGGGTTGCTTGGCGAACAGTTGCTGGAACATCCAGCCATAGCCCTTGTACTGGTCGATCAGTTCGGGACGGAGGATGTCGGTTTCCAGAATGCAGATATGCAACGACATGCAGAGGTGATTCCTGGGGGGTTAGCGGCTGATAACGGTGGTTTTCCTGACACTATGAAACGCGCGTGAAAATTACGCCCTATTTTTTCACCACACAAGATGGCAGCGCCGATTCTTGTGCAGGAATTTCAGGGGAAATACCGGAAAAGCCGCCGCCCTTCAATTGCATGGACGCACAGGGGTGACGGCCGGTCGGCAAGGATTCAGCCCAAGGACAGCGTTCGCAGGATCGAGTTCGTCTCCAGTACCTGTGCATATGCGCCTTGCAGGTTGCCCAGGGACATGGCGTGGACCTCTTCCGCGCGGCGCAGCACACCGTTGAAATCACGCTTGTCGAAGGCGAAGCGGGCGTCCGCCACTACCTGCGTGGCAAAGCCCAAGTTGCCCGCCGTACGCGCCGTGGCCTCCACCGAATTAATGGGAAGGCGTCGTCCTACGGTTTGCGCAGGCAAGAAAAAACCGGTCACGGGACCGGTTGCTTCTTTAAATAGCGACTAACTGCACGCCGAAAACCCTATGCGAGTCCCCAGACCTTGCAGGTGCGGGCCTGCTCGCGAACAGCCCCGCTGCGAGGCTGGGTTCGCGAGCAAGCTCGCTCCTACAGGTACGTTCAGAAATTCTCGCCGCGGGCGGCCTTCTCCAGCAGCAGCGCCGGCGGCAGGAAGCGCTCGCCGTACTGCTCGGCCAGGTACTGGGCGCGGGCGATGAAGTCCTTCAGACCGTACTGGTTGATGAACTGCAACGCACCACCGCTCCAGGCCGCGAAGCCGATGCCGAAGATCGAGCCGATGTTGGCGTCGGCGGTGGAGGTCAGCACGCCCTCCTCCACGCAGCGCACCGTCTCGATGGCCTGCACGAAGAGAATGCGGTCGCGTACGTCCTCGGCGGATATCTGCGCGTCGGCCTTCTCGAAGCGCTGCTTCAGTTCCGGCCACAGGCGCTTCCTGCCATTGGCGGGGTAGTCGTAGAAACCGGCGCCAGCGGCTTTGCCCGGGCGCTTGTATTCGTTGACCATCAGGTCCACCACGGCGAAGGCCGGGTGCTGCGGCATCACCTTGCCTTCGGCCTCCAGATCCTTGCGGGTCTGCTCGCGGATGTGGCTCATCAGGCTCATGGACACTTCGTCGCTGATCGCCAGCGGGCCCACCGGCATGCCGGCCTGGCGCGCCTGGTTCTCGATCATCGCCGCCGACACGCCCTCGCCGAGCATGGCCACGCCTTCGTTGGTGAAGGTGCCGAACACGCGGGAAGTGAAGAAGCCGCGGCTGTCGTGGACGACGATCGGAGTCTTCTTGATCTGCAGGACGTAGTCGAAGGCGCGGGCCAGGGTGGCGTCGTCGGTCTTCTCGCCACGGATGATCTCCACTAGCGGCATCTTGTCCACCGGGCTGAAGAAGTGCAGGCCGATGAA
Source organism: Pseudomonas sp. MT3 (assembly GCF_054720805.1). Classification (NCBI taxonomy): domain Bacteria; kingdom Pseudomonadati; phylum Pseudomonadota; class Gammaproteobacteria; order Pseudomonadales; family Pseudomonadaceae; genus Pseudomonas; species Pseudomonas sp. MT3. Next base: position 92,294 of record NZ_JBTVPY010000023.1, read on the forward strand.
TTTCTGCGGCCGCGCCACGGCTTCGGCCAGGCCGGTGATCGGCAGGGTCGAGGTGTTGGAGGCGATCACCGCGTCCGGCAGCGCGGAGGACTCGGCAGCAGCGCTGACCCTGGCCTTCAGGCCACGGTCTTCGAACACGGCTTCGATGATCAGGTCGCAGCCTTCGAAGTCGGCGTCGCTGGCGGTCGGCTTGATCCGCGCGAGGAAGGCGTCGCGTTTCTCGGCGCTCATCTGGCCCTTGCCGACCTTCTTGTCCAGCAGGCCGGCGGAGTAGGCCTTACCCTTCTCAGCCGATTCGATGGAGACGTCCTTGAGCACCACCTCGATGCCGGCGGCGGCCGAGACGTAGGCGATGCCCGCGCCCATCATGCCGGCGCCGATCACCCCGACCTTCTTCGTCTGCTGCGGCGCGATGCCCTGCGGGCGCGACTTGCCGGCGTTGATCTCGTTGAGCTGGAACCAGAAGGTGCCGATCATGTTCTTCGCCACCTGGCCGGTGGTCAGCTCGGTGAAGTAGCGCGCCTCGATCAGTTGCGCGGTGTCGAAGTCCACCTGCGCACCTTCCACGGCGGCGCACATGATCTTCTCCGGCGCCGGGAAGCAGCCCTTGGTCTTGTCGCGCAGCACGGACGGGGCGATGGCCAGCATCTGCGCCACAGCCGGGCTTGCCGGCGTGCCTCCGGGGATCTTGTAGCCGGCGCTGTCCCACGGCTGCTTGGCGGCCGGGTTGGCGGCGATCCACTCGCGGGCCTTGGCCAGCATGTCTTCGCGGCTGGACGCCAGTTGGTGAATGAGGCCGGCCTTGAGCGCCTGGTCCGGACGTACCTTCTTGCCCTCGGCCAGGTACGGCAGGGCTTTCTCCAGGCCGAGCAGGCGCACCATGCGCACCACGCCGCCGCCACCGGGCAGCAGGCCCAGGGTGACTTCCGGCAGGCCGAGCTGGACGTGGCTTTCGTCCAGGGCGATACGGTGGTGGCAGGCCAGGCAGATTTCCCAGCCGCCGCCCAGGGCCGCGCCATTGATGGCGGCGACCACGGGCTTGCCGAGGGTTTCCAGGCGGCGCAGCTGGCCCTTGATGACCAGGATGCCTTCGTAGAAGGCTTGCGCTTCTGCCCGGGTGACCTTGATCAGTTCATTGAGGTCGCCGCCGGCGAAGAAGGTCTTCTTCGCCGAGGTGAGCACCACGCCGGCGATCGAATCCTTCTCGGCTTCCAGGCGCGCGACGATGCCGGTCATGGCCTCGCGGTACGCACCGTTCATGATGTTGGCGCTCTGGCCGGGCATGTCCATAGTCAGGACGACGATGTTGTCCTGGCCTTTCTCGTAACGGATGGCGTCGGTCATTTTTGTTCTCTTCCCGTGGTGGGGACCTGTAGGAGCGAGGGGGGCGCCCAGTCCTTGCTCGCGAAGCTCTGGGCGGTTCGCGAGCAAGTCCGCTCCTACCAAAAGTCAGATTCGTTCGATGATGGTGGCGATACCCATGCCGCCGCCCACGCAGAGGGTGGCCAGGCCGTAGCGCAGGTTGCGCCGCTCCAGCTCGTCCAGCAGGGTGCCGAGGATCATGCAGCCGGTGGCGCCCAGCGGGTGGCCCATCGCGATGGACCCGCCGTTGACGTTGACCTTGCTCTCCGGCACGCCCATGTCCTTCATGAACTTCATCACCACCGAGGCGAAGGCTTCGTTCACCTCGTAGAGGTCGATGTCCTCGGCCTTGAGACCCGCCTTGGCCAGTGCCTTGCGGGTGGCCGGCGCGGGGCCGGTGAGCATGATGGTCGGGTCGCTGCTGGTCACCGCGGTGGCGACGATGCGCCCGCGCGCCTTCAGGCCCAGCTCGCGGCCCTTGGCTTCGGAGCCGATGAGCATGGCGGCGGCGCCGTCGACGATGCCGGAGCTGTTGCCCGGCGTGTGCACGTGCTCGATGCGCTCCACATGGCTGTACTTGCGCAGCGCGGTGGCGTCGAAGCCCATCTGCCCCATCATCTCGAAGCTGGGCTTGAGCGCGCCGAGGCCTTCGAGGGTGGAATCGGCGCGGATGAACTCGTCATGGTCGAGCAGGACGATGCCGTTCTGGTCGGTCACCGGCACCAGGGATTTGCCGAACAGCCCTTCGGCGCGGGCCTTGGCGGCCTTCTGCTGGGAACGCAGGGCGAAAGCGTCGACGTCGGTGCGGCTGAAGCCTTCCAGGGTGGCGATCAGGTCGGCGCCAATGCCCTGGGGGACGAAGCTGGTGTGCAGGTTGGTTTCCGGGTCCATCGCCCAGGCGCCGCCGTCGGAGCCCATCGGCACGCGGGACATCGACTCTACGCCGCCGACCACCACCAGGTCCTCGAAGCCCGAACGTACCTTCATGGCGCCCAGGTTGACCGCCTCCAGGCCCGAGGCGCAGAAGCGGTTGATCTGCATGCCGGCAACCGTTTCGTCCCAGTCGGCCACCAGCGCGGCGGTCTTGGCGATGTCTGCGCCCTGGTCGCCCACCGGAGTCACGCAGCCCAGCACGAGGTCATCGACCTGGGTGGTGTCCAGCCGGTTGCGCTGCTGCAGCGCGCGCAGGACGCCGGCCATCAGGTTGACCGGCTTGACGCTGTGCAGCGCGCCGTCCTTCTTGCCTTTGCCGCGGGGAGTGCGCACCGCGTCGTAAATGAATGCTTCGGTCATGGCGTTCTCTCTTAGAGTTGTCGTCACGCAGGCGTGGCGTGTCGGCCTACCTTAGCGGCGTGACGGCCATCGACAATGACCGCAGCGCTCAGGCGCATTGACCGCCACGCTCAACCTCCGACCGGCGGGCAGAAGGCCGGAGGCTCTATGCAAGGCCTGCGACGGAAGCCGGACAAACGGTCGCTACGCGGGCCAGAGCTGTCACGCCATCGTCATATAGATGGAATATGCCTGAACCTGCAGGACTTGCTGCCAGATGGTCTAAGCCCGCGTCGCTCCAGGCTTAGACTCCATCTTGCAACTTCAATTCGTAGAAAATGCCAAGAGTGCCGCCGCCGGGTTTTGCCGGGGTGGCAACGGAACCAGAAGCCAAGGCGCTGGCTCCACTGCCGACAGGCCGTGAGTGCGGATCGGAACCAGGCCAACAACAAGAAAGGCGGAAGGCCATGATGGATCGACAATCAAGAAAATGGCGTCAGGCTAGCCTGATCGTCTTTGCCACCACAGTGGTGCTGATCATCCCCAACCTGAGTCGTCTGGTCAGCTAGGGACAATACACCGGCGACCCCGTTGCTGCGTACCACGTGCCGCCATCCGCGAGCCACGGTCAACGCAGCGCGGGCGTCACCTCCGCAGCTCCCCGCCTTCTGCTATGGTTCGGCCGCCCTCCCCGCTCACGGAACCGACCATGCGCCCACTGCTGCTGTCCTTGCTGCTGCTTTGCCCAACGGCGTTCGCCGCCACCCTGACCCTCGACCTGCCCGACGGCCAGCATCGCCTGACCACCGAACAGCTGCTGGCCAATCCGCAGGCGCGCGACGTCGAAATCGCCAATGACGTGTCCTACAACCGCACCATGCATTACCGCGCCGTACCCCTGGCCGCGCTGCTGGGCGGCGTGAAGTCCGGCGACCACCTGCAAGCCGTGGCGCTGGATGGTTTCGCCGCCGAACTGCCGGCCGCGCCGCTGCTGGCCAGCCAAGGCTCGCGCGCCTGGCTGGCCATCGAAGAACCGAACCAGCCCTGGCCGGCGCTGGGTGCCGGCAAGCCCTCGGCCGGCCCGTTCTACCTGGTCTGGACCGATCCCAAGGTCGCCGGCATCGGCTCGGAACAATGGCCCTTCCAGGTCGCCAGCATCCGCTACCTTGCGCCGCTGGCCGAGCGTTTCCCCGCCCTGCTACCGGCCAAGGACGCGCCGAAGGCCGTCCAGGCAGGCTTCGCCCAGTTCCAGAAGAACTGCCTGGCCTGCCACCGCCTCAATGGCGCCGGCGACTCCCAGTTCGGCCCGGACCTGAACCTGCCGCACAACCCGACCGAGTACTTCGCCGCCGGTTATCTCAAGCAGTACATCCGCGATCCGCAGAGCCTGCGGCACTGGCCGGAAGCACGGATGAAAGGCTTCGCCCCGGACGCGATCAGCGACGCGGAGCTGGATCAGTTGCTGGCCTACCTGCAGCACATGGCGGGGCGCAAGGCGAAGAACGCCATCCACTGACACCCAGCGCGGGGCTGGCGACCACATTCTTGTCAGCCCCAGGGCCCAGAACTACGCTGCAAGAGCGTGCCCTCCCGCGATGGGTACGTTGCCGTCAACGCAGGTGCCAACTTTCGGCGCAGTTCGGCCGCAGAGGCTCCCAGAACCAAGAACAACAGGAGTCGACTCATGTCATCAGTGCAATTGTCTTCAGGGAAAGTCGCGGCGCTGGCCTTCGCCGGCGTCAGCCTGCTCGGCAGCGCCTCCCTCCAGGCCGCCGATGCGCTCAAGCAACTGGGCCAGCCCGAAGGCGCCCTCGACATCATTGCCTGGCCCGGCTACATCGAGCGCGGCGAGAGCGACAAGAACTACGACTGGGTCACTCAGTTCGAAAAGGACACCGGCTGCAAGGTCAACGTGAAGACCGCCGCCACCTCCGACGAAATGGTCAGCCTGATGGCCAAGGGCGGCTACGACCTGGTCACCGCCTCCGGCGATGCCTCTCTGCGGCTGGTCTATGGCAAGCGCGTGCAGCCGATCAACATCGACCTGATCCCCAATTGGAAGAATGTCGACCCGCGCCTGCAGAACGCGCCGTGGCACACGGTGGACGGCAAGCACTACGGCACGCCCTACCAGTGGGGCCCGAACGTGCTGATGTACAACACCAAGGTCTTCCCCAAGGCGCCGCTGAGCTGGAGCGTGGTGTTCAGCGAGCAGAAGCTGCCCGACGGCAAGAGCAACAAGGGCCGCGTGCAGGCCTACGACGGACCGATCTACATTGCCGACGCCGCCCTGTACCTGAAGACCACCAACCCCGCGCTGGGCATCCAGGACCCCTACGAACTCAACGAGGAGCAGTACGCCGCCACCCTCAAGCTGCTGCGCGAGCAGCAGAAGCTGATCCACCGCTACTGGCATGACGCAACGGTACAGATGAGCGACTTCAAGAACGAGGGGGTCGCCGCCTCCGGTTCCTGGCCGTACCAGGTCAACGCACTGGTGGGCGAGAAGCAGCCGATCGAATCGACCATTCCGGTCGAAGGGGTGACCGGCTGGGCCGACACCACCATGCTGCACGTCGACGCCAAGCACCCGACCTGCGCCTACAAGTGGCTGAACTGGTCGCTTGAGCCCAAGGTGCAGGGCGACGTGGCCGCCTGGTTCGGCTCGGTCCCCGCGTCCCCCGCCGGCTGCACCGGCAGCCAGTTGCTCGGACCTCAGGGCTGCGCCACCAACGGCTAGGACCAGTTCGACCGCATCGCCTTCTGGAAGACCCCGCAAGCCACGTGCGGCCAGGGGCAATGCGTGCCGTACAGCCGCTGGACGCAGGACTACATCGCGATCATGGGCGGGAGGTGACGCGGCCCCGCTTCACTGCTGACCTGCAGGAGCGAGGGGGACGCCAAGCTCCTGCTCGCGAATGGTCCCGCTGCGGGGCTGGTTCGCGAGCAGGCTCGCTCCTACGAAGAGCCGCCCTCCCGGACGCCCTCGCCCCCATGCGCTACCTTTTCTGAAGCAGCCCCGCCACTCAGGTAGCCAGCAGCATGACCACAGCCGTCCAGTTCACCGAGGTGAGCCGTCATTACGGCGATGTGCGCGCCGTCGACCGGGTGTCCATCGAGATTCGTGACGGCGAGTTCTTCTCCATGCTCGGCCCGTCCGGCTCGGGCAAGACCACCTGCCTGCGGCTGATCGCCGGCTTCGAGCAGCCCACCTCGGGCTCCATCCGCATCCACGGCCAGGAAGCCGCCGGGCTGCCGCCCTATGAGCGCGACGTCAACACCGTCTTCCAGGACTACGCGCTGTTCCCGCACATGAGCGTGCTGGAGAACGTCGCCTACGGCCTGAAGGTGAAGGGCGTGGCCAAGGCCGAGCGCTTGAAGCGCGCCGAAGAGGCCCTCGGCATGGTCGCCCTGGCTGGCTACGGCGGCCGCAAGCCGGCGCAACTCTCCGGTGGCCAGCGCCAGCGCGTGGCGCTCGCCCGCGCCCTGGTGAATCGCCCGCGCGTGCTGCTGCTGGACGAACCTCTGGGCGCGCTGGACCTCAAGCTGCGCGAACAGATGCAGGTGGAACTGAAGAAACTGCAGCGCCAGTTGGGCATCACCTTCATCTTCGTCACCCACGACCAGGGCGAGGCGCTGTCCATGTCCGACCGCGTGGCGGTGTTCAACAAGGGCCGCATCGAACAGGTCGATACCCCGCGCAACCTCTACATGAAACCGGCCACGCGCTTCGTCGCCGAGTTCGTCGGCACCGCCAACGTGCTGCGCGGGGAGCTGGCGCAGCGCCTGCTCGGCGAACCCCGTCCGCACTCGCTGCGCCCCGAGCACGTGCGCTTCGGCCGGGCTGGCGATGGCGAGCTGGAAGTCAGCGGCACCCTGTTCGACGTGCAGTACATGGGCGCCAGCAGCCGCTACGAGATCGAACTGGACAACGGTGCGCGCCTGATCGCCGCCCTGCCCAACGGCGAGCGCGAGGAGCGCCGGCCGCAGCCCGGCGAGCCGGTCACCGCCTGCTGGGCACGCAGCGCGCTGGTGCCGCTGCTGGAGGAACCGGCGCCATGAACCCCATGCGCGGCCTCTCCAGCTTCCTCTACCGGCGCAGCACGCTGTACCTGCTGATGCTGCTGATTCCGCCGCTGCTGTGGTTCGGGGTGATCTACATCGGCTCGCTGTTCGCCCTGCTCTGGCAGAGCTTCTACACCTTCGACGACTTCACCATGACGGTGACGCCGGAGCTGACCCTGGCCAACTACAAGACGCTGGCCAACCCGGCCAACTACGACATCGTGCTGCGCACCCTGGGCATGGCCATCAGCGTCTCCATCGCCAGCGCCATCCTCGCCTTCCCCATCGCCTACTACATGGCGCGCTACGCCGGGCCCAAGGAAAAGGCCTTCTTCTACATCGCGGTGATGCTGCCGATGTGGGCCAGCTACATCGTCAAGGCCTATGCCTGGACGGTGATCCTGGCCAAGGGCGGCATCCTCTACTGGGTGATCGAGCACCTGCACCTGCTGGGCCTGCTCGACCTGCTGCTGAACGTGCCGGGCGTGGGCGGCAACACCCTGTCCACCTCGCACATCGGGCGCTTCTGGGTGTTCACCTACATCTGGCTGCCGTTCATGATCCTGCCGATCCAGGCCTCGCTGGAGCGCCTGCCGCCGTCGCTGCTGCAAGCCTCGGCGGACCTCGGCGCGCGCCCGCCGCAGACCTTCTTCCAGGTCGTCCTGCCCCTGGCCTTCCCCGGCGTGGTGGCCGGCTCGATCTTCACCTTCAGCCTGACCCTGGGCGACTTCATCATCCCCCAACTGGTCGGCCCCAGCGGACTGTTCATCGGTACGATGGTCTACGTGCAGCAGGGCGCGATCGGCAACATGCCGCTGGCGGCGGCCTTCACCCTGGTGCCCATCGTGCTGATCGCCGTCTACCTCTCCATCGCCAAGCGGCTGGGGGCCTTCGATGCGCTCTGACGACAACCGCCCCTCCTGGTTCCTGCGCCTGGCCGCCTGGGGCGGCCTGGTGTTCCTGCATTTTCCCATCCTGATGATCCTGCTCTACGCCTTCAACACCGAGGAGTCGGCCTACAGCTTCCCGCTGCAGGGCTTCACCCTGAAGTGGTTCAGCATCGCCTTCGCCCGTGGCGATGTGCTCGACGCCATCTGGCTGTCGGTGAAGATCGCCTGCGTGGCCACGCTGATCGCCATGCTCCTCGGCACCCTGGCCGCCGGCGCGCTGTACCGCCGCGACTTCTTCGGCAAGGAAAGCATCTCGCTGATGCTGATCCTGCCCATCGCCCTGCCCGGCATCATCACCGGTATCGCCCTGCTCTCGGCGTTCAAGACCCTCGGCATCGACCCCGGCTTCCTGACCATCGTCATCGGCCACGCAACCTTCTGCGTGGTGATCGTCTACAACAACGTGATCGCCCGCTTCCGTCGCACCTCGTTCAGCCTGATCGAAGCGAGCATGGACCTGGGCGCCGACGGCTGGCAGACCTTCCGCTACATCATCCTGCCGAACATCGCCACGGCGCTGCTGGCCGGCGGCATGCTGGCCTTTGCCCTGTCGTTCGACGAGATCATCGTCACCACCTTCACCGCCGGCCACGAACGCACCCTGCCGCTGTGGCTGCTCAACCAGCTGAGCCGACCGCGCGACGTGCCCATCACCAACGTCGTCGCCATGCTGGTGATGCTCGCCACCATGCTGCCGATCCTCGGCGCCTATTACCTGACGCGGGGCACCAGCGACGTGGCAGGCAGCGGCAAGTAACCCGCAAATCCATCAACCGCACCTGCACGGAGGACGCGATGCAAACCAAACTCCTGATCAACGGTCAGTTCATCGCCGGCGAAGGCGAGAAGCTGGACATCCTCAACCCCGCCACGGGCGAAGTGCTTGGCCAGGTCGCCGAGGCCAGCGAAGCCCAGGTGGACATCGCCGTACGCGCCGCCGACCACGCCTTCCACGGCTGGTCGCAGACCACGCCGAAAGACCGCGCCATGCTCCTGCTGCGTCTCGCCGAGCGCATCGAGGAGCACGCCGAGGAGCTGGCACGTCTGGAGTCCGACAACTGCGGCAAGCCCTACGCCGCCGCCCTGAACGACGAGATCCCGGCCATCGCCGACGTGTTCCGCTTCTTCGCCGGCGCCTGCCGAGTGCTGCCTGGCTCCGCCGCCGGCGAGTACCTGCCCGGCTTCACCTCGATGATCCGCCGCGACCCGGTGGGCGTGGTCGCCTCTATCGCGCCGTGGAACTACCCGCTGATGATGGCGGCGTGGAAGCTCGGCCCGGCGCTGGCCGCCGGCAACTGCGTGGTGCTCAAGCCCTCGGAGCAGACCCCGCTGACCGCGCTGCGCCTCGCCGAATTCATCGCCGAGCTGTTCCCCGCCGGAGTGGTGAACCTGGTGTTCGGCCGTGGCCCGACGGTGGGCGCGCCGCTGGTGAGCCACGACCTGGTGCGCATGGTCTCGCTGACCGGCTCGGTGGGCACCGGCAAGGCCATCATCAAGAGCGCCGCCGATAGCGTGAAACGCCTGCACATGGAACTGGGCGGCAAGGCGCCGGTGATCGTCTTCGACGACGCCGACCTGGAAGACGTGGTGGCCGGCATCCGCACCTTCGGCTTCTACAACGCCGGGCAGGACTGCACCGCCGCCTGCCGCATCTACGCCGGCAAGAAGATCTACGACAACTTCGTCGCCGACCTCGCCAGCGCGGTAGCGAGCCTGAAGACCGGCCTGCAGAACGACCCGAACACCGAGCTCGGTCCGCTGATCACCGCGGCGCAGCGCAGCCGCGTGTCCGGCTTCGTCGAGCGGGCCAAGGCCAGCCCGCACATCCGCATCGCCACGGGCGGCAATGTGGTGAGCGGCAAAGGCTTCTTCTACGAACCGACGGTGGTGGCCAACGCCCAGCAGGACGACGAGATCGTCCGCCGCGAAGTGTTCGGCCCGGTGGTCTCGGTGACGCCCTTCGGCGATGCGGAAGAAGCGATCCGCTGGGCCAACGACTCCGACTACGGCCTCGCGTCCTCGGTCTGGACCCGCGACGTCGGCCGCGCCTCGCGGGTGGCGGCGCGCCTGCAGTACGGCTGCACCTGGGTGAACACCCATTTCATGCTCTGCAGCGAAATGCCCCACGGCGGCTTCAAGCAATCGGGCTACGGCAAGGACCTGTCGATGTACGGCCTGGAGGACTACAGCGTGGCACGGCACATCATGATCAAGCACTGAATCGCGCGCGGATGCCTTACCTGTAGGAGCGAGGGGGACGCCATCGCCATTGCTCGCGAACAAACCCCGCTGCAAGGCTGGGGTTCGCGAGCGAGCTCGCTTGTATGGCGTAGGGTAGGAGCCTGTC
>NZ_JBTVPY010000024.1:0-101667 GCF_054720805.1 Pseudomonas sp. MT3
CACAACTGGGTATCCGCTGGCAACGTGTAATGCCCGTTCGCTTACAGTCCAGCGCAGCCTACCTGAGGAACAATGAATCACTTGCCCTCTTGGCTAAACTGGAACACCGCCCTGAAAAGGTTCTGCTTACCGGGGATGCCGATTACCCCTCCATTCCTGCTAACCATCTGCGTGGCCTGACTGGCATTGTTGCCCCCCATCATGGAGGCGCCATCACAGAATTTTCGACTCCTGTAGCGCCCCGCGGCAGCCGAATGATTCGCTCCACATAGCGCTCATACTCATCTCGGGTTCGACTGGTAAGCGGCCCCTCCAGCTCTTCCGCATCGATCTGCTGGAGTGCATGCAGTTGCACTAGGGTGAGCTGGGGGCTTGAGGGGGCAACGCTCGGTTGGGGTTTGCTGCTAGCGGTTGCCTGGGTGCCGGCTGAGCGCTCGGCCAACTCCTCATGCTTGCTGTAAACCTCGCTCCTGAAGATGCTTTTCGCTTGCTCCAGCGCTGAACGGCTAATGCTGCCGTCCGGTTGCCGTACTCCAGTGACTTCCAGCTCCAGATTCTCGGCATGATTGAGCCAGCCGTTGAGGATGGCGTACTGGTCTTCACGGGTGATGGCCAGACTTCAGGAATGGGAATGCTGGCCCGTCATTCGCGACCATTACGCCGCAAAGGGAAAGGACCTCGACGCGATCTATAAGCACGTGAAAGACCTCCTTGAAGAGCGAAATCTTCGTTGGGGGAGGGCTGTCTAGTGGCGATCACGAAGCTGGAAGACGGACGTTGGACGGTCGACGTTCGGGTATCGCCAGTGAAGCGGTTCCGGAAGACCTTCAAGACCAAGGGCGAGGCGTTGCGTTTCGAATCGCACGTTGAAAACATGTTTGGGAGACTGCCTAGGCCTTCTGAGCATCGAGCTTTGGTCGCACTCCGTGCGAGAGGGCGTGGATTGAAACCTCGTGATGATGTTTTCCAGATTACAGGCTTACTGTCACCCATTTCTGCTCCAGTCTTTCTCTGAGATGGATTGCCAGTTCTTTATTTCTTCCACGCCCATCGAGCAGATCGAGGTACTGGATATATGGACCGGCGAAGTAGGGGGGATGCAAGGGGGAGCACTCTCGAAACTGCAGGCTGGCGCCACCACGCTCGACGATCGTGACGTTGCTGCCTTTCGGCGCGGGTTTCATATTAAGTGTTGTCCCCAGAATAGTCGCATACCCAGGTGGAACGATGATTTCAGCTGAATCAACATGGGTGAGCAAAGGGGCGTAGATGTTTGCTGCCGCTGCCCCGGTAAAGGCCCAAGGAAAGTCAACGCCAGATTCCTTTACCAGCTCGCTAAGCCGATCGATCAGCAGGCGAGGATGTTCGACGAAGATGTACCAGCGGCTCCTGTTTACGTCTCGCTGCCGCCAATGTTCAGCCCACTCATCCAGAAGCTTTCCAGGCTGAACGAGCCTCCGCCGTTTAGTTCGACCTGCACCTTGAGATTCGCACCACTCTCGACGTTCCAGTTCCTGTAGCACGACGGAACAGGTGTATGTGGAGGTCCGTGCTTGCTCTGCGAGGTCTGCGCCTGCCATCCATTGAGAGGCGTTTTTGAGCAGTCCATGTACAGCCCTTTCACGGGCTTCTGTGAATAGATCAACGGAGTGTGAACGGGCTGACGACGTGGACGGGAACTCGATATTGATGAGCATTTTTTCCGTACGCAGAAAAAGACTTCCGCTGCGTTCGAAGAAGGCGTAGCCCTTGTCTTTGAGTGCTGACTTCGCTCCGGGGCTGAGGTGCGCAGCGGCGATCAGCTTTATGAGAGTCCCTGGCTTTGCCCTTCCTGGGCACAACTCTAGTGTATCAAGGCGCCACAGCACCCCATGGATATCTCGGGGATAGGCAGTTCGGATGACCTCAATCGCAACAAATGCGGGTTCCCCATCCCAGTCGATCTTGAGCAGGCTAACGGAGTGAGCAGAGGTAATGATCGTGGATCTGGATTCTGCTTGAACGCTTCTGCCGAAAGCCTCTGTCAGGGCCTGCCGGACTAGCTCAAGCATCTCTCGTTCGAAGTGGGACTGCTGGTGTCTATCCACGGAGTGTGCCATCGCAGATTTTGTAATCCAGATTGATTAGCTGTACAGCTAATCAACGCAATAGAGCTAATAAAGCGAGGCCAAGGTCAGAAGCCCATGGTGTAGCAGACACCCGGGGCAGTCATCCCTTGGCGCCGGCATTGCTTCGTGACAGCTATGCGACGCCAACCGGTCCAGTCTGGTTGGTGTTGAGCTGATGGTTGGCCACGCGGATTCGATTACCGGAGCACTCCATACTCAATCCGCCCGATCAGAGTCATCACATCACGAAAGCCGTTGTGCTCTTGCAGTTGTTCGACAGGGGATTTCATATCGAAGGCTCTCGCCGGAGATGCCAACCAGCGGGATGTTTGGCTTGAGTTGAAGGCGAAGAGCACGAGTGCTGCCTTCAGTACCTCAGTCAGCGACTCCCCCCGCCTGAGCCAGGCGCTCGAATCTGGCGGTGGTGTTTCATTGTATTGCTCATGCAGTTGGCAACGAGCGCCGAGCCAGCCATCCCGCTCGTGGATGCAGCCCGGGGCCCCGCATAGCTCGCAAACTGACACTGATAGTTGCTCCACAAGGTCTACTATCGCCGTGACGTAGTCATCCCCTCCGTGGTGGTAAAAGCGAAGCCCGCCAAATTTTTCCTTTATCTGTGAGGCAATGGCCTGTTCTGAGCCTATGCAATCGATGTGCTGCTGTATCAAATTGCATGCCGCGTAAATCAGGCCGAACCAGCCGTCGTGGCATTCGACGCCGAATAACTGAAGGCATCCGTGCCCCTGCGCAGGGAGAAGCTTGGGGTACCGTGAGCACAGGATGGATTCCAGGTTTTTGTCCATAAGTGTTGCCCTCACTCAAGAGCTAGGTGATTCGTTCTGCCCTCAGAACCAGGAGTCCTCCAGCGCAAAGCCATGGGGTACGAGTACTTCGTTCATCGCCCCGCAGGTCCGTTCGCAGCGACGCAATTCGCAATCGGTGAATGACACTGCCAGTGCGAGCAGCCAGTTCAGTTCGTGCGAGCGAATCTCTAGTGGATCGCAGTACCAGACCTGTACGATCGAGATGCTCGGGTCCTGGAAGTGGAAGCCATCGACAAGCTGAAGCGACCCCTGCCTGTCTCGCCAGCCGTCAAGGCTGATGGCATAGGTTTTCTGCCAGTTGTCCGCCAGCATGCTGATTTCACTCAGGGCACTGATACCGGCGAGCGGAAGACCCGAGGTGTCGAGATCTCGCACGTAGAAATCCCGGATCCTGGGGTTCGAGATGCAGTCTCTGACCTCGGTCAGGGAGATCATTCCGGCCTCGTAAAGGCTGGATTGCACCTGCTCGACCAGTCCAGGTTCGTTGATCATACGTAGCTGAGCCATTGGCACCTCCTTTCCCAATTCGGTTTTTCTTCGGCGATTTCGGTGGCAATGAGCCAAATACGGCAGACGACCACCGCGTATGGCCACGCGCGGCCGAAATCGGAATGGCACGGCCGAATTCGGACGTTAGGTGTCCAAATTTGGAAAAGAAAGGCCTGAGTGGGAAAGACACTCGACGACTGTGCGCTCATAAAAGGTGGCTAACCTGAGGGTAACTTACCGAATTTCCCTGGAAAACGACCAAGTTTCCCTGTCGGCGTTTTTCGTAGGTTTAGCTGTGAGATACTTTATTTGAGGCCGCGCGATTGCGAGCAAAGGCGTTGTACGTCACTTCGTTCCTCCCCACGCGGCTCGCTTTTTCGGCGCTTCGCTTGAAAAAGAAAAGGCGTACTTAATGCGTCAATAGCATTGACATAAAAATAATAACAAGGTGCTCATCATGGATAGAAAAACAGCGAGGCTATGCCTCCGAATAACTCCTCACGACAAGAAAATCATCACCGCCAAAGCACGTGGTCTCCATCTCAGCGTTGCCGATTGGCTGGTCCGGGCCGCGCTGGATCGCGAAATCATTCCGCCAATCCCAGTCTGGGACGCTGAGTCGATCAATCACTTGTCTCGCATCGGCAACAATCTCAATCAGTTGGCTCACTCGGCCAATGCTGGACTGCTTGTGGATGACGCAGCACTGCGTGAAATCGCAGCCGAACTGCGTGCCCTGCGGGGGCTGCTGGATGATTTTTAAGGTCCGCAAACATCGTTCGAAGCGACATTTGCGCATCCTGGTTCGGTATCTGCTGTCTCGTAAGGGCAAGTCAAATGAGCGCGTGCTGCGGCATGAGTCGATCAACGCGTTGCCGATGTTGCCCGGCGAGACACCGCTCAGCTATGCGAAACAGTGGGCTGCTTCGCTGTGGGAATTCACTGCTCGGGAGCGCTGCGGGAAAAAGCCACCGGAGGACTATTTTGTGCATTCCGTGTTGAGTTTTTTCCCCGGCGATGCCGAGCACAAGGCTGATCAATTGACAGCCGAGCAGGCGATTGAGCTGGCTAAAGAAGCGATGGCTGAAGTCGCTCCTGGAGATCGGCAGGCGATGTATGTCGTGCATGGTGATAAGGCTCACCTGCATGTCCACATCGTATTTTCTGTCGTCGAGCGTGGTGGACGGATCTGGAATCCGCGCATGGATTTTCGACTCTGGGAAGCTGCCGCAGCTCGGCTGGAAGTGAAACATGGCTTGTATCAGGTGACCGTTGGACGGCCTGGTGGGGAGCCGGCTCGGAAAAGGTCGCCAACGGGCAATGAGCTGAATATGGCCATTCGCACCGGGCAGCCCTCAAACCGAATGTTGCTTCAGCAAATAGTCGATGTGGCGTTGGCTGGAAATCCCCCATTTCCTGTTTTCTGGCAGCGCCTGCTCGATGCCGGTGTCACGCCAATCCCCCGTATAGCGAGTACTGGTCGAGTCTCTGGAATCTCGTTTCAGTATGGGGATGGGTTTCCTATGAAAGGAAGTGACCTGGGGAAGGGCTACGCATGGTCGGCGCTCGCCAAACAGCTCAACTTTGCGCCATCGCAGCATCTTCACCTGCTACGGCCTTTCGCGGTTGATCCCGTCGATCCGGGGTCGATACACATGGAGGCCGATCCTTCCGTACCGGCTTTGCCACAAGGGAAGCCTCCAACGCTCAAGCGATTTATTGCCAAGCCTGTCAGTGATCAACGCATCGATTGGGTATGGAGGAACAAGCCGACACGGACCGCATTCATCGAGTCGCCCAAGGTGTGCGTTGCCAGATCCGCCCATCAATCTGTTTACGAGGCAATGGCCGAGCGTTCTCGGCTGCTTGGGGTGAAGCGAGTAGGTGTTACCGGAGGTGAGGTATTCCGCAGGCGGATGTGGTTCGAGCTGGCGCTGCGTGGCATTTCGGTTGTGGGGTATGAACCAACAGAAGCAGATAGATTTCGATTGGGATGGTGGATGAATGAGCAAGCTGAAAATGGCCGAGGAGATGGCTCGGCAGGAGGTCCAACTCCGGACGGAGGAGATGTCTCTGGCCCTGTCCGTAAAGTTGGATGCCATGCGGAGGGCGAAAGTGTCGACCAGCGAGGAACTGGCGGAGGCGATGTACCCGTTGCTTCAGGGCATGACATCACTGGCACTGGAGAACCAGGTGCTGCTCAAGGAAATGCGTGTGTTGATGCGCAACGAGGTTCAGGAAATGAGGGCGGAAATGAGCGAGCTTCGAGCGATGTTGACGGAGTTCAAAACCGTGTTGAGGTCCTCGTATCCGCAGGTGCAGGACTGAGTCCCGAGCCTCACTTCACGCCCTATATGCGCCGAGCCTCTCGCCTGGGGAAGGCGGCTTTGCTGCGCCAGGGTGTGCATTCTGCGCTCGAAACCGAGGACTTGCAGACCATTATGGACATGGTATGGGAGCTGGATCGCAGGTTTACGCGGTGGAGTATCGCGTGCGCTAGACCCGGCAACGAGCCACTCTGCAATTTGACTGCGAGTGAGCAGGTTCACTCTGCTTGGTCCAACTTACAGGTGCTGAACAGCCAGGGCTACAATGTGCAGTTGTCGCTCACATCGGCTGACAGCTGGCTGCATCTGGTCAATGTAACTGAGGCGGACCTCTTGGTGCTGAGCGCACGGGGAATCGAGCCGACCATCCAGTTCACCCGGAACGGTGTGACCGATATCTTCGTTCACGTGAACTATGGATGTGAGCGCCGCGACGTTATGGATGGCTTGGCAGAGCAGGTGCAGATTGGGCTTCAGGCGAGCGTTCGGGGGCACATCGGCAGCGTGTCCTTCCCATTGCCTGGTTTTGATTGCTGGCGTGATGGACATCTGCAGTCCTGTAGTGGAGTCAGGCTCGCTCCCAGAACGATGGGAATGCAGCTTTCGAGTCAGCTGCGGCAGTTGAAGGGCGAAGGGGGCCCACCCAGGATGCTGGGAGCTGTACCCATACAACGTTCTCAGGTCATGGATGAGCACGATGAAGGGCTGCTGAATGGGCGACCCCGTCCCCAGTCGGAATTGCCCGCTCCGTGAGTCGTAGGCGGCTTTGCAGGGGACGTTCTGCCTCGCTCGTTAAAGCAGCCAACCTTTGACAGCCAGGAGGTGGGTTGCCTCCTGGAAATGGCCGCGTGATGGGCGGCAGCAGCACTAAGACGCAGCTCTCCTGTTCTTCTGGCAATGCGGTTTGAGCCGCTGGAGACGTTGGTAGCTCTCCCACGCGACGTGCGAGAGATCGATATCCAGATGAAGTTGAGCAAGCTTCTCGTATCGTTGGGCCAGGGAGAAATTCTGGCCATAGTTGATGGTCATGTCGTCCTCCATGGCATGGCCGACGAGCGTCTTGATCATCATCTCCTGCACCCCGGCTTTACGCAGTAGGTCAATGAATGTGTGGCGAAAACTGTAGAGGCAGTAGCCCATTCCTTTACTGAGGCCGCAGGCGCTGAGGTAACCCAAGTCAGTGCTGCCTTGGCCACTGAACCAGCGGGAGGCCGCGCGGGCATGACCATGTCGCCGGTCATAGGGCAACTCGGGGAACAGCGGTTGGAATCGGCCGCCCTGCTGGCGTCGCATGGCGACGAAGTCGAGGAAACCTGTGGCGATCAGTTGAGGATGAAGTGGTATGGACCGGGCGCTGGCTTCGGTCTTCAGGCGCTGCAGGGGGCCTCTGTCGGTGATGCGTACGACGGGGAGGCTGGACTCTTCGAAGATGTCACCGGCATTCAGTTGGCACAGCTCACCAGGGCGTGCACCCGTGAACACGCCAAGCAATGGAAGCCAGAAGTAATAACTGTAGGGCGTCCAGCGGAACCGATCGGTCGGTTCGGTGGTGTAGACACGACTGCTGAAGATCGCATGGAGCTCGGTTGAGTCGAACGTTGCGTAGTGGTCCGTACTGGGGGATTGCCCGGCAAGTTTTACGCTCATATCTATCTGGCCGAGCGAATACTTGGATTCCTGGCAAAAAACGATGAAGCGCTTCAACAGGTTGAAGTAGCGGTAAATGGTTTCGCCGCCGATATTGCCTTCAATGCTCGCATCGTGAATCCGCGAGGAGTCGATCGCAGGTAGATACAAGGAGTTCTTGCTCTTGAACTTCAGGGAGTCTTTCAGCGTAGTGAGGTCGCTCGTACACAAGGAACTCGTCAGACGATCAGGGCCCAGCAAGTTAATGATTTGCTGCAGTTGTGAGCGGTATTTGTAGGTGGAGCCGTACTCCCAATGTCCAAGCGCGGCGTACTCATGAACCATGGCGTTGGCGGCATACTGCAGCGTGACCTGCTGCGATGGAGCTGGTGAGCTGTGTGGGGCTGCCGTCTCTCGTAGAGACTGACCGGGGAGGGTGTTCAAGTGCTGAGGGTTATTGAGCAGCGCTTGAATTGTGGCGGCCAGCATGAGCGGGTCGAGCGTATTATGTTGCGGGACAGTAAAGGTCAGAGTATTAGTGCATGACATTGCAACTCCTTGGCTCCGAAGTGAGGCCATAAGGAGACTCTTTCTATGACCAAGCCTGGGGCTACCAAGCTTGTGGCCCCAATATAGAAACGGTTTTAACTCTGTCAAGAGAGTATGAGCGTTGCTGTATGTCGATATGCGTTAAAACGATGCTTGATTATTTTTAAACCTCCGGCTGGCGGAGGTTGTAGAAAAATCAATAGGTAGGAAATTTTTTGTGTGAAGGGGAACGTAAGGAGGCGGGCTGAGCCCATGGATGCGGTCGATGGTGACGCCGGCACTCTGACCGGCGCCTGGCATTCAGACGGGTTACTGTGGGTCGTGTTGTTGCTTCAGCCAATCCACCAGTGCCTGGTTGTCCGGTTTCTCGGCCGGCGAGGTGTTTCGGATCGCACTGGTCAGGTGTCGTGCCGAGGTGGGGCGACCGGGGCGAAAGCTGCGTTTCTGTAGGGCCTGAAAGTGCTCATAGCTGACATGGCTGAGGTCGAGGTGGAAGCGCAACATCTCCATGGTCTCCTGCTTGAGCTCCATGCTGTAGCCATTGCCATACTCCCCGGTCGTCGAGTCATTGATATGCCCTGTCAGCGCTTGAATACGTGGCTGGTCCACGCCGGTCTGGCGCAACTGGTTGACGAAGGTGTGGCGTAGCGAATGGAAACTGAGCCCATTGCGTCGAGGAAAGCCACACTGCTGTAAGTAGCCGACCCGTTGCGGGTCGCCACAGAACCAGCGCGAGGCGAGATGGCTGTGAGCCCGGCGAATGTCCGCGCGCATTTCGGGAAACAGCAGCTCCTTGCGCGATGAGGCTTCGGCACTGCGTTGCGCGACGAACTCCAGAAAACCTTTCTCGATGAGCACCGAGTGCAGCGGAATGTCTCGCTCACTGCTGGCGTTCTTCAGCAGCTTGTGCGGGTGGTTGAGGTTGTGGCGTATGACCCAGATACCTCCGGGGCTCTGGCAAATATCCTCCAGGGTGAGTTGGCAGAGTTCGTTGAGCCGGGAGCCGGTAAACAGCCCGAGCAGCGGCAGCCAGAACTTGTAGTTGTCCATGCGCCAGCGCGGGACCTCGCTGACGGTGTACACCGGGCCGTTGAACAGCATCTGCAGTTCCTGCTGCGTGTAGGCGCGGCGGATGCGGCTGCTCTTCTTCCGGGATATTTCCTTGAGCCGAACCGGGCCCGCGATGTCGCGGCCGATCCACTCATTGTCGTAGGCGAAGCGAAACATGCCCTTGGCCAGGTCGAAGTACTTCTTCGCCGTTTTGGCGTGAATGGCTTCATAGCCCCCTTGTGCGATCAGGACGTGGATCGGTGTGTCGTTCAGCTCGCTGATCTGTCGGCGGTTGCGGGGGTACATCAGCAGCACAGTGCGCAGATTGCGAAAGTCTTCGGTGGTGATCGACGCAATGGGGCGCGTAGGCCCCAACAGCTCGCAGACTACTTCCAGGCGTGCGCAGTTGAGAAAGCGCGTGCCTTGATGGGACCACTGGCCGGTCAGCTCCTGCTCGCGCCGGTAGCGCTCCATCAGTTGATGGACACTCATCTGGCCCTCAGTGCGCTGTTCGCTGCGGGGCTGGAAGCCATTGGCGAACAATGCGCCGAGGGGATTGGCTGGCACCGTATCGGCGTGCGCGCTGGGCAAGGTCCAACTGGCGTCTCGCGTTGAGGCGGCAGCGTCGGGTTGCGTGGGGCGCGGAGGCTGGGGATGGTCGTCATCGGTGCGCAAGCGGCCCCGAATTGCCTCCACGTGCAGACGCAATTCGTGCAGGCTTGGAATGCCTCCGCCAAAGTGCTGGCCCTGCCTCACCAGATCGGTCAGCCAGTCGAAGCGCTCCAGCACAAAGCCCGCCTTCAGCACAGCCTCGTGTAGATCCTGTGTGTGCAGGTCGAGGGTCAACTGATCCGGCAGTTGGGGGTAGTGCTCGCGCAGCAGTTGAGGCGTGCTGATGTCCAGCCGATGTGCGCCGCCGGTCGCTGGATGCAACCGATGGCTCGGTGTGTCGGAACCGGCCGGGGCGTCTAGACGGCGTAGGTACTCGTGGTCGCGCTCGCGCAAATCCTGTGGGCGCAGTGGCAGCCAGCGCGGGTCATGGTGAAAGTGCAGGCCGTGTTCCGGAAGCAGGTAGCGACGCAGGGCCTCGAGATGGAAGCTGGCCTGGTAGAGGGGCAGCCATTCACCGCGATCCAGGCAATGTTGAAGTCGCTCGCTCAGCTCCGCCAGGCCTTGCAGGATGAAAGCGGCACGCTGCTCGCCTTCCTGGGGATTCAGGGTGTGCAGGTCGAACACCTGGGTCTTCAGCATCAATGGATAGGCGGCCCCGAGCAGCTCCGGCAAGGGTGCCTGCAAGGTGAGCTGCTGCTGGTCTCGCAACAGGAAGGTCGGCGTCAGGCGCAGTTGTTCGAAGCGTTGACGACCGACACTGAGGCTGAGGTCCTGAACCGGGCAGGCGACCTGCGAACTGTGGGGGCGCGCGGCCGGGCTGGGGGCACTCTGACGGCTCAGCGGCGGAATCGAGCCTTGAATCCGCTGGAGTTCCTGCTGCAGGCCTTCGGCGGTCTTGATGTCGCCCAGACGGAAGCGCAAATCGCGAATGCGCCGAGCGAGATTCAGGGCCAGCTCCCGAGCGTCGTCCAGCGGGACACCGTCGAGCGACCAGCGAATTTCGCGGCCCACGGAAGGAAAACGTTGTTGCAGGAGGCTGGGCAGGATCAGCCGGAAGGTCAGGCGATCTGCGTGGTCGCGGTACAGGTAATGAGAGAGATGGATCATGGGGTTCAACCTCGTCGTAATTGGAAATTTGCGAGAAATTTCCAGACTCGGTTTGAACCCCTTGATCAGTTAAGTCTTAAAAATCAAAGACTTAACGATTTGATTGGTGGAGCCGGGGGGATTTGAACCCCCGTCCGCCAGTTCTCCGCTGTCGGTTCTACATGCTTAGCCATCTCTACTGAGTTAACTCCGCGCCGCCCGAGTGGCAGGGTGCTTGGAGCGAGCTGTATGAGTTTTAGCCGTTACGTCTACAGCGAACTTGGCGGCGATCCTGTTCTATATGACAGACCTAATCGTCGGGTTTACAGGCATCCCCTAGGGTCTGCTAGCGGCACTTAGGCTGCTAGGGCGTAGTTGTCGTCGTTGGCAACTATAAAGTTGTGGCAGCTGATTTACGAGAACTGTCACCTACTCGGCATGCCCCTCGAGTTTTGTTACCGGCGTCGAATCCTAATCGGCCCCAAAACCTTTGAAGGTCGTGACCATTCTACGGTAAAGCCGCCCCGAGGTCCAACCGGAGCGGTGCAAACCATTGTCAGGTCAGGAATTTCAGTACGGCTTTGGCCACGGCTTCGGAGGAGGCGGGGTTCTGGCCGGTGATCAGTCCCCGGTCGACTTCGACGTGGCTCTGCCAGTCGGGGCCTTTGCTGTAGCGGGCGCCGTTGGCCTTGAGCATGTCCTGGACGAGGAATGGCACCACGTCGGTGAGGCCCACCGCTTCCTCCTCGTTGTTGCTGAAGCCGGTGACATGCCGGCCCTGCACCAGCGGACGGCCGTCCAGGCCGCGCGGATGGCGGAATACGGCGGGGGCATGGCAGACGGCGGAAACGGGTTTTCCGCTGGAGTGGAAGGCTTCGATCAGCGCCACCGAGGTGCGGTCCTCGGCCAGGTCCCAGAGCGGGCCGTGGCCGCCGGGATAGAAGAGGGCGTCGTAGTCGTCGGCCTGTATCTCGCTGAGCTTCACGGTGTTGGCCAGCGCGACCTGCGCATCGCTGTCCTGGCGGAAGCGGCGGGTGGCCGGGGTCTGCGCGTCCTCTGCGTCGCTCTTGGGGTCGAGCGGTGGCTGGCCGCCCTTGGGCGAGGCCAGGGTCAGGGTGGCGCCGGCATCCTTGAACACGTAGTAGGGAGCGGCGAACTCCTCGAGCCAGAAGCCGGTTTTTCTGCCGGTGCTGCCGAGCTGGTCGTGGGAGGTCAGGACTACCAGGATTTTCATGCTCACTCCTTCGGCGTATCTCGATGACAAGGGGCTGCCGCAGCATCGGCAGCCCAGACTGGTCAGTGTAGGCGGTACGCCGCAGGCGTCAGCGTGACAGAGTGATGCCCAGATAGGCGGCGTACAGCACGCCGTTCAGCAGCAGCACCCAGACCGGCAGTCCATCGCGCTGCGCATTGAGACGCAGCCAGAGCGCGGCGCCGAGGGTGATCAGTACGCCGGTGAGCACTTCGATGCGCGGTTGCCAGGGGGTGAGCAGGATGCCGATGGCGGGCAGCAGGGTGCCCTGGAACACCATCGCGCCGCTGATGTTGCCGAAGGCCAGGGTGTCCTTGCCGCGGCGGACCCAGAGGATGCTGTTGATCTTCTCCGGCAACTCGGTGGCAATCGGGATGATCAGCAGCGACAGCAGCAGGGCGGAGAGGCCCAGCAGGTGTGACAGTCCCTCCACTCCGTGGATAAAGCCCTTCGCTCCCAGCACCAGCAGGCCAAGGCCCAGCAGCAATTGCAGCAGGATGGTCGCCAGGTTGGTCGGCAGGCCGAGGCGCGACAGGTACATGTGGTGATCGGCTTCAGTGCCGTGGCCGTTCTCCACCAACTCCTGCGAGGCCCGCAGCGTAAGGGTGATGTAGGCGACATAGGTGAGGACCAGCAGCAGGCTCAGGCCGATGCGGAGGGGCAGGAGCTGCGTCGGTACGAACATGGCGATGGCGGCGATGCTGAAGGCGATCAGGAAGAAATTCAGGTCGCGCTGCAGTCCGCTGCGCTCGGGGCGAACGCGGCCGGCCAGCCCGCGCGCTCGCCAGGCGAAGCAGGCCATCAGGCAGGTGGACAGGGTCGACAGCATCAGCGGCGCGCCGAGAATGGCGCCCACGCCGACTTCCTGGTTGAGGTTCACGTTCCGGGTGCCGGCAAACAGGGCCAGCAATGGGATCAGGGTTTCCGGAAGCGCAGTACCGATGGCGGCGAACAGTGAGCCGGTGGCGCCTTCGGAGATGCCCAGGCGTTCGCCGAAGTGTTCCAGCGCGTTGGTGAAGAGTTCGGCGGCGATCAGGATCACCAGCAGCATGCCGAGCAGTTCGAGGATGAAGGTCAGCATGCGCGAGGCTCCAGGCGGATGGAGCGGGAGATGAGGCGGTGCGTCACGGTGAAGACTCCCGGCCGGTCCGATACCCATGACCACGCGCTCCCCGGCCGTTCGGAGGCTGCGTGGTCAAAGGTCTTGCCAGGCGGATCGCTGGCGACGCCATAGCCTTGTGGGCCAAGTGTGTTGACGTCGCCCCCGCTCGCATGAGCGGTCGGCTACTCCCCAATGACGATGCGCATTTTAGCCAATCAGGAGCTTAGCTCAACCCGCTGGGTCACCAGGTGTCGATCAGTGGACGCTTCTTGCCCTGGCGCGGAGCCGGGCGTGGCACCGAGGCGAGCCCGCGCAGCAGCCAGCGGCGGGTGTCGGCGGGGTCGATCACGTCGTCGATCTCCAGGTAGCTCGCCATGTTCAGGCCCTTGCCGTTGCGGTAGGCGGCGGCGACCAGCTTGTCGAACAGCGCCTGCCGCTCTTGCGGGTCCTCCAGCGCAGCCAGCTCCTTGGCGTAGCCGAGGCGGATCGCGCCTTCCAGGCCCATTGCGCCGAACTCGCCGCTGGGCCAGGCGACGGTGAACAGCGCAGCGTGGAAGCTGCCGGCAGCCATTGCCTGCGCACCCAGGCCGTAGCCTTTGCGCAGCACCACGGTGAAGAAGGGCACGGTCAGGCTGGCGGCGGTGACGAACATGCGCGAGACGTGGCGTACGGTGCCGGTCTTCTCTGCCTCCGGGCCGACCATGAAGCCGGGGGTGTCGCACAGGGATATGATCGGCAGGTCGAAGGCGTCGCACAGCTGCATGAAGCGCGCGGCCTTGTCGCCGGCCTCGGCGTCGATGGCGCCCCCCAGGTGCATGGGGTTGTTGGCGATCAGGCCGAACGGCTTGCCTTCGACACGCACCAGCGCGGTGACCATCCCGGCTGCGAAGTGCCGGCGCAGTTCCAGCACCGAGCCGCTGTCGGCCAGTTGCTCGATGACCTGGCGGATGTCGTAGACCCGCAGGCGATTCTCCGGCACCGCGTGGCGCAACAGGCGCTGGTCGGCGCACTGCCAGTCGGTGCTGTCGCCCTGGAAGTAGGCGAGGTACTGGCGGGCGATGCGGGTGGCTTCGGCCTCGTCTTCCACCAGTACGTCGATCACGCCATTGGCGCTCTGCACGTCGCTGGGGCCGACTTCCTCGGGGGCGAACCTGCCCAGGCCGCCGCCCTCGATCATTGCCGGGCCGGCCATCCCCAGGCTGGTATCGCGGGTGGCGATAATCACGTCGCAGCAACCCAGCAGCGCGGCGTTGCCGGCAAAGCAGCGGCCGGAGACCACGCCCACCAGCGGCACCAGCCCGGAGAGCCGCGCCAGGCCGACGAAGCTCATGTTGTCCAGCCCGGCCACGCCGACGAAATCGGTGTCGCCCGGACGCCCGCCGCCGCCTTCCGCGTAGAGCACCAGCGGGATGCGCCATTGCTCGGCCAGGTGCAGCATGCGGTCGGTCTTCTTGTGGTTCATCACGCCCTGGGTGCCGGCGAACACCGTGTAGTCGTAGGCCAGCACCAGGCAGCGGGCCCTCTCGTCGCCGAACTGCGCGGCATTGATGCTGCCCAGTCCGCTGACCAGGCCGTCTGCCGGGCTGCTGGCGATCAGTTCTTCGACGCTGCGACGGCGGCGCTGGGCCGCGATGGCCAGGGCGCCGTACTCGATGAAGCTGCCGTCATCGAGCAGGTTGGCGAGGTTCTCGCGGGTGGTGCGCTTGCCGATCCTGTGGCGCTTGGCTACGGCGTCCGGGCGGCGCTCGTCGAGGCCGATGGCATGGCGTTCAAGGACTTCGGCGAGGTCGGCGCGGATGGCGTCGAGGTCGATGGCGGCAGCGCTTTCATGGTCCTGCGCTTCGACATCCGCCGGTTCGACGAACAGCAGCGCGTCGCCCTCGCCGAGGCTGTCGCCGGGCGTGGCGGCGAGACTGTGGACGATGCCACTGGCGCTGGCCTTCACTTCGAACTCCATCTTCATCGCTTCGATCACGGCGATGGTCTGGCCCTGGGCGACCGCGTCGTCGGGGATGACGTTCAGGCTGACCAGCACACCAGCGCTGGGCGTTCCCAGCGCAATGCAACCGACGGGCGCTTCGCTGGTGCGCTGGATTTCCGGCGCCGCGCCGGCATGGTTGAAGAAACGGTGCGGATGGGCATGTTCCTGCGCGCCGAGCAGCGTGGGCAGGTGTTCTTCGATGTAGCGCGTGGTGACCTGGTTGTCCGCCACTGCCGGCTGGCGCAGCAGGTTGAGCAGCAGCGGGATGTTGCTCGCCACACCCTCCAGGCGGAATTCGCAGAGGGCGCGGTAGGCGCGCTGCACCAGCTGTGGATAACCGCCGTTGCCGTGGACGATCAGCTTGGCCAGCAGCGAGTCGTAGCCGGCGCTGTTGCGGTAGCCGGCGTAGCCGTAGCCGTCCACGCGCAGGCCGGGGCCGCTGGGCGGTTCGTAGGCGCTGAGGGTGCCGCAGGCGAGGTGGGGCGTGCCGTCGCTGGCGAGGTTTTCCAGGTTGATCCGCAGTTGCAGGGCGTGGCCGCGCGGCGCGGGGATCTCCGCCTGGGTCAGGTTCAGTTCGGCGAGGCTGGCGCCAGCGGCGATGCGCAGTTGCGCCTGGACCAGGTCGATGCCGGTCACCGCTTCGGTGACGGTGTGTTCCACCTGCAGGCGTGGGTTGGCTTCCATGAACACGAAGTCACCGCTGTCCTCGTCCAGCAGGAACTCGAAAGTGCCCAGACCGCGATAGTCCACGGCTTCGGCCAGGCGCACGGCGGCGGCGAGGATGGCGCCGCGCAGGCGCGGGTGCAGGTTCGGGCTGGGGGCGATTTCCAGCAGCTTCTGGTTGCGCCGCTGCAGGGTGCAGTCGCGCTCCCAGAGGTGACTGACGCTGCGGCCGTCGCCGATCACCTGCACTTCGATATGGCGGGCGCGCTGGATCAGGCGCTCCACGTAGAGCCGATCATCGCCGAAGGCCGCGTGGGCCTCGGCCTGGCAGCGCGCGTAGGCGTCGGCAATTTCCTCGGGGCTGCGTACCGCGCGCATGCCGCGTCCACCGCCGCCGGCCAGGGCCTTGATCATCATGCCGGACCCGCCGGGCAGTTCGCGGAAGAAGCGCTCGGCGTCCTCCAGCGCAGTGGCGCGGTTGCTGCCCGCGGCCAATGCCACGCCGTGCGCGCTGGCCAGGTCGCGGGTGCGGGCCTTGTCGCCGAAGCACGCGAGCACGTCCGCCGAGGGGCCGACGAAGGTCAGGCCGGCCGCTTCGCAGCGGCGGGCGAAGTCGGCGTTTTCGGAGAGGAAGCCATAGCCCGGATGTATCGCGTCGCAGCCGTGCGCCAGGGCGATCTCGATGATCTGCTGCTGGTCGAGATAGGCGCTGGCGCCACGCCCTTTCAGGGCCGCGGCCTGGTCGACCTGGCGCGTGTGCAGCGAGGCGGCGTCGTCCTCGGCGAAGATCGCCAGCGTCTGGATACCCAGCTCGGCGGCGGCGCGGGCAATGCGGATGGCAATCTCGCCACGGTTGGCGATGAGCAGGTGCGTCAGGGGCATGGCGATTCCGGTTGTGATTATTGTCGATCGGCAATCGCTACATCTTAGGGAGGTGGTCGGGCGGAGGAATGAACTGCTTTCTCGCGAATGGCGAGAGCTTCGTGGGGCTTATCGGTGCAGGAAACCCATGCGAGCGCCTCGGTGCGGCAGGCGCACGGGAAATGGGGCGGCCGGCCGGTCCGACCGGCCGTCGAAGCGGGATCAGGACTTACCGCTCTGCTTGAGCAGCTTCAGGGCTTTCTCGGTCTGTGCGATGCAGGCCTTGGTATCGCCCGACTGCTGGGCCTGGATGGCTTTTTCCTGCAGGCGCATGGCCTGATCCTGGGTTTGTGCGGTGCCGGCGTTGGACTGCACGGCAGCGTCGATTTTCTGCAGATTGTCGCTGCACAGGTCGGCGGCGAAGGCCGGCGACGCCAGCAGGGCGGCGGTAATGAGCAAGGCGGTACGTTTCATGGCTGTACTCCTGGCAAATTGACCGGGTTATCGCGGACCGTTCACGCGGACCGTACAGGGTCGACTGCCGGGCTTTTCGCCAGGTTCAGTCTTTTTCGCCAGTGGTTGCCGGCAGCTCGACGCACACGCCCAGGCCGGCGCCATCCAGCCCTTCGTGCAGGCTGATACGGCCGCGGTGAATCTCCACGATGCGCTTGACGATGGGCAGCCCGAGTCCGCTGCCGGCGCTGTTGGCAACGCTGGGGCTGCGATAGAAACGGGTGAAGATGGCTGCCTGCTCGGCCTGCGCCACGCCGGGGCCGTTGTCGCGCACCCAGAGTGCGAGCGTGTCGTCCGTGCGTTCCAGGCTCACCTCCACGCGGCCGCCCTCGGGCGTATAGCGCAGGGCGTTGCCGACCAGGTTGGTGAGGATCAGCCCGAGCCAGACCGGTACGCCCATCAGAGTACAGCCCGGATGGGCGTCGAGGGTGAGTTCAATGTGCCTGTCGATGGCCTGGGGGGCGAGTTCGGCAATGGTTTCCTCGGCGAGCGGACCGAGATCGATGTGGCTGAAGGTTTCGTGCAGTTCTTCGCCGTCGAGTCGGGCCAGCAGCAGGATCTGCTCCATCAGCGCACTGATGCGCTCGACGCTGCGGCTGACCTGCTGCAAGCCGTGGGCGTGGGCCGCCGGGTCGGCGGAGCGCAGCGCGACCTGGGCGTGGGTGCGCAGGCTGGCCAGCGGCGTACGGATTTCGTGGGCGGCGTCGCTGGTCAGGCGGCGTTCGGCTTCCATCGCCGAGTGCAGGCGCTCCAGCAGCAGGTTCAGTTCGTTGACCAGGCTGTGCACTTCCACCGGCGCCCGGCTCAGCGACAGCGGATGCAGGCTCTGGGCGGTGCGCAGGTGGACCTGGTCGATCAGGCCGCGCAGTGGCGCCAGGCCCTGGCGGACGCCGAGCCAGACCAGGACGAGGAACAGCGGCAGCGCCAGCAGCAGTGGGAACAGCGCGCTGAACAGCAGCAGACGCAGGGTTTTCGAGCGGTAGTGCAGGTCTTCGAAGACCCAGA
Organism: Pseudomonas sp. MT3; assembly: GCF_054720805.1. Lineage (NCBI taxonomy): Bacteria > Pseudomonadati > Pseudomonadota > Gammaproteobacteria > Pseudomonadales > Pseudomonadaceae > Pseudomonas > Pseudomonas sp. MT3. The sequence continues at coordinate 18,049 of NZ_JBTVPY010000024.1, forward strand.
TGCGGACTTCGCCGGCGCCCGGCGAGGCGATCTGCAGGACACGCCAGTTCACGTCGTCGCGTTGCAGGCCGGAGAAGCCCGGCGGCTGGGCTTCGATTCCGCGCGGCGGGCTGTGGGTGGCGATCAGGGGTTGGCCGTGGTACCAGATGGCATAGCCGAGGGTGGCTTCGCGGCGGATCAGCGGTAGCCCCTCGATGGCGTTGCGGCTGCGGGCGAGGATTTCCATTGCGTCGCTGGACTGCGGGTCGACGGCGTCGGCGATGTTCACCAGGCTCAGCGCGGCCTGGCCGAAGTCGATCATGTCCTGGTCGTAGAGTTGGTTCACCTGCTGACGGGTCAGGTGGTAGGTGAACAGGCCCGCGACCAGCCAGCACAGCGAAATGCCGCCGATCAGCAGGAGCAACAGTCGGCGGCTGAGCGAGCCGACGCGGCGCGGGGCGAGACTCACGGCTGGGAGGGGTTGCCGGGCCGGTCGATGCCGTAGCCGATGCCGCGTACGGTGCGGATCAGGCCGTTGCCCAGCTTGCGGCGCAGGTGGTGGATGTGGACCTCGATGGCGTTGCTCTCCAGGTCGCCGTCCCAGCCATACAGGGCCTCCACCAGGCGGGTGCGCGACAGCACTTTGCCGCGTTGTTCCAGCAGTAGGCGCAGCAGGGCGTACTCGCGCGGGGCCAGGTCCACCGATGTACCGGCGAGGCTGACCTGATGGGTGGCCGGGTCCAGCATCAGTTCGCCGTGCTGCAGCAGCGGCACGGCACGGCCGGTGCGGCGGCGGGTGAGGGCGCGGACGCGGGCGAGCAGTTCGTCGAGGTCGAAGGGTTTGGTCAGGTAGTCGTCGGCGCCGGCGTCGAGGCCAGCCACGCGGTCGGCCACCTTGTCGCGGGCGGTGAGGATCAGCACCGGCGTCAGGTCGCCGCGCCGGCGCAGGCTGCGCAACACGTCCAGGCCGTCCTTACGCGGCAGGCCGAGGTCGAGCACCAGCAGGTCGAACTCGTCGGTCTGCAACGCCTGATCGGCGGCCAGGCCATCATTGACCCAGTCCACGGTGTCGCCTTCCAGACCGAGCCCCGAGCGAATGCCATCGCCCAGCAACTGGTCGTCTTCCGCCAACAGGATTCTCATCGATGTCCCCTCAACCGGCCTTGTGCAGCAGGATAGCCGGCCGCTCTCGTTTCCGGCAGAGGGTGGCAATGATGGATTAAGAGCGGGTTAATTCGGGGGGATCGTAGGGCGAATAACCTGGAACAGGTTATTCGCCGTCCGCAGAGACGGCGGATAACGCTCGGGGCGTTATGCGCCCTACGGTTGCGCGTCCGTCGCTCTAGCTCGGGTCACGCGATCCACCAGGTAGACCACCCCGCGATAGTCGATACCACCGTGGGTGGACAGGCCGATTTCGCAGGTGCGGCTGGTGGAGACGCCTTCCTCGCAGTGCCGCACCGCGTCCTTGAGCGTGCGCAGCGAGTGCGCATTCAGCTCGGGGGTGGTGAAGCCCTTGTCGCCGGCGAAGCCGCAGCAGTGGATGCCCTCGGGGATCACCACTTCGCGGGTGCAGCGTCCGACCAGATCGATCAGCGCCTGGCTCTCGCCCAGGTGCTGGGTGCTGCAGGTGACATGCACGGCTACCGGCTTGTCCTGTGGCTGAAAGTCCAGGCGCTCGACCAGGTGGGTGCGGATGAACTTCACCGGGTCGTAGATTTTCAGCCGGTCGTCCGCCAGGTCCTGCATCAGGCGCAGGGTGCAGGGGCTGGTGTCGCAGTAGATCGGGTCGAGGCCGCCACGGCTGGCGCGCAGCAGTTCGGCGAGCAGTTCGTCGCGCTTGGCGTCGGCCTGGTCCTTGTAGCCCTTGGAGGCGAACGGCTGGCCGCAGCAGAGGTTGTCGGCGTTGTCCGGGAAGACCACCTGGTAGCCGGCCTTTTCCAGCAACTGGCGGGTCTTGTCGACCAGCGGCATCTGCTCTTCGTCCGCCGCCGCCGGGCCCATTGCGCGCGAGACGCAGGCGGTCAGGTAGACGACCCTCGGCTGGCCGTTATCCACAGCCTGCGGCACGGATGACAGCCGCACCGGTTGCGGCATGGCCGGTGTCCACTGCGGCACGCGGCCCTTGCTGGCATGGCTGATGGAGGTGCTGAGTCCGGCCAGGCGCGGAGCGCCCAGCAGCCTGCGCATACCATTGGCGGCGTGCAGCATGAGGCGCGTGCCTTGCATGGCCGTGGCGAAGTTGCGTGCCAGCCAGGTGGCCGTACCGGCGTGGCGGGCGTCCTCGCCGCGCAGCTTGCGGATCAGGTCGCCGGTGTTGATGTTCACCGGGCAGCGCTGGGCGCACAGGCCGGTGGCGGCGCAGGTGTCGATGCCCTGGTACTGGTAGTCGCGTTCGAGCTGCGTGGTGTCGATGCCGGCGCGGCGTTTCGCCTGGATGTCGCGCCACATGACGATGCGCTGGCGCGGGCTGAGGGTCAGCCCCCTGGACGGGCAGACCGGCTCGCAGAAGCCGCACTCGATGCATTTGTCGACGATCTCGTCGGCGGCCGGTAGCGGCTTGAGGTTCTTCAGGTGCAGTTGCGGGTCGTCGGTCAGCACCACGCCGGGGTTGAGGATGCCGGTGGGGTCGAGCAGGCGTTTCAACTGCCACATCAACCGGTAGGCGTCGTGGCCCCACTCCAGCTCGACGAAGGGCGCCATGTTGCGCCCGGTACCGTGTTCGGCCTTGAGCGAACCGCCGTATTCGACGGCGACCAGGTGCGCGACGTCGTCCATGAAGGCCGAGTAGCGCGCCACTTGTTCAGGCGATTCGAAGCCCTGGGTGAAGACGAAGTGCAGGTTCCCTTCCAGCGCGTGGCCGAACAGGATGGCCTCGTCATAGCCGTGCTTGTCGAACAGCTCGATCAGGCGGTTGACGCCTTCGGCCAGTTGTTCGACGGGGAAGGTGACGTCCTCGATGATCACCGTGGTGCCGGTCTCGCGCACCGCGCCGACGGCCGGGAAGGTGTCCTTGCGGATGCGCCAGAGCTGGTTGTAGACCAGCGGGTCTTCGCTGAAGTCGACCTGCTTCTCCACCGGGTAATCGGTGATGGAGGCGCTGATCTGTGCGAGTTGTTCGTGCAGCAGCGACTGGGTCGCCGCACGGGATTCGATGAGCAGCGCGCAGGCATTCGCGGACAGGCTTTGCACCCACTCGGGCATGCCCTGCATGTTCTCCACCGAGCGCAGGCTGCGACGGTCGAGCAGTTCCACGGCGGACACCGGCTGCTGCTTGAGCACGGTCACGGCCTTGCAGCAGGTCTCCACGTCGGGGAAGACGATCAGCGCGCTGGCCTTGTGCGGGTGGTCCGGCACGGTGTCGTAGGTCACCGCGCTGATGAAGCCGAGGGTGCCCTCGGAGCCGACCATCAGGTGGGTGAGGATATCCAGCGGCTCGTCGTAGTCGACCAATGCATTCAGGGACAGCCCGGTGGTGTTCTTCAGGCGGTACTTGTGGCGGATCTTCGCGGCCAGTTCGGTATTGGCGCGAGTCTGCCGGCCCAGCTCGGCGAGTTGCTCGAGCAGTGCGCCGTGGCTTGCGTGGAAGGCGGCGACGCTGGCGGGCAGCTCGCTGTCCAGCAACGTGCCGTCGGCCAGCAACAGACGCATGCCGGCCAGGGTGTGGTAGCTGTTCTGCGCCGTGCCACAGCACATGCCGCTGGCGTTGTTGGCGACGATGCCGCCGATCTTGCAGGCGTTGATCGAGGCCGGGTCGGGGCCGATCTTGCGGCCGAACGGAGCAAGCCAGGCGTTGGCCTGGGCGCCGATGACGCCGGGCTGCAGGCGGATCTGCGTGCCGCCGTCGCGGATGTCGCGGCCGTTCCAGTTGTCCCCCAGCACCAGCAGCACCGAGTCGCTCACGGCCTGGCCGGAGAGGCTGGTGCCCGCGGCGCGGAAGGTCACCGCGACCGCGTTGGTGTGGGCGGCCTTGAGCAGGCTGGCGACTTCGTCTTCGCTCTCGACGCGGATCACCAGCTTGGGGATCAGCCGGTAGAAGCTGGCGTCGGTGCCGAAGGCCAGGGTCGAGAGCGCATCGTCGAAGCGGCGCTCGCGGGGGATCAGGTGTTCTACCGTGTCGAGGAACGCGGCGGGCAGGCTCATGGCGGCTCCAGTCATCATCGGTGAGCGTGGACCGCTGGACGGCCCATCGGTGTTCTTTTATCGAACGCGCCGAGGCGCGGTCTGAATTGTAGGAGCGAGCTTGCTCGCGAACCGGAAAGGCACTGAGCTGGGCGGGTTCGCGAGCAAGCTCGCTCCTACGAAAAGAAGGCGTTTACGCGCCCAGTTCGCGCACCAGCGAATCACGGGTGATCTCGCTGATGGACTTGGCGCCGGTCAGCACCATTGCCACGCGCATTTCCTTCTCGAACAGGTCCAGCAGGTTCTTCACGCCGGCCTCGCCGTGGGTCGCCAGGGCGTAGAGGAAGGCGCGGCCGATGAGCACGGTGTCCGCGCCCAGGGCAATCATCCGTACCACGTCCAGGCCGTTGCGGATGCCAGAGTCGGCGAGGATCTTCAGGTCGCCCTTCACCGCATCGGCAATTGCCGGCAGGGCGCGGGCGCTGGAGAGCACGCCGTCGAGCTGGCGGCCGCCGTGGTTGGACACGATGATGCCGTCGGCACCGAATTTCACCGCGTCTTTCGCGTCATCGGGATCGAGGATGCCCTTGATCACCATTGGGCCGTCCCAGAAGTCGCGAATCCACTCCAGGTCCTTCCAGGAAATCGACGGGTCGAAGTTGGCGCCCAGCCAGCCGATGTAGTCGGCAAGACCGGTGGGGTTGCCACGGTACTTGGAGATGTTGCCCAGGTCGTGGGGCTTGCCCAGCAGGCCGACGTCCAGCGCCCACTGCGGGTGAGTCATGGCTTGCCAGACACGGCGCAGCGGCGCGTTCGGACCGCTCATGCCGGAGTGGGCGTCACGGTAGCGGGCGCCGGGCACCGGCATGTCGACGGTGAACACCAGCGTAGTGACGCCAGCGGCCTTGGCGCGCTCCAGGGCGTTGCGCATGAAGCCGCGGTCCTTGAGCACGTAGAGCTGGAACCACATGGGCCGGTCGATGGCCGGGGCGACTTCCTCGATGGGACAGACCGACACCGTGGACAGGGTGAACGGAATGCCTTTCGCGGCGGCCGCACGGGCTGCCTGCACCTCGCCGCGCCGCGCGTACATGCCGGTCAGGCCGACCGGAGCCAGGGCGACGGGCATGCTCAGCGTTTCGTTGAACAGCGTCGTCTCGAGGCTCAGTTCGGACATGTTCTTCAGCACGCGCTGGCGCAGGGCGATGTTGGCCAGGTCGTCGACGTTGTTGCGCAGGGTGCGCTCGGCGTAGGCGCCGCCGTCGGCGTAGTGGAAGAGGAACGGCGGCAGCTTGCGTTGGGCTGCGGCGCGGTAGTCGGTAGAGGCAGAGATGATCATTGGGCTCTTCCGTTTTGAGAGAAAAGTTTTGGATCGAGCGAGCTAGAGCGAGACAAGGCGGAAATGGCCGAGGGAGCGGAGCCTACAACTGTAGGTGAGCATGACTCGCTCCACTCGCCCCTTCGGGGCCGCACTGAAGTGCGTTAGCCGCAAGCGGCTTTCCGAGGCCATTTCCAACGCAGTATCGCCGACGCGCAGCCGATCAGCGCTCGGTCAGTGAACCAGCATGCCGGTGAAGATGTAGGCCTGCGCGAGGGTGATCAGACCCACCATAGCGGCGAACATCAGGCTGTGCTTGAGGGTGAAACGGAACAGGTCGGATTCCTTGCCGACCATGCCGGTGGCGGCGCAGGCCACGGCGATGGATTGCGGCGAGATCATCTTGCCGGTCACGCCGCCGCTGGTGTTGGCGGCCACCAGCAGGGTGTCGTTGACCCCGATCTGGTGTGCGGTGGTGGACTGCAGCGAGCTGAACAGGGCGTTGGAGGAAGTATCCGAACCGGTGAGGAACACGCCCAGCCAGCCGAGGAACGGCGAGAAGAACGGGAAGGCCGCGCCGGTGCCGGCCAGGACCAGCGCCAGGGTGGTGGACATGCCCGAGTAGTTGGTGACGAAGGCGAAGGCCAGCACCATGCCGATGGAGAGGATCGGCCATTTCAGCTCGACCAGGGTCTCCTTGAAGGTGGTCAGACCAGTTTTCGCGCCGATGCGCAACACGAACATCGAGATCACGGCGGAGAGGAAGATCGCGGTGCCGGTGGCCGAGATCGGGTCCAGCTTGAACACGGCGGCGATCGGCGTCGGGTTGGCGACGATGGGCGCGGTCTTCACCACCAGTTGGTCCAGGTGCGGGATGGCGAAGTTGAACACCAGGCTGTACAGCGTGCCGCCCGGCGCGAACATCGCCTTGAACGGCTTCAGGGTCCAGATGGTGACCAGCACGGTGAGGATCAGGAAGGGCGACCAGGCCTTGAGGATTTCACCGAAGTTGTAGGGCGAAGGCTCGGCGCCGCGGGAGCCGTTGCCGCCCATGACGGCGGCGCCGCCGGCGGTGGCGACCACTTCACGCTCGCTGGCCGGCTGCCAGACCTTGAGGAACAGGGTCAGGGAAATCAGGCTGACCAGGGCGGAGGTGATGTCCGGCAGTTCCGGGCCGATGAAGTTGGAGGTGAAGTACTGGGTGATGGCGAAGCTGCCACCGGCGACCAGGGCGGCCGGCCAGGTTTCCTTCACGCCCTTGAGGCCGTCCATCATGAACACCAGCCAGAACGGCACGAGGATCGACAGGAACGGCAGCTGGCGGCCGGTCATGGCGCCGATCTTGAAGGCGTCGATGCCGGTCACCTGGCCGGCCACGATGATCGGGATGCCCAGGGCGCCGAAGGCCACCGGTGCGGTGTTGGCGATCAGGCACAGGCCGGCGGCGTACAGCGGGTTGAAACCCAGGCCGACGAGCAGGGCGGCGGTGATCGCCACCGGCGCGCCGAAGCCCGCCGCACCTTCGAGGAAGGCGCCGAAGGAGAAGCCGATCAGCAGCACCTGCAGGCGCTGGTCGCCGGTGATCGACAGCACCGAGCTGCGGATCACTTCGAACTGGCCGCTCTTGACCGTGAGTTTGTAGAGGAACACCGCCGCGACGATGATCCAGGCGATCGGCCACAGGCCGTAGGCGAAGCCATAGCCGGCGGCGGCGATGGCCATGTCGGCGGGCATGCCGAAGGCGACGATGGCGATGATGATCGAGAGGGCGAGGGTGATGCTGCCGGCGACGTGGCCCTTGAGGCGGAACACGGCGAGGGCGAGGAAGAAGAACACGATCGGGATAACGGCGACCAGCGCGGACAGGCCAAGGCTGCCGAGCGGGGTGTAGATCTGCTGCCAGGTTTGCATCTGGTTGGCTCCCTAATTGTTTTTGGGTGGAGGGCCTGGTTGCCGGTCGGGCGATTCCGGTGCGCTTGTGGCGCGTTGGGCAGACGGTCGACTGATCGCGGCTTGTTGTCTTTCGTGCATCTGTTGTCGTGCAATCCGGATTCCGGTAAATTGGTATGACCAATTTACAAATCCGAGCGCTCAGAGTAAAAGCCCTGCTGGCGGCATGTCAATTTGCTGTGGTTCAACTTTTGTCGATGGCGCCCGGAGGGATGGGGTGGTCTTGTTGCCGGCTTCCGGGCTGGTTAGGCTGCCGCGCTCGGCGCGCAGGTCGCGGCGCAGAGCGTTTTGTCGTGGGAGAGCACGAAGATGGGTTTTGGTCAGGTCAAGCAGCGCCGTCTGTCGGATGACATCGTCGAGCGGCTGGAGGCGATGATTCTCGAGGGCACCCTCAAGGCTGGCGAGCGCCTGCCGGCGGAGCGTGTGCTGGCCGAGCAGTTCGGCGTGTCGCGGCCGTCACTGCGCGAGGCGATCCAGAAGCTGGCCGCCAAGGGGCTGCTGGTCAGTCGCCAGGGTGGCGGCAACTACGTCAGCGAAGGGCTGGGTTCGATGTTCAGCGATCCGCTGCTGCATCTGCTGGAAAGCAATCCGGAGGCGCAGCGCGACCTGCTGGAGTTCCGCCATACCCTGGAGGGCTCCTGCGCCTACTACGCCGCGCAGCGCGCGACCGAGGTGGATCACCAGCGCCTGAAGCAGGCCTTCGACACCCTGCAGGACTGCTACCAGAGCCCCGGCAAGGTCGGTCGGGCGGAGGAGGGCGCGGCGGATGCGGCCTTCCACCTGGCCATCGCCGAGGCCAGCCACAATGCCGTGTTGCTGCACACCATCCGTGGCCTGTTCGACCTGCTCAAGCGCAACGTGGTGACCAATATCGGCGGGATGTACGCGCAACGCGACGAGACTCGCGAGCAACTGATGCGTCAGCACCGCGAGCTATACGAGGCGATTGTCGGCGGGCACGCGGAAGCGGCGCGGGAGATTTCCCAGCGGCATATCGACTACGTGCAGGAAGTGCTGGCCGAGGCGCAGGCGCAAGAGGTGCGTCTGCAGCGCGCGCAACGACGCCAGGGGGCGGTGGACGCCTGATGTGATCGCGCCCTCTCGGGTGGAGGGCGCGAAGGCGTCAGTCGTCCTTGCCGTGACGCATGGCGCGCTGGATTTCCCGGTTGGAGTCACGCTCCTTCTCGGTGTCGCGCTTGTCGAACTCTTTCTTGCCCTTGGCCAGTGCGATCTCGCACTTGATCAGGTGCTTCTTCCAGTAAATCGACAGCGCGACACAGGCGTAGCCTTTCTGCTGCACGGCACCGAACAGCTTGCCCAGCTCGCGTTTGTGCAGCAGCAGCTTGCGCGTGCGCACGGGGTCGGCGATGACGTGGGTGCTGGCGGTGGTCAGCGGCGTGATGTGGCTGCCCAGCAGCCAGGCTTCGCCATCCTTGAGCAGCACGTAGCTGTCCACCAGCTGCGCTTTGCCGGCGCGCAGGCTTTTGACTTCCCAGCCGGCCAGGGCGATGCCCGCCTCGAAGCGCTGCTCGATGAAGTAGTCGTGCAGAGCCTTCTTGTTCTGCGCGATGGTCCCCGAAGGGTGTTTTTTCTGTTTAGCCATAGGCCGCGCATTATAGGGAGTCGCTCGCCGCGCCGCTATCGGGACGGTGCATGCCGGCATGCACGCTTGAGGGGGCGTGACTAATCTCGGAGAATGCGCGCTGTTTTTTGATCGGCGGGCATTCGAGCCGCCCCATGACAAAGCGAGACGTCTATGAGCACGCATATCCAGCGTTCGGCGCTGCTGCCCTACCCGGCGCAGGCTCTGTACGACCTGGTCAACGATGTAGCGCGCTATCCGGAGTTCCTGCCCTGGTGCTCGGCTTCCACCGTGCTGGATGAGAGCGAGGTGTCCATGCGCGCCGAGCTGACCGTGGCCAAAGGCAGCATCACCCAGCGTTTCACCACGCGTAACGTGCTGGTGCCCGGCCAGAGCATCGAGATGAATCTCGAGGAAGGCCCCTTCACCCAGCTGCACGGCGTGTGGACCTTCAAGGCCCTGGGGGACAAGGCCTGCAAGATTTCCCTCGACCTGACCTTCGATTACGCCGGCGCCCTGGTGAAGGCCACCCTCGGCCCGCTGTTCACCCAGGCAGCGAACACGATGGTCGATGCCTTCTGCCAGCGCGCCAAGCAGTTGCATGGCTGAGCCGGCGAGTATCGCCATCGAGGTGGTCTATGCGCTGCCCGAGCGGCAATCCTTGCTGCGCCTGAGCGTGCCCTACGGTACGCGGATGCGCGAGGCGGTGCTGCTGTCGGGCATCGCTGCGCAGTTCCCCGATCTGGATGTGCAGCGGTGCCCGTTGGGGATCTTCGGCAAGGTCGTGGCCAGGCCCGATGAGCGCGTACTGGAAGAGGGCGAGCGGGTGGAAATCTACCGGCCGCTGATCGCCGATCCCAAGGAAGTGCGCAAGCAGCGCGCCGCCCGCGCGAAAGCTGCCAGAGGCTGAGTTCTCGAGTCATGAAATAACAGGCAACAAAAAGCCCGGCATTGGCCGGGCTTTTTCGTTGGGGCAGGCCCCTTATTGCGGGTTCACGTCCAGCGGTTCTGGAGTCGGGATCGGTACGGTTTCGACCTGGTCCACTTCCTTCTGGATCTGCTCTTCTACGGAGCCGGGCTTGGCCGGTTCTTCCTTGGGTTGCTCGGGTTGCTGCTGGGTCGGTTGCGACGGCGCGGTGGCCGGGCTGCCTTCCTTGCCGAGGATCGACTCGTCACGGCTCACGCCGGGCATGAAGTCGCCGTTGAGGCCAACCAGTTGGTCGCTGTCGCTGAAGTACAGACTCATGCGTTCCTGCTGGCGCTGACCGCCACCGGGCTGGATGCTGTACAGGTAATCCCAGCGATCAGGGTGGAAAGTGTCGGTGATCAAGGGGTTACCCATGATAAACCGCACTTGGCGTCGGGTCATTCCAGGCTTCAACTGGTCTATCATGTCTTGTGTTACGACGTTGCCCTGCTGGATGTCGATTTTGTAAACCCCCGGGAAAGAGCAACCGGCGAGTGCGGCGAGTCCCAGCGTGAAAGCGAGACTGGTCAGCATGAGCTTGGCATTTTGCATCGGGGGGTGACTTCCACTATCTTGGCTGAGCGACGAAATCCCGATCATACCTGCATTGAGGGAAGCTGCGAAGCATCCCGCGCCGAGAAAGCACACATGGTTGAAAATAGCGAACTGCGCAAAGCCGGACTGAAGGTCACGCTGCCGCGCGTCAAGATCCTCCAAATGCTCGATTCCGCCGAGCAACGCCACATGAGCGCGGAGGATGTCTACAAAGCGCTGATGGAGGCAGGGGAGGACGTAGGTCTGGCCACTGTCTATCGCGTGCTGACCCAGTTCGAGGCCGCCGGCCTGGTGGTTCGCCACAACTTCGACGGCGGTCATGCCGTCTTCGAGCTGGCGGACAGCGGTCACCACGATCACATGGTCTGCGTCGATACCGGCGAAGTGATCGAGTTCATGGACTCGGAAATCGAGAAACGCCAGAAGGAGATCGTCCGCGAGCGCGGCTTCGAGCTCGTCGATCACAATCTGGTGCTCTACGTGCGCAAGAAGAAGTAAGCGCATGCGGATGCAGAAACGGCGACCCAAGGGTCGCCGTTTTTATTTTCGGGCGTCTTTCATGTAGGAGCGAGATTGCTCGCGAACCGCTCAGCGCTGGAGTGGCCGGACGCACGTTTGTGAGCAAGCTCGCTCCTGCAGGATCAGCCCTGTAGGGCGGAATCCACCATCTTGCGCGCGTGGGCCAGGGATTCCTTGGTCAGGTCGACGCCGCCGAGCATGCGGGCGATTTCCTCGATGCGTTCGGCCTTCTTCAGGTTGGCCACGGCGGTGCGGGTTTCGCGGGTGTCGCGATCCTTGTGCACGAACAGGTGCTGGTGGCCCTGGGCGGCAACCTGCGGCAGGTGGGTGACGGTCAGTACCTGGCCGCGATCGCCCAGGCGGCGCAGCAATTGGCCGACCACTTCGGCGGTGGGGCCGCCGATGCCGACGTCCACTTCGTCGAAGACCAGGGTGGGGATGCGCGAGGTCTGCGCGGTGATCACCTGGATCGCCAGGCTGATGCGCGACAATTCGCCACCGGAGGCGACCTTTGCCAGGCCCTTGATGGGTTGGCCGGGGTTGGCGCTGACCAGGAACTCCAGCTGCTCCAGGCCGTTGACCTGCGGTTCGTCCGAGGTGGCGTCGCGCAGTTCGATGGCGAAGCGCCCGCCCGGCATGCCCAGGCGCTGCATTTCCACCTCCACGGCCTTGGCCAGTTGCGGCGCGGCGCCCTGGCGGAGGCGGCTGAGTTCGTCGGCCTTCTCCTGATAGTGGCGGGCGTAGGCGGCCAGTTCGTCGCCCAGGCGCTCCACGGCTTCGTCGTCGGCGTTCAGCGCTTCCAGTTCGTCCAGCAGGCGTTGCTGCAGATCCTGCAGTTCGTGGGGCTGCACGCGGTGCTTGCGCGCAAGGCTGTAGATGGCATCCATGCGTTCTTCCAACTGCTGCAGACGTATGGGGTCGGCGTCGAAGTGATCGACGAAGCGGTTCAGTTCGCCGATGGCTTCCTCTACCTGGATTTGCGCGCTGGAGAGCAGGTTCACGGCTTCGGAGAGCGCTGCCGGCTGGCTCTGGAAGGCCGTCAGGCGGTTCAGGCTGGAGGTCAGCGCCGAGAGCACGTTGCCGGCATCGCTTTCGCTGCACAGCTCGACGACCTGGCGGCAGGCGGCGATCAGGCTGCCGGCGTTGCTCAGGGTTCTGTGTTCGGCCTCCAGCGACTCCAGTTCGTTATCACTCAGGCCGAGGTTTTCCAACTCTTCCAACTGGTAGCTGAGCAACTGGTGGCGGGCGCGCTGCTCGTCGCCGTTGCGCGACAGACGGTCCAGTTCCTGGCGGGTCTGCTTCCAGCGCTGCGCGGCGAGGTGTACCTGGCGCGCCAGATCCTGGCTGCCGGCGAATTCGTCGAGCAGGCGGCGATGGGTGTCGGCCTTGAGCAGGGACTGGTGCTCGTGCTGGCTGTGGATATCGATGAGCAGCTCGCCCAGGTGCTTGAGGTCGCCCAGCGGGCAGGGCGTGCCGTTGATGTAGGCGCGGGAGCGGCCTTCGGCGGTGATCACCCGGCGCAGGATGCACGGACCGTCCTGTTCCAGGTCGCGCTCGGCCAGCCAGTCGCGGGCTTCGGCAATCGCGCTGACATCGAAGCTGGCGAGAATGTCGGCCTTGTCCGAGCCGGGGCGCACCACGCCACTGTCGGCACGGTCGCCCAGGGCCAGGCCGAGGGCGTCGAGCATGATCGATTTGCCGGCGCCGGTTTCGCCGGTGATCACGGTCATGCCGGCGGCGAGCTCGAGATCGAGGTGCTCGACGATGGCGTAGTTGTGCACGGACAGGTGAACCAGCATGGGCGGCGGCTCCATCAATAGGTCTGGTTATTTATACAGTATTTTGAGCTGCTGGCAATTCTCCTCTCGGCCCTTGAAGTGGCCGAATCCCACCCCATATAGACGGCAGAGCCGCGGACCAATGGGTTCGCTTTGTTTTCAAAGGCTTATTTTCTTTTTTAGGAGAGTGGCATGTCTGACGAACAACAGACTCAGGATTCCCAGTTCAACGAGCAGCCGGACACCGGTGCTGCCGAGGACCTGAACGCCCGCGTGCTGGAGCTGGAAGAGCAGGTCGCCGCGGCCAAGGATCAGAGCCTGCGCGCCGTCGCCGAACTGCAGAACGTCCGCCGCCGTGCCGAGCAGGACGTGGAGAAGGCGCACAAGTTCGCCCTGGAGAAGTTCTCCGGCGACCTGCTGCCGATCGTCGATACCCTCGAGCGCGCGCTGGAGATGTCCAGTTCGACCGATGAGGCGATCAGGCCGATGCGCGAAGGCATCGAGCTGACCCTGAAGATGTTCCACGACACCCTCAAGCGCTACAACCTGGAGCCGGTCGATCCGCACGGCGAGCCGTTCAATCCCGAACATCACCAGGCGATGGCGATGGAGGAGAGCGTGCACCTGGAGCCGGGCAGCGTGGTCAAGGTGTTCCAGAAGGGTTACCTGCTCAACGGTCGCCTGCTGCGTCCGGCGATGGTCGTGGTCAGCAAGGCGCCCGAACAAACCCCGCCTTCGATCGACGAGAAGGCTTGAAATCCACCACCCGGTCCCCATCTGGGTAATCAACCGAGCCAAATACCCGCAACAGGGTCAGCGCGGAATCTAATTTCTGGAGAGTGAATATGGGCAAAATCATTGGTATCGACCTGGGGACCACCAACTCCTGTGTGTCCATCCTGGAGAACGGTAACGTCAAGGTCATCGAGAACGCCGAAGGCGCTCGTACCACCCCATCGATCATCGGCTACGCCAACGATGGCGAAATCCTGGTAGGTCAGCCGGCCAAGCGCCAGGCCGTGACCAACCCGACCAACACCCTGTACGCGGTGAAGCGCCTGATCGGTCGTCGCTTCGAAGAAGACGTCGTACAGAAAGACATCAAGATGGTGCCTTACAAGATCGTCAAGGCTGACAACGGCGACGCATGGGTCGAGGCCAAGGGCCAGAAGATGGCTCCGCCGCAGGTCTCCGCCGAAGTCCTGAAGAAGATGAAGAAGACCGCCGAAGACTATCTCGGCGAACCTGTCACCGAAGCGGTCATCACCGTTCCGGCCTACTTCAACGACAGCCAGCGCCAGGCCACCAAGGACGCCGGCCGCATCGCCGGTCTCGACGTCAAGCGCATCATCAACGAACCGACCGCAGCTGCGCTGGCCTACGGCCTGGACAAGGCCAAGGGCGACCACACCATCATCGTCTACGACCTGGGCGGCGGCACCTTCGACGTTTCCGTGATCGAAATCGCCGAAGTCGATGGCGAGCACCAGTTCGAAGTACTGGCCACCAACGGTGACACCTTCCTCGGTGGTGAAGACTTCGACCTGCGCCTGATCGACTACCTCGTCGAAGAATTCAAGAAAGAATCCGGCATGGACCTCAAGGGCGACCCGCTGGCCATGCAGCGCCTGAAGGAAGCTGCCGAGAAGGCCAAGATCGAGCTGTCCTCCACCCAGCAGACCGACGTCAACCTGCCGTACGTCACCGCTGACGCCAGCGGTCCGAAGCACCTGAACGTCAAGGTTTCCCGCGCCAAGCTGGAATCCCTGGTGGAAGACCTGGTCACCCGCACCATCGAGCCGTGCCGCGTTGCGCTGAAAGACGCAGGCCTGGACGTCTCGAAGATCGACGAAGTGATCCTGGTCGGCGGCCAGACCCGCATGCCGCTGGTGCAGAAGACCGTTGCCGAGTTCTTCGGCAAGGAAGCGCGCAAGGACGTCAACCCGGACGAAGCCGTCGCGATGGGTGCTGCCATCCAGGGCGCCGTGCTGGCCGGCGACGTGAAGGACGTGCTGCTGCTCGACGTCACCCCGCTGACCCTGGGTATCGAAACCCTGGGTGGCGTGATGACCGCGCTGATCGACAAGAACACCACCATCCCGACCAAGAAGTCGCAAGTGTTCTCCACCGCCGATGACAATCAGGGCGCCGTGACCATCCACGTGCTGCAGGGCGAGCGCAAGCAAGCCGCGCAGAACAAGTCGCTGGGCAAGTTCGACCTGGCCGACATTCCGCCGGCTCCGCGTGGCGTGCCGCAGATCGAAGTGACCTTCGACATCGACGCCAACGGCATCCTGCACGTCGGCGCCAAGGACAAGGCCACCGGCAAGCAGCAGTCCATCGTGATCAAGGCCTCCTCCGGCCTGTCCGAGGACGAGATTGCGCAGATGGTGCGTGATGCCGAGGCGAACGCCGAGGAGGACCGCAAGTTCGAGGAACTGGCCGCTGCCCGCAACCAGGGTGACGCGCTGGTCCACGCCACTCGCAAGATGGTCACCGAGGCTGGCGACAAGGCCACCGCCGAGGAGAAAGCCGCCATCGACAAGGCGCTCGGCGAGCTGGAAGTTGCCGTGAAAGGTGACGACAAGGCCGAGATCGAAGCGAAGATGAACGCGCTGTCCCAGGCGTCCACCCCGCTGGCGCAGAAGATGTACGCCGAACAGCCGCAGCCGGGCGCTGCCGCTCAGGGCGAGGCCGCTGACGACAAGGCGGGTGACGATGTCGTCGACGCCGAATTCGAAGAGGTCAAGGAGAACAAGTAAGCCGCGTGCAAGCTTGCGCTCCAGCGCACCGGCCCGCGTGTCGGTGCGCATGAAACGTCACGCGGGGGCTTGCTCCCGCGTCGGCGTGTCTGGGGGAGAGGTTTTCGAGGTGCAGGAAAGTTATGGCCAAACGTGATTTTTACGAGGTACTGGGTGTCGAGCGTGGCGCCAGCGAGTCGGACCTGAAGAAGGCCTACCGCCGGCTGGCCATGAAATTCCACCCGGACCGCAATCCCGGCGACAAGGAGGCCGAGGACAAATTCAAGGAGGCCAACGAGGCGTACGAGGTTCTGTCCGACGCCAGCAAGCGCGCGGCCTACGACCAGTACGGCCATGCCGGCGTCGATCCGCAGATGGGCGGTGCCGGTGCGGGCTTCGGTGGTGCGAGCTTCTCGGACATCTTCGGCGATGTCTTCAGTGACTTCTTCGGTGGTGGTGGCGGACGCGGCGGTTCCCGTGGCGGCCCGGCGCGCGGCGCCGACCTGCGCTACACCCTCGACCTGGACCTGGAAGACGCGGTTCGCGGCACCACCGTGACCATTCGCGTCCCGACCCTGGTCGGTTGCAAGACCTGCAGCGGCAGCGGCGCCAAGCCCGGCACCACGCCGGTCACCTGTACCACCTGCGGTGGTATCGGCCAGGTGCGCATGCAGCAGGGCTTCTTCTCGGTGCAGCAGACCTGCCCGCGCTGCCACGGCAGCGGCAAGATGATCACCGACCCCTGTGGTTCCTGCCACGGTCAGGGTCGCGTGGAAGAACACAAGACCCTGTCGGTGAAAGTGCCGGCGGGCGTCGATACCGGTGACCGCATCCGCCTGACCGGCGAAGGCGAGGCTGGCGCCCACGGTGGCCCGGCGGGCGACCTCTACGTGGTGGTGAACGTGCGTGAGCACGACATCTTCCAGCGCGACGGCAAGCACCTGTACTGCGAAGTGCCGATCAGCTTCGCCGATGCTGCGCTGGGCGGCGAACTGGAAGTGCCGACTCTGGATGGCCGCGTGAAGCTGAAGATTCCCGAGGGCACTCAGACCGGCAAGCTGTTCCGCCTGCGCGGAAAGGGGGTCGCCCCGGTGCGCGGTGGCGGTGCCGGCGACCTGATGTGCCGCGTCGTCGTGGAGACTCCGGTGCAACTGGACAAGCGCCAGCGCGAGCTGCTCGAAGAGTTCCGCAATACCCTGCAGGGCAACTCTTCCAATTCGCCCAAGGCCAGTGGCTGGTTCGAAGGTATGAAGCGCTTCTTCGACGATCTATGACTTTCTCGAGCCGCAAGCTGCAAGCGACAAGCTCTAAGGGGCGGCGCTTGCAGCTTGCAGCTTGTTGCTTGGAGCTGATGTTATGCGACGTATTGCCGTAATGGGCGCCGCCGGGCGCATGGGCAAGACCCTGATCGAGGCGGTGCAGCAGACGGGCGGCAGCGCCGGCCTGACCGCGGCGGTCGACCGCCCGGACAGTACTCTGGTCGGTGCCGATGCCGGTGAGCTGGCCGGCCTGGGCCGCATCGGCGTGCCGCTGTCGGGCGACCTGGCCAAGGTGGTCGACGAGTTCGACGTGCTGATCGACTTCACCCACCCGACCGTGACCCTGAAGAATCTGGAAGTCTGCCGCAGGGCGGGCAAGGCGATGGTTATCGGCACCACTGGCTTCACCGTCGAGGAGAAGGCGCTGCTGAACGATGCGGCCAGGGACATCCCGATCGTCTTCGCCGCCAACTACAGCGTCGGCGTGAACCTCTGCCTGAAGCTGCTCGATACCGCTGCCCGTGTGCTGGGCGACGAAGTGGACATCGAGATCATCGAAGCGCACCACCGCCATAAGGTCGACGCGCCGTCCGGTACCGCGCTGCGCATGGGCGAAGTGGTCGCCAATGCGTTGGGTCGCGATCTGGAGAAAGTGGCCGTGTACGGTCGCGAAGGCCAGACCGGTGCTCGTCCGCGCGAAACCATCGGTTTCGCCACCGTGCGTGCCGGCGATGTGGTGGGCGATCACACCGTGCTGTTCGCTGCCGATGGCGAGCGCGTGGAGATCACCCACAAGGCCTCTAGCCGCATGACCTTCGCCCGTGGCGCCGTGCGCGCCGCGCAGTGGTTGGAAGGGCAGGGCAGTGGCCTGTACGACATGCAGGATGTGCTCGGCCTTCGCTGAGTGGCATGGCCGTACGTCGTGCAAAAGGTGGACCATGATGTCGCATTTCTGTAAACTACAGCTTTAGTGTGTCCACTAAAAGTAGCGCAGCATGATCACATAAAAAGCGGGATGACTTCTTCTGATGTCATCCCGCTTTTTTACAATCTGCGCACGCCCAGCCAGGCTTGAACTACGGGAGGTCTTCTTGACTAAGCCAGCCATACTTGCACTTGCCGACGGCAGCGTTTTTCGCGGTGAAGCCATCGGCGCCGACGGCCAGACCGTCGGAGAGGTGGTGTTCAACACCGCCATGACCGGCTACCAGGAAATCCTCACCGATCCTTCCTACGCCCAGCAGATCGTCACCCTGACCTACCCGCACATCGGCAACACCGGCACCACGCCGGAAGACGCCGAGTCGAACAAGGTCTGGGCCGCCGGCCTGATCATCCGTGACCTGCCGCTGCTCTCCAGCAGTTGGCGCGACAAGCAGTCCCTGCCGGACTACCTGAAAGAGAACGGTACCGTTGCCATCGCCGGTATCGACACCCGCCGCCTGACCCGCATCCTGCGCGAGAAGGGTTCGCAGAACGGCTGCATCCTGGCAGGCCCCGACGCCACCGAGGAAAAAGCCCTCGAACTGGCGCGCGGCTTCCCGGGCCTGAAGGGCATGGACCTGGCCAAGGTCGTGTCCTCCACCGAGAAGTACGAGTGGCGTTCCAGCGTGTGGAGCCTGGAAACCGACAGCCACCCGGAAATCGCCGCCGCCGACCTCCCGTACCACGTGGTCGCCTACGATTTCGGCGTCAAGCTGAACATCCTGCGCATGCTGGTCGCCCGCGGCTGCCGCCTGACCGTGGTGCCGGCGCAGACCCCGGCCAGCGAAGTGCTCGCCTTGAGTCCGGACGGCATCTTCCTCTCCAACGGCCCTGGCGACCCCGAACCGTGCGACTACGCCATCCAGGCCATCCGCGAGTTCCTCGACACCGAGATCCCTGTGTTCGGCATCTGTCTCGGTCACCAGCTGCTGGCCCTGGCCTCCGGCGGCAAGACCATGAAGATGGGCCACGGCCACCACGGTGCCAACCACCCGGTACAGGACCTGGATTCGGGCGTGGTGATGATTACCAGCCAGAACCACGGTTTCGCCGT
Source organism: Pseudomonas sp. MT3 (assembly GCF_054720805.1). Classification (NCBI taxonomy): domain Bacteria; kingdom Pseudomonadati; phylum Pseudomonadota; class Gammaproteobacteria; order Pseudomonadales; family Pseudomonadaceae; genus Pseudomonas; species Pseudomonas sp. MT3. The sequence goes on from NZ_JBTVPY010000024.1 coordinate 36,857, forward strand.
GGACGAGACGAGCCTGCCGGCCAACCTGCGCGCTACCCACAAGTCGCTGTTCGACGGCACCCTGCAGGGTATCGAGCGCACCGACAAGGTGGCCTTCAGCTTCCAGGGCCACCCGGAAGCCAGTCCCGGTCCGCACGACGTGGCCCCGCTGTTCGACCGCTTCATCGCGGCGATGGCCGAGCGTCGCTGATCACGAACTCGAAGAGATAGAAGAAGATGATGCCGACCCTGGGAATCACCGACCTCTGGACCTACGTCCTGGGTACGCTGTTCATCGTCCTGCTGCCGGGGCCGAACTCGCTGTTCGTCCTCGCCACCGCCGCCCAGCGCGGCGTGGCCTCGGGCTACCGGGCGGCGAGCGCGGTGTTCCTCGGTGATGCGATCCTGATGTTCCTCTCGGCGCTGGGTATCGCTTCGGTCCTCAAGGCTGAGCCGATGCTGTTCCTGGGCCTGAAGTACGTCGGCGCCGCGTACCTGTTCTATCTGGGGATCGGCATGCTCCGCGGTGGCTGGCAGAAACTGCGCCACCCGCTGGAGGCGGCCGCCGCGCCGGCGAAGGAAGTGGACGTCAACCAGCCGTTCCGCAAGGCGCTGCTGCTGAGCCTGTCCAACCCCAAGGCGATCCTCTTCTTCATTTCCTTCTTCATCCAGTTCGTCGACCCGGGTTACGCCTACCCCGGCCTGTCGTTCCTGGTGCTGGGCACGATCCTCGAGATCATCAGCGCCCTGTACCTGAGTTTCCTGATTTTCTCCGGTGTGCGTCTGGCGGCCTGGTTCCGTCGACGGCAACGGCTGGCTGCCGGCGCCTCGAGCGGCGTCGGCGCCCTGTTCGTCGGCTTTGGCGTGAAGCTGGCCAGCGCAACCCTTTCCTGAATATTGCAACGAGAGTCCCATGCCCAAGCGTACAGACATCAAGAGCATCCTGATCCTCGGCGCCGGCCCGATCGTCATCGGCCAGGCCTGCGAGTTCGACTACTCCGGCGCACAGGCCTGCAAGGCCCTGAAGGAAGAAGGCTTCCGTGTCATCCTGGTGAACTCCAACCCGGCCACCATCATGACCGACCCGGCGATGGCCGATGCCACCTACATCGAGCCGATCAAGTGGCAGACCGTTGCCAAGATCATCGAGAAGGAGCGCCCTGACGCGCTGCTGCCGACCATGGGCGGCCAGACCGCGCTGAACTGCGCCCTGGACCTGGAGCGCCACGGCGTGCTCGAGCAGTTCGGCGTAGAAATGATCGGCGCCAACGCCGACACCATCGACAAGGCCGAAGACCGTTCGCGCTTCGACAAGGCCATGCGCGACATCGGCCTGGCCTGCCCGCGCTCGGGTATCGCCCACAGCATGGAAGAAGCCTACGGCGTGCTGGAGAAGGTCGGCTTCCCCTGCATCATCCGTCCGTCCTTCACCATGGGCGGCACCGGCGGCGGCATTGCCTACAACCGCGAAGAGTTCGAGGAAATCTGCGCCCGTGGTCTGGACCTGTCGCCGACCAACGAGCTGCTGATCGACGAATCGTTGATCGGCTGGAAGGAATACGAGATGGAGGTTGTCCGCGACAAGAAGGACAACTGCATCATTGTCTGCGCCATCGAGAACTTCGACCCGATGGGCGTGCACACCGGTGACTCCATTACCGTGGCTCCGGCGCAGACCCTGACCGACAAGGAATACCAGATCATGCGCAACGCCTCCCTGGCGGTGCTGCGTGAGATCGGCGTGGAAACCGGCGGCTCGAACGTGCAGTTCGGTATCTGCCCGAACACCGGCCGCATGGTCGTGATCGAGATGAACCCGCGCGTATCGCGTTCCTCGGCGCTGGCATCCAAGGCGACCGGCTTCCCGATCGCCAAGATCGCCGCCAAGCTGGCCGTCGGCTACACCCTCGACGAACTGCAGAACGACATCACCGGCGGCCGCACCCCGGCGTCCTTCGAGCCGGCGATCGACTACGTCGTCACCAAGATCCCGCGTTTCGCCTTCGAGAAATTCCCGAAAGCCGACGCCCGCCTGACCACCCAGATGAAGTCCGTGGGTGAAGTCATGGCCATCGGCCGCACCTTCCAGGAATCCGTGCAGAAAGCCCTGCGCGGCCTGGAAGTCGGCGCCACTGGTTTCGATCCGAAGCTGGACCTGCACGATCCGGAAGCCGAGAGCATCCTCAAGCGCGAACTGACCGTGCCCAATGCCGACCGCATCTGGTACGTCGCCGACGCCTTCCGCGCCGGCAAGAGCATCGCCGAAGTCTTTGACCTGACTCGTATCGACGAGTGGTTCCTGGTGCAGATCGAAGACCTGGTCAAGGACGAAGAGCGCGTGAAGACCCTGGGTCTCTCCGCCATCGACCGCGACCTGATGTACAAGCTCAAGCGCAAGGGCTTCTCCGACGCCCGCCTGGCCAAGCTGCTCGGCGTGACCGAAAAGAACCTGCGCAGCCACCGCCAGAAGCTCAAGGTGCTGCCGGTGTACAAGCGCGTGGACACCTGCGCCGCCGAATTCGCCACCGACACCGCCTACATGTACTCGACCTACGAGGAAGAGTGCGAAGCCAATCCGTCGACTCGCGACAAGATCATGATCCTGGGCGGCGGTCCGAACCGCATCGGCCAGGGCATCGAGTTCGACTACTGCTGCGTACACGCGGCGCTGGCGATGCGTGAAGACGGCTACGAGACCATCATGGTCAACTGCAACCCGGAGACCGTCTCCACCGACTACGACACGTCCGACCGTCTGTACTTCGAGCCGGTGACCCTGGAAGACGTGCTGGAAATCGTCCGCGTCGAGCAGCCCAAGGGCGTCATCGTGCAGTACGGCGGCCAGACCCCGCTGAAACTCTGCCGCGCCCTGGAAGAAGCCGGCGTGCCGATCATCGGTACCAGCCCGGATGCCATCGACCGTGCCGAAGACCGCGAGCGCTTCCAGCAGATGGTCCAGCGCCTGAACCTGCGCCAGCCGGCCAACGCCACCGCGCGCAGCGAAGACCAGGCCCTGGAGCTGTCGAAGAACATCGGTTACCCGATGGTGGTGCGCCCGTCCTACGTACTGGGCGGTCGCGCGATGGAAATCGTCTACCAGGAAGAAGAGCTCAAGCGCTACATGCGCGAAGCGGTGAAGGTCTCCAACGACAGCCCCGTGCTGCTGGACCGCTTCCTCAACTGCGCCATCGAGGTCGACATCGACGCGGTGTGCGACGGCGAGACCGTGGTGATCGGCGCGATCATGCAGCACATCGAACAGGCCGGCGTACACTCCGGTGACTCCGCCTGCTCGCTGCCGCCGTACTCGCTGCCGCAGCACATCCAGGACGAGATCCGCGAGCAGGTCAAGAAAATGGCCCTGGAGCTCGGCGTGGTCGGCCTGATGAACGTGCAGATGGCCGTGCAGGGCGAAGATATCTACGTGATCGAGGTGAACCCGCGCGCGTCCCGTACCGTGCCGTTCGTCTCCAAGTGCATCGGCGAATCGCTGGCCAAGGTTGCGGCCCGCGTGATGGCCGGCAAGTCCCTGGCCGAAGTCGGCTTCACCCAGGAGGTGATCCCGCCGTACTATAGCGTCAAGGAAGCGGTGTTCCCGTTCGCCAAGTTCCCGGGCGTCGACCCGATCCTCGGCCCGGAGATGAAGTCCACGGGCGAGGTGATGGGTGTCGGCGACAGCTTCGGTGAGGCATTCGCCAAGGCCCAGCTGGGCGCCAGCGAAATCCTGCCGAACGCCGGTTGCGCCTTCATCAGCGTCCGCGAGGACGACAAGCCGCAAGCCGTTCAGGTCGCTCGCGATCTGGTCGCGCTGGGCTTCGAAGTCGTTGCCACCGCCGGTACCGCCCGCGTCATCGAGGCCGCCGGTCTGCCGGTGCGTCGCGTGAACAAGGTGACCGAGGGCCGTCCGCACGTGGTCGACATGATCAAGAATGACGAAGTCACCCTGATCATCAACACCACCGAGGGCCGTCAGTCCATCGCTGACTCTTACTCCATCCGTCGCAACGCCCTGCAGCACAAGATCTACTGCACCACCACCATCGCGGCGGGTCAGGCGATCTGTGAGGCGCTCAAGTTCGGTCCCGAGAAGACCGTTCGCCGACTGCAGGATCTCCATGCAGGAATCAACGCATGAGCAAATTTCCAATGACCGTCCAGGGCGCTCGCGCCCTGGAAGAAGAACTGAAACACCTGAAGACCGTTCTGCGTCCGCAGATCACCCAGGCCATCGCCGAAGCGCGTGAACTGGGCGACCTCAAGGAAAACGCCGAGTACCACGCGGCCCGTGAACAGCAGGGCATGTCCGAGGCTCGCATCCGCGACATCGAGGCCAAGCTGTCCAACGCGCAGATCATCGACGTGACCACCATTCCGCACAGCGGCAAGGTGATCTTCGGTACCACCGTCGATATCGCCAACGTCGAGACTGACGAGACGGTGACCTACCAGATCGTCGGCGACGACGAGGCGGACATCAAGAACAGCAAGATCTCGGTCAACTCGCCGATCGCCCGTGCGCTGATCGGCAAGACCGAAGGCGACGCCGTTCTGGTCAAGACTCCGGGCGGCGACGTCGAGTACGAGATCGTTGAAGTTCGCCACGCCTGATCGACCGTCCCTTAGCGCAGGCACCATCAGTTGGCTGCTGGCCCAGACATTCTGGGTCGGCGGCCTCTGGCTGTTGCAGTTCGTGGTGTTGCCGGCGCTGGACAAGATCGGCCTGGCGCCACTGCTGGTGGAAGCTGTCGCCGACGCGCTGAAGCCATTGCTGCTGGGCTTCGCCGGTTTCTGCGTGCTGCTCCAGGCCCTGGTGCTCTGGCAGGCGCGCGGGTTCGCTGCCTTCACCCGTGAAACTCGGGGGCAGTTGCTGCTGACCGTACTGGTGATGGCGGCGGCTTACTTCGTGGTGCGCCAGGTAGCGCCGGATGCTCAGCGCTGGCTGCTGTTCAACTACCTGGTGGTGGCGCTGTGCGGCTTGCTGCTGGTGCTGCAGCCGGCGCCGGGGCGGGACGAGCGGAGCTGACGCGGCGGAGCCTTGCCGGCTCCGCGTTGCCGGTCTTGACTGTCAGAGGCCGCTGAAGCGGCTGATGTTCGACAGGTTCTTGTTCGGCTTGGGATTGCGACGATAGATCAGCGCCATCTTGCCGATGGACTGAACCAGTTCGCAGCTGCCGTTCTGGCAGAGTTCGTCGATCAGCGCACGACGATCGTCGCGTTCGGTGATGCGGAACTGCACCTTGATCAGTTCATGATCGTTGAGCGCACGCTCAAGCTCGGCCATCACACCTTCCGAGAGACCGTTTTCAGCAACGGTCAATACGGGTTTCAGGTGATGCCCGATAGATTTGAACTGCTTTTTCTGCTCCTGAGAGAGCGCCATAATCTGACCCCTGGGGAAAAAGGCGGATATTCTACCCGAGTTTCGGTTATGCCGGGATGCCGCTCAGACGAGGTAATACGTGGCCCGTTCCAAGACTAGCCATCGCTGGCTGAAAGAACATTTCGACGATCCTTACGTGAAGATGGCACAGCGCGACGGCTATCGCTCGCGTGCCAGCTACAAACTGCTGGAAATCCAGGAGAAGGATCGCATCCTGCGCCCCGGCATGACCGTGGTCGACCTCGGCGCGGCGCCGGGCGGCTGGTCGCAGGTCACCAGCCGGGTGATCGGTGACAAGGGCACCCTGATCGCGTCGGACATCCTGCCGATGGACAGTATCCCGGACGTCACCTTCATCCAGGGCGACTTCACCGAGGACGAGGTCTTCGCCCAGTTGCTCGCGGCCATCGGAGAAAATCCGGTAGACCTTGTGATTTCCGATATGGCCCCCAATATGAGTGGATTGCCCGCCGTGGACATGCCCCGTGCGATGTTCCTCTGTGAGCTGGCCCTGGACCTGTGCACCCGTGTGCTGCGTCCGGGCGGCGATTTCCTGATCAAGATTTTCCAGGGTGAGGGTTTCGACGCTTATCACAAGCTGGTACGCGAGAACTTCGACAAGGTGCAGATGCGCAAACCGCTGTCGTCCCGCGACCGTTCGCGGGAGCAGTATCTGCTCGCACGGGGCTTTCGCGGCGCCTAGACTGGAATGATTGGGCCGGCTATTGGTCTATGTCTTGCGGGTTTTGCTTGTACCGGTGAAAGCCGGGGTTCATAAAGGGTTACAGACGACGCCTGCCGCGCTGCAGGGGTTGTGTAGTAATTTTGGCCGGAAGGAGTCTGGCCGTCGTGAGAAGCGGTTTCCAGGGCGGAGCCGGCTTCAGAGGGTAGTCAATTGAACGACATGGCAAAGAACCTGATTCTGTGGCTGATCATCGCGGCGGTACTCGTCACCGTGATGAACAACTTCTCCAGCCCGAGCGAGCCGCAGACGCTCAACTATTCCGACTTCATCCAACAGGTGAAGGACGGCAAGGTCGAGCGCGTAACCGTCGACGGCTATGTCATCACCGGCAAGCGCCAGGATGGTGACACCTTCAAGACCATCCGCCCGGCGATCCAGGACAATGGCCTGATCGGCGACCTGGTCAACAACAACGTGGTTGTCGAAGGCAAGCAGCCCGAGCAGCAGAGCATCTGGACCCAGTTGCTGGTCGCGAGCTTCCCGATCCTGGTGATCATCGCGGTCTTCATGTTCTTCATGCGCCAGATGCAGGGCGGTGGCGGTGGCCGCGGCGGCCCGATGAGCTTCGGCAAGAGCAAGGCGCGCCTGTTGTCTGAAGACCAGGTGAAGACCACCTTCGCCGACGTCGCCGGTTGCGACGAGGCCAAGGAAGAAGTCAGCGAACTGGTGGAGTTCCTCCGCGATCCGGGCAAGTTCCAGCGCCTGGGCGGCCGTATCCCGCGCGGCGTGCTGATGGTCGGCCCGCCCGGTACCGGTAAGACCCTGCTCGCCAAGGCGATCGCCGGCGAAGCCAAGGTGCCGTTCTTCACCATTTCCGGTTCGGACTTCGTGGAAATGTTCGTCGGCGTGGGCGCCTCGCGCGTTCGCGACATGTTCGACCAGGCCAAGAAGCACGCACCCTGCATCATCTTCATCGACGAGATCGACGCCGTCGGCCGCCATCGTGGCGCCGGTCTGGGCGGCGGTCACGACGAGCGCGAACAGACCCTCAACCAGTTGCTGGTGGAGATGGACGGCTTCGAGATGAACGATGGCATCATCGTCATCGCTGCGACCAACCGTCCGGACGTGCTCGACCCCGCGCTGCTGCGTCCGGGCCGCTTCGACCGCCAGGTGGTGGTCGGTCTGCCGGACATCCGTGGTCGCGAGCAGATTCTGAAAGTGCACATGCGCAAGGTCCCGCTGGGCGACAACGTCGATCCGGCCGTGATCGCGCGCGGTACCCCCGGCTTCTCCGGTGCCGACCTGGCCAACCTGGTCAACGAGGCCTCGCTGTTCGCCGCCCGTTCCAACAAGCGCATCGTCGACATGCGTGAGTTCGAGCTGGCCAAGGACAAGATCATGATGGGCGCCGAGCGCAAGACCATGGTCATGTCCGAGAAGGAGAAGAAGAACACCGCGTTCCACGAAGCCGGCCACGCCATCGTCGGCCGACTGGTTCCGGAGCACGACCCGGTCTACAAGGTTTCCATCATTCCGCGCGGTCGTGCCCTGGGCGTGACCATGTTCCTGCCGGAAGAGGATCGCTACAGCCTGTCCAAGCGCGCCCTGGAAAGCCAGATCTGCTCGCTGTTCGGTGGCCGTATCGCCGAAGAGATGACCCTGGGCTTCGAAGGTGTGACCACTGGCGCCTCCAACGACATCATGCGCGCCACCCAACTGGCGCGGAACATGGTGACCAAGTGGGGCCTGTCGGAGAAGCTTGGTCCGCTGATGTACGCGGAAGAGGAGGGCGAGGTCTTCCTCGGCCGCAGTGCCGGCGGCCAGCACTCGAATATCTCGGGCGAGACTGCCAAGCTGATCGACCAGGAGGTGCGCCGCATCATCGACGACTGCTACGGCACCGCCAAGCGCCTGCTGGAAGAGAATCGCGACAAGCTCGACATGATGGCCGACGCGCTGATGAAGTACGAAACCATCGACGCCGACCAGATCGACGACATCATGGCCGGTCGTACGCCGCGCGAACCGCGTGACTGGCAGGGTGGCAACTCTGGCTCCTCCGGCAACGCTGCGGCGCCGCGCGACGAAGGTCGCCAGGAAAACCCGATTGGCGGGCCCGCCGGCGAACACTGAGAGCACTGAATGAGTTCGTTGTACCACCCGACCCGGTTGCCTTGCGGCAACCGGGTTCTTGATTTAAGCCGCCCGCACGTCATGGGCATCCTCAACGTCACTCCTGATTCCTTCTCCGACGGCGGGCGCTTCAACCAGCATGATGCTGCGTTGCGCCACGCGGCGGAGATGGTTGCGGCCGGCGCCACGCTGATCGATATCGGCGGCGAGTCGACCCGGCCGGGCGCTCGCGTGGTTTCGCCTACCGAGGAGCTGGAGCGCGTCGCTCCGGTGGTCGAAGCCATCGCGCGCGAGCTGGATGTGGTGATCTCTGTGGATACCTCCACACCGGCGGTGATGCGCGAAACGGCGCGGCTTGGCGCCGGTTTGATCAATGACGTGCGTTCGCTGCAGCGTGATGGTGCACTGGATGCGGCGGTCGATACCGGTTTGCCTGTCTGCCTGATGCACATGCGTGGCGAGCCGGGAAACATGCAGGATGACCCACGCTATCCGGACATCCTTCAGGAAGTCCGTGGCTTCCTCGAGGCGCGTATCGCGGTGTGCGAATCCGCAGGCATTGTCCGGGAGCGGATCGTCATCGATCCTGGCTTCGGTTTTGCCAAGACCCAGAGCCACAACCTGAATCTGTTCCGGCAGATGGACGGGTTGATGGATATGGGATGTGCGCTATTGGTTGGTGTCTCGCGCAAGAGCATGATCGGTCGCGCGCTCGGCCGTGAGGTGGGTGAGCGTCTCTATGGCAGCCTGGCGCTGGCGGCGTTGGCGGTGGCCAAGGGCGCCAGTATTATTCGCGTCCATGACGTCGCTGAGACAGTGGACGTGGTTCGAATGATTCACGCAGTGGAAAGTGCAAAGGAAGAGGGGCGACTCGCATGAGCAGGAAGTATTTCGGCACCGATGGTATTCGCGGTCGTGTCGGCACGCCGCCGATCACGCCGGATTTCGTGCTCAAGTTGGGCTGGGCTGTCGGCATGGCGTTCCGTCAGCAGGGCAAGTGCCGTGTGCTGGTGGGCAAGGACACCCGGATTTCCGGCTACATGTTCGAATCCGCGCTAGAGGCGGGGTTGTCTGCGGCCGGTGCGGACGTGCTGCTGCTTGGCCCGATGCCGACCCCGGGTATTGCCTACCTGACTCGCACCTTCCACGCCGAGGCCGGCATCGTCATCAGTGCGTCGCACAATCCGCACGACGATAACGGTATCAAGTTCTTCTCTGGCCAGGGCACCAAGCTGCCTGATGAGGTCGAGCTGATCATCGAGGAGTTGCTCGATGCGCCCATGACGGTGGTCGAGTCGGCCCGCCTGGGCAAGGTGTCGCGTATCAACGATGCAGCGGGCCGCTACATCGAGTTCTGCAAGAGCAGTGTGCCCACCAATACCGACTTCGCCGGGCTGCGGATCGTGCTCGATTGCGCCCACGGTGCGACCTACAAGATCGCTCCTAGCGTGTTCCGCGAGCTGGGTGCCGAGGTGTCGGTGATCGGAGCGCAGCCCAATGGCCTGAACATCAATGACAAGTGCGGTTCGACCCATCTCGAGGCGTTGCGGGAGGTCGTGTTGGCCGAGCAGGCCGACATGGGCATCGCCTTCGATGGCGATGGCGACCGCGTGATGATGGTGGATCACACCGGGGCAGTGGTTGACGGTGATGAGATCCTCTTCCTGATCGCCCGCGACATGCTCGATCGCGGCAAGCTGCACGGTGGTGTGGTTGGCACGTTGATGAGCAACCTGGGCCTGGAACTGGCATTGCAGGACCTGAACATTCCATTCGTGCGCGCCAAGGTCGGCGACCGCTATGTGATGTCCGAGCTGCAGTCCCGCAATTGGCAACTGGGCGGCGAAAATTCCGGCCATGTCGTATGCTGCCAGCATACGACCACCGGCGATGCCATCATTGCGGCGTTGCAGGTGCTGATGGCGTTGAAGGCGCGTGGCCAGACCCTGGCCGAGGCGCGCATGGGCATCCGCAAGTGTCCGCAGGTGCTGATCAATGTACGCTTTGCCGGCGGCGATGTGGACCCGTTGGAGCACCCGGCCGTCAAGGAGGCCTGCGCCAAGGTCACTGACGAGATGGCGGGTCGTGGGCGTGTGCTGTTGCGCAAGTCCGGTACCGAGCCGCTGGTGCGGGTGATGGTCGAGGGTGATGACGAGGGCCGGGTACGGGCTTACGCCGAACAGCTGGCGAAAGTCGTGACTGAGGTATGTGCTTGATTTCTCTTGTCAGTTCAAAGTCTGTCGAGTAATATCTGCGCCCACTTTGCTCAGCGAGGTACAGCATGCGTCGACCCCTGGTGGCCGGTAATTGGAAAATGCACGGTACCCGCTCCAGCGTAACGGAGCTGATCAAAGGCCTGCGGCAACTGGCTCTTCCTACGGGTGTCGACGTGGCGGTATTTCCGCCTTGTCTGTACATCAACCAGGTCAAGCATGGACTGGAAGGCAAGGCGATTGCCGTCGGTGCGCAGAATTGCGCGGTTGAACCGATGCAGGGTGCCCTTACGGGCGAGATCGCGGCCAGTCAGCTGGCCGATGCGAACTGCTCCCTGGTGCTGGTAGGTCATTCCGAGCGTCGCCTGATTCTGGGTGAAAGCGATGGAATGGTCAGTCGCAAGTTTGCAGCGGTTCAATCGTGTGGCCTGGTTCCGGTGCTGTGCGTAGGGGAAACCCGCGAGCAGCGCGAGGCGGGCAAGACTTTGGAAGTCGTCGGGCGCCAGTTGGGCTCGGTGATCGAAGATTTGGGCGTTGGGGCGTTTTCCCGCGCTGTAGTGGCTTATGAGCCGGTGTGGGCGATCGGGACGGGGCTGACGGCTTCTCCCGAGCAGGCCCAGGAAGTGCACGCGGCGATTCGCGCGCAGCTCTCGGCGGAAAACGCTGAAGTGGCTCGCGGCCTTCGTCTCCTGTACGGCGGCAGCGTCAAGGCAGCCAATGCTGTCGAGCTGTTCGGCATGCCGGATATCGATGGGGGGCTCATTGGTGGGGCTTCCCTGAATGCGGATGAGTTCGGTGCGATCTGTCGCGCCGCAGGAAACTGAAGATGCTGGAAACAGTTGTAATCGTGATTCACCTGCTGATGGCGCTGGGTCTGGTTGTGCTGGTCCTGCTTCAGCATGGCAAGGGTGCCGACGCTGGCGCGTCGTTTGGTGCAGGTGCTTCGGCCACCGTTTTCGGTAGCCAGGGTTCTGCTACCTTCCTGAGTCGTTTTACTGCTATACTTGCTGCGGTTTTTTTCATTACTAGCTTGGGTTTAGCGTATTTTGCTAAAGAAAAAGCTGATATGATACGCAACGCCGGGCTTCCTGATCCGGTGGTAATGGAGCAGAAGCAGGAGCAGGCTCCGGCAGCTAGCGATGTGCCGGGCGCGCAAGGGCAACCTCAAGCCCCTGCGGGCGGTAACGGCGACGTTCCGGCGGCTCCTGAGCAGAAGTAAGCAGGCAAGAGTTTTTGCCGAGGTGGTGGAATTGGTAGACACGCTACCTTGAGGTGGTAGTGGCCATAGGCTGTAGGGGTTCGAGTCCCCTCCTCGGTACCATATGCGAAAGGCCCGCTGTGCGGGCCTTTTCGTTCCGGAGTTTCGGTTGACCTTCAAGGGGGGCGACCGTATAATTTCGCACCAGCTTTGACGCGGGATGGAGCAGTCTGGTAGCTCGTCGGGCTCATAACCCGAAGGTCGTAGGTTCAAATCCTGCTCCCGCAACCAGTTTGGCAGAGCCCCTTTTGAGGGGCTTTTTGCTAGCTGGACAGTCCGCACCGCCAGGGTAGGGCGGTCCTTAAGGGATGGGCGTTTCGCCCATTTTTTGTTTCTACAGCATACGCGAGGCGATCAGGTGTCGAGCAAGCTAGAACAGTTGCAGGCCTTGTTGGCCCCTGTAGTAGAAGCGCTCGGCTATGAGTGCTGGGGCCTGGAGTACATTTCCCAAGGTCGCCATTCCCTGCTCCGGGTTTATATCGACCGTCCGGAAGGCATCCTGATCGATGACTGTGAAATCGTCAGTCGCCAGGTCAGCGGCATCCTGGACGTGGAAGACCCGATCAGCGGCGAATACACCCTGGAGGTGTCGTCGCCCGGCATGGATCGGCCTCTCTTTACGCTTGACCAGTTCGCCCGTTACGTCGGCGAACAGGTAAAGATCAAGCTGCGCACGCCCTTCGAACGGCGGCGCAATTTCCAGGGCATTCTCCGTGGTGTGGAGGAGCAGGATGTGGTGGTCCTGGTGGACGATCATGAATACCTGCTGCCGGTCGACTCGATCGACAAGGCCAACATCATTCCCCGATTTGAGTGAGCCGCCAGAGCGCGGATTCCAATGGATTGAAAGGCGAGGCGTACGATGAGCAAAGAAGTACTGCTGGTTGTTGAGTCGGTATCCAACGAGAAGGGTGTACCGCCTGGCGTGATTTTCGAAGCGCTGGAGCTGGCCCTGGCGACCGCGACCAAAAAGCGTTTCGAGGACGAGGTTGACCTGCGCGTGGAAATCAATCGCGCCAACGGCAACTACGAAACTTTCCGTCGCTGGACCATCGTCGAGGACGAGGACTACTCCAATCCGGCATCGGAACTGACCGTCGAAGACGTGCAGGAAGAGCACCCCGGCATGAAGGCCGGTGAGGTCATCGAAGAGAAGATCGAGTCCATCGAGTTCGGTCGCATCGCTGCCCAGACCGCCAAGCAGGTCATCGTGCAGAAGGTCCGCGAGGCCGAGCGTGCCCAGGTGGTCGACGCCTACCGCGAGAAGGTCAACGAAATCATCTCCGGCACCGTCAAGAAGGTCACCCGTGACAACGTGATCGTCGACCTGGGCAACAACGCCGAAGCGTTGCTGGCCCGCGACCAGATCATCCCGCGCGAAACCTTCCGTGTCGGTACCCGCGTGCGTGCCCTGCTCAAGGAAATCCGCAGCGAGAACCGTGGCCCGCAACTGGTCCTGTCGCGCACCGCGCCGGAAATGCTGATCGAGCTGTTCCGCATCGAAGTGCCGGAAATCGCCGAGCAGTTGATCGACGTGATGGCTGCCGCCCGTGATCCGGGTTCGCGCGCCAAGATTGCCGTCCGCTCCAAGGACAAGCGTATCGATCCGCAGGGCGCCTGCATCGGTATGCGTGGTTCCCGCGTCCAGGCCGTTTCCGGCGAACTGGGCGGCGAGCGGGTGGACATCGTCCTGTGGGACGACAACCCCGCTCAGTTCGTGATCAACGCCATGGCCCCGGCCGAAGTGGCGGCGATCATCGTCGACGAAGATACCCACACCATGGATATCGCCGTCGCTGAAGACAACCTGGCCCAGGCTATCGGGCGCAGCGGTCAGAACGTACGTCTGGCCAGCCAACTCACCGGCTGGACTTTGAACGTGATGACCGAGGCCGATATCCAGGCCAAACAGCAGGCTGAGACTGGCGACATCCTGCAGCGTTTCGTCGACGAGCTGGATGTCGACGAGGAACTGGCCCAGGTACTGGTGGAAGAAGGTTTCACCACCCTGGAAGAAATCGCCTACGTACCGATGGAAGAGATGCTCAGCATCGACGGCTTCGACGAGGACATCGTCAATGAGCTGCGCTCGCGCGCCAAGGATCGCCTGCTGACCAAAGCCATCGCCACCGAAGAGAAACTTGCCGACGCACAACCGGCCGAAGACCTGCTCAGCCTCGATGGTATGACCAAAGAGCTGGCGGTGGATCTGGCGCTGCGTGGCGTAACCACCCGTGAAGATCTGGCCGAGCAATCGATTGACGATCTGCTCGACATCGACGGCATGGACGAAGAGCGTGCCGGCAAGCTGATCATGGCCGCCCGGGCCCATTGGTTCGAGTAAGCATTCGCGGCCTGAGGAGAGAAGTGCATGACGCAAGTCACGGTGAAAGAACTGGCCAAGACGGTCGATACGCCGGTAGAGCGCCTGCTGCAGCAGATGCGCGAAGCGGGTCTGCCGCATAACAACGCCGAGCAGGTGGTGACCGACAGCGAGAAGCAAGCGCTGCTGGCTCACTTGAAAGGCAGCCACGGTGAGCGCGCGGACGAACCGCGCAAGATTACCCTGCAACGCAAGACCACCTCGACCATCAGGGTCGCTGGCAGCAAGACCGTCAGCGTCGAGGTCCGTAAGAAGAAGACCTACGTCAAGCGTGATCCTGAAGAGCTCGAGGCCGAACGCCAGCGCGAGCTGGAGGAGCAGCGTGCCGCTGAGGAAGCTGCGCGTCTGAAGGCCGAGGAAGAAGCTCGCCAGCGCGCTGCCGAGGAAGAGGCCCGCCGTCAGGCGGACGCCGCTCGCCAGGCCGCAGCGGTTGCGCCTGCTGTCGCGCCGGCGGCTGCCGAAGCGCCACGCGCTGCTGCGGCTCCCGCGCCAGCTGCTCCGACCGCTGCCGCTCCTGCTGCGGACGACCGCAAGAAGGAAGAGCCGCGCCGCGCGCCCAAGCGGGATGACGAGGACGAGCGCCGTGATCGCAAGCATGCCCAGCATCGCCCATCGATCAAGGAAAAGGAAAAGACTACCGCACCGCGCGTCGTGCGCAGTGGTGGCGACGATGACGACAGCTTCGGCCGTCGTGGCGGCGGCCGTGGCAAGGCCAAGCTGAAGAAGCGTAACCAGCACGGGTTCCAGAGCCCGACAGGACCGATTGTGCGTGAAGTGAGTATCGGCGAGACCATCACCGTGGGCGACCTGGCTGCCCAGATGTCGGTGAAGGGTGCCGAGGTCGTCAAGTTCATGTTCAAGATGGGCACCCCGGTGACCATCAACCAGGTACTCGACCAGGAGACCGCCCAACTGATCGCCGAAGAGCTCGGCCACAAGGTCAAGCTGGTCAGCGAGAACGCCCTGGAAGAGCAACTGGCCGAATCCCTGAAGTTCGAAGGTGAGGCGGTTTCCCGCGCGCCGGTCGTGACCGTCATGGGCCACGTCGACCACGGCAAGACCTCGCTGCTCGACTACATCCGTCGTGCCAAGGTGGCAGCTGGCGAAGCCGGCGGGATCACCCAGCACATCGGCGCCTACCACGTGGAAACCGACCGTGGCATGGTCACCTTCCTCGACACCCCCGGCCACGCCGCGTTTACCGCGATGCGTGCCCGTGGCGCCCAGGCGACCGACATCGTCATCCTCGTGGTGGCAGCGGACGACGGTGTGATGCCGCAGACCCAGGAAGCCGTGCAGCACGCGAAAGCGGCTGGCGTGCCGATCGTGGTCGCGGTGAACAAGATCGACAAGCCCGATGCCAACCCGGACAACATCAAGAACGGCCTGGCCGCTCTGGACGTGATCCCGGAAGAGTGGGGCGGCGATGCTCCCTTCGTCCACGTATCCGCCAAGGTGGGTACCGGCGTCGACGAGCTGCTCGAAGCCGTGCTGCTGCAGGCTGAAGTACTCGAACTCAAAGCCACTCCGTCGGCCCCGGGCCGTGGCGTGGTGGTCGAGTCGCGTCTGGACAAGGGCCGTGGCCCGGTAGCCACCGTGCTGGTCCAGGACGGTACCCTGCGTCAGGGCGACATGGTTCTGGTCGGCGTCAACTACGGCCGCGTCCGTGCGATGCTCGACGAGAACGGCAAGCCGATCAAGGAAGCCGGTCCGTCCATTCCGGTCGAGATCCTTGGCCTGGATGGTACCCCAGATGCCGGTGACGAGATGACCGTGGTCGCCGACGAGAAGAAGGCCCGCGAAGTCGCTCTGTTCCGTCAGGGCAAGTTCCGCGAAGTGAAACTGGCTCGTGCCCATGCCGGCAAGCTGGAAAACATCTTCGAGAACATGGGCCAGGAAGAGAAGAAGAGCCTCAACATCGTGCTCAAGTCCGATGTCCGTGGTTCGCTGGAAGCCCTGCAGGGTTCGCTCAGCGGCCTGGGCAACGACGAAGTGCAGGTTCGCGTGGTCGGTGGCGGCGTCGGTGGTATCACCGAGTCCGATGCCAACCTGGCGCTGGCCTCCAACGCGGTGCTGTTCGGCTTCAACGTCCGTGCCGACGCCGGTGCGCGCAAGATCGTCGAGTCCGAAGGCCTCGACATGCGTTACTACAACGTGATCTACGACATCATCGAAGACGTCAAGAAAGCCCTGACCGGCATGCTCGGTAGCGATGTTCGCGAGAACATCCTGGGTATCGCCGAAGTACGTGACGTGTTCCGTTCGCCGAAGTTCGGCGCGGTCGCCGGCTGCATGGTCACCGAGGGTCTGGTGCACCGCAACCGTCCGATCCGTGTACTGCGCGACGACGTGGTGATCTTCGAAGGCGAACTGGAATCCCTGCGTCGCTTCAAGGACGACGTCGCCGAAGTCCGTGCCGGCATGGAGTGCGGCATCGGCGTGAAGAGCTACAACGACGTTCGCGTCGGCGACAAGATCGAAGTGTTCGAGAAGGTCGAAGTCGCTCGTACTCTGTAAGGGTATTCGAGCGTGAACGCAGCGCCCGGGCCAGCTAGACAGCTGCCCCGGGCGTTTGCCGCTTATACGGATTTGCCTTCAACCGTATGACGTCGTTGGGAAGCCTTGCCGTGCTGGAGCACTGTCTTCGGCTTCCCGCTTAGTCATCCGGTCGAATTCAAACCCGTAATTGATGCCGGAGCCTCGTGGCTCGGGTAAGCAGGTTAGGAAAATGGCCAAAGAATATAGCCGTACCCAGCGTATCGGCGATCAGATGCAGCGCGAACTGGCGCTGCTGATCCAGCGCGAGATCAAGGATCCGCGCCTGGGCCTGGTAACCATCACTGGCGTCGACGTCGCGCGCGATCTGTCCCATGCCAAGGTGTACGTCACCGTGATGGGCCAGGATGACAACGCCGAAGTGGTGAAGCAGAACACCAGCATCCTCAACGATGCCGCGGGTTTCCTGCGCATGCAGCTGGGCAAGGCGATGAAGCTGCGTACCGTTCCGCAGTTGCACTTCAGCTATGACGCCAGCATTCGTCGCGGCGCGGAGCTGTCGGCGTTGATCGAACGGGCGGTGGCGGAAGATCGCCGCCACGGCGGCGACTCCGAGGAGTAAGGCGTGGCCCAGGTGAAACGAATCCGCCGTGCGGTCAATGGCGTGTTGGTGCTCGACAAGCCGCGCGGCATGAGCTCCAACCAGGCCCTGCAGAAGGTGCGCTGGCTGCTCAACGCCGAGAAGGCCGGTCATACCGGCAGCCTCGATCCACTGGCCACCGGCGTGCTGCCGCTGTGCTTCGGCGAGGCGACCAAGTTCTCCCAGTACCTGCTCGATGCCGACAAGGCCTATGAGACCGTCGCCCAGTTGGGCGTGACCACCACCACCGGCGATGCCGAGGGTGAGGTGGTCGAGCAGCGTGTGGTGACCGCCGGTCGGGAAGCCATCGAGGTCGTGCTGCCGCGCTTCCGTGGCGACATAGAGCAGGTGCCGCCGATGTATTCGGCCCTGAAGAAGGATGGCCAGCCGCTGTACAAGCTGGCGCGTGCAGGAGAGGTAGTGGAGCGCGAGGCGCGTTCTGTTACTATTACGCGCTTGGATTTGCTTGCCTTCGAGTCGCCCTGTGCGACGCTGGCCGTTTCCTGCAGCAAGGGCACCTACGTTCGCACCCTGGTCGAAGACATCGGCCGCGAGCTTGGGTGTGGCGCTCACGTCGCTGCCCTGCGCCGGACCCAGGCCGGGCCGTTCCAGCTGAACCAGTCGGTGACGCTGGAGGAACTCGAGAAAGTCCATGCCGAGGGTGGCAACGAAGCCCTCGACCGCTTCCTGCTGCCGGTGGACGCCGGCCTGGAGCACTGGCCGCTGCTGCAGCTTTCCGAGCACAGCGCCTACTACTGGCTGCACGGGCAGCCGGTGCGCGCTCCCGAGATGCCGAAGTTCGGCATGCTGCGGGTGCAGGATCACGAAGGTCGTTTCATCGGTATCGGTGAAGTGACCGAAGACGGGCGCCTGGCGCCGCGTCGACTGATTCGGTCGTAAGGCCGAAACCCGAGGGTGGCTGTCAGCAGGCACGGTCACTCCTCTTATATGAACACAGGGAGATGTCCCTGGCCTGTTACCTCAGAGGAAGCCCCATCATGGCACTGAGCGTCCAAGAAAAAGCCCAGATCGTTAACGAGTACAAGCAAGCTGAAGGCGACACCGGTTCCCCGGAAGTGCAGGTTGCACTGCTGTCCGCCAACATCAACAAGCTGCAGGAGCACTTCAAGGCCAACGGCAAGGACCACCACTCCCGTCGTGGCCTGATCCGTATGGTTAACCAGCGTCGTAAGCTGCTGGACTACCTGAAGAGCAAGGACACCTCTCGTTACAGCGCCCTGATCGGTCGCCTGGGCCTGCGTCGCTAAGACGGCAAGCCTGAAGTGGGAAGCTGGGAGTCCGGGGTCGATGGGCGGTGTATACCGCTCATCGGCTCTGGCTCCCGGCTTTCTCGCTTTTACAGGGAATGAATTCGGGTCCGACTCCCGGCATTTCCACGATTTCCCCCAAGGCAACTAAAGAGAAGGTAGAAAAACCGTGAACCCGGTAACCAAGAAATTCCAGTTCGGTCAGTCGACCGTAACCCTCGAGACTGGCCGCATCGCCCGCCAGGCCACCGGTGCCGTCCTGGTCACCATGGACGACGTCACCGTGCTCTGCACCGTCGTCGGCGCCAAGCAGGCCGACCCGAGCAAGAGCTTCTTCCCGCTCTCCGTGCACTACCAGGAGAAGACCTACGCAGCCGGCCGCATCCCCGGTGGTTTCTTCAAGCGTGAAGGCCGTCCTTCCGAGAAGGAAACCCTGACCTCGCGCCTGATCGACCGTCCGATCCGCCCGCTGTTCCCGGAAGGCTTCATGAACGAAGTGCAGGTTGTCTGCACCGTCGTTTCCACCAACAAGAAGTCCGATCCGGACATCGCTGCCATGATCGGTACCTCCGCCGCCCTGGCGATCTCCGGCATTCCGTTCGCCGGCCCGATCGGCGCTGCCCGCGTTGGCTTCCACCCGGAAATCGGCTACATCCTCAACCCGACCTACGAGCAGCAGCAGAGCTCCAGCCTCGACATGGTCGTGGCCGGTACTTCCGATGCCGTGTTGATGGTTGAATCCGAAGCCGACGAGCTGACCGAAGACCAGATGCTGGGCGCCGTTCTGTTCGCCCACGAAGAATTCCAGGCGGTCATCCGCGCCGTTGCCGAACTGGCAACCGAAGCCGGTAAGCCGAGCTGGAACTGGACCGCGCCGGTCGAGAACACCGCCCTGGTCAACACCATCAAGGCCGAGTTCGGTGCTGCCATCTCCGAGGCCTACACCGTTACCGTCAAGCAGGACCGTTACGCGGCCCTGGACGCCCTGCGCGAGCAGATCGTCGCCAAGTTCGCCGGCGAAGGCGAAGGCCAGTTCTCCGCGGGTGAAGTCAAAGACGTCTTCGGCCTGCTGGAATACCGCACCGTTCGCGAGAACATCGTCAACGGCAAACCGCGTATCGACGGCCGCGACACCCGCACCGTTCGTCCGCTGCGTATCGAAGTCGGCGTACTGGGCAAGACCCACGGTTCGGCGCTGTTCACCCGTGGCGAAACCCAGGCCCTGGTCGTTGCCACCCTCGGCACCGCCCGTGACGCCCAACTGCTCGACACCCTCGAAGGCGAGCGCAAAGACCCCTTCATGCTGCACTACAACTTCCCGCCGTTCTCGGTGGGCGAGTGTGGCCGCATGGGCAGCGCTGGCCGTCGTGAAATCGGCCACGGCCGTCTGGCCCGTCGCAGCGTCGCTGCCATGCTGCCGACCCAGGACGAGTTCCCCTACACCATCCGTGTGGTTTCCGAGATCACCGAATCCAATGGCTCCAGTTCCATGGCGTCGGTCTGTGGTGCTTCCCTGGCGCTGATGGACGCCGGTGTTCCGGTCAAGGCGCCGGTTGCCGGTATCGCCATGGGGCTGGTGAAGGAAGGTGACAAGTTCGCCATCCTGACCGACATCCTGGGTGACGAAGACCACCTGGGCGACATGGACTTCAAGGTTGCCGGTACCGACAAGGGTGTTACCGCCCTGCAGATGGACATCAAGATCAACGGCATCACCGAAGAGATCATGGAGATCGCCCTGGGCCAGGCCCTGGAAGCTCGCCTGAACATCCTCGGCCAGATGAACCAGATCATCGCCGCTCCGCGCGCCGAGCTGTCGGAAAACGCTCCGACCATGATCCAGATGAAGATCGACACCGACAAGATCCGCGACGTCATCGGCAAGGGCGGCGCCACCATTCGCAGCATCTGCGAAGAGACCAAGGCCTCGATCGACATCGAGGACGATGGCAGCGTGAAGATCTACGGCGAAACCAAGGAAGCTGCCGAGGCCGCCAAGCAGCGCGTCCTGGGTATCACCGCGGAAGCCGAGATCGGCAAGATCTACGTCGGCAAGGTCGAGCGCATCGTCGACTTCGGCGCCTTCGTCAACATCCTGCCGGGCAAGGACGGTCTGGTGCACATCTCGCAGATCAGCGACAAGCGCATCGACAAGGTCACCGACGTTCTGCAGGAAGGCCAGGAAGTCAAAGTCCTGGTCCTCGACGTGGACAACCGTGGCCGCATCAAGCTGTCCATCAAGGACGTAGCCGCTGCTGAAGCCTCCGGCGTGTAAGCGAACGGCAAAATGAAAGAGGGCCCCTTGCGGGCCCTCTTTTTTTGCCTGGAGAATGCGCCATTCGCCGATCTCGCTCCAAGGATGCCCCGAGATGGACAAGCGTTACTGTCACTACCACAGCGCCCAGCCCGCGACCTGGCACTGCCAGCCGTGCGAGCGTCATTACGGGGACTGCTGCGTGCCGCTGAACGCCGATGCGCCGGAGTATGCGCCGGTCTGTCCGCTCTGCCGGGGGGGCCTGCGGTTCCTTGGCGCCGCCAATACCGCCCAGCCATTCTGGGAGCGTCTGCCCCGCTTCTTCGCCTATGGCCTGCAGAGTGGTCCTCTGGCGTTTTCCGCGTTGCTGGCGTTGGCGTGCGTCTTCATGCCCAGCGTTCTGCTGCTCTGGCTGTTGCTGTTCGCCGTGGCGACCAAGTACCTGCACAGCGTGATCGAGGCCGCCAGTTTCGGCAGCCAGGACGCGCCGAGCCTGGCCGAGGCGTTCCGCCTGGACAGCCTGCGAGCGTTCTTCCAGCAACTGGCGGTGTTCGTCATCGTGCTGCTATTGCTCTGGCTGGCGGCGGACTTCCACAGCGAGGCGATCTACTGGGGCGTGAATGTCGCGCTCATGCTGGCCTTGCCGGCGAGCATCATTCGCCTGTCCCTGGACAAGAGCCTGGGCTCCGCGCTGAGCCCGGCGGAGATCGGCCAGGTCATCAGTGCTATGGGCTGGCGCTACCTGATCCTGTGCGTGTTCCTGTTCATTCTCTGGCAGTCGCCCAGCTATGTCGGCTGGTTCCTGTCGCAGGGTTTGCCACGGGTGGTGATGGTGCCGGTGGTGGCCTTGCTCAGCGGTTATTTCGGCGTGGTGATGTGCGCCATGATGGGGTATGCGGTGTTCCAGTATCAGGGCGAGCTGGGCTACGTGATGGCCGGTGACGAAACCCCGGCAGGTTTTGCCGCGCCGGAGTGGCGTCGGCGCAAGGCGCTGGCCGAGGCGGAGGTTCGGGTCAAGGAAGGGCAGAGCGGCGCCGCGCTGGAGATACTGCTGGAGGCGCTGCGCGAAGGCGCCCAGGACCTCAAGCTCAATGAGCGTTATCACCAGTTGTTGTTTTCGGTGAATGCTCGCAGCGAATGCCTCAAGCACCTGCCCCATTACCTGCCGTTGGCGGTTCGTCTCAACACGCCCCTGGCGGCGACAGCGTTCCTCAATGCTCGCCAGTTGCAGGCGGACTACCTGCCGGACGATCCGCTGGTCTGCGAGCGCGTCGCCGAGGTGCTGCTGGAGCGGCACAAGGCGCGGGAAGCGCTGAGCCTGCTGCGCAATCTGCACAAGCGCTTCCCGGATTATCCGGGAGTGCCCCGCGCCTATTTGCTGGCGGCCCGGGGCTTTTCCGAGGAACTTGGACAGGTCGAACCGGCCAGGCAGTTGCTGGCGTTCATTCGCCAGCGCTACCCGGCATTCGAGCAGATGAATGAGGTCGTGCAACTGGAGGCGGTGTTGGCGAACCTCGGCAAAAGCGTCTGACGACGGCCATGCAAGTTGCATGGCAACCCGGGAACGACTGTGCAATCTGCACAGCGCTTGTTTTTGTAACTGGCTGATTTTTATGCTATTTCCATGCGGTCTTGGGCTGGCACAGGGCTTGCGAGACTCCTGATGCAACTGCCGCCAGGAGGAGGCAGCAGTCTTCACTCATCAGGAGAGACCGCCATGAAACAACGCTTCAGCAAACTGACCCTTGCCGCCGCCATCGCAACCGCCTTGAGCTTCTCGTTCGCCCACTCGGTGTTCGCCCAGCCGACGACGCTGGCCGCGAACGATACGGTCCAGAAGACCGAAGAGGCGGTTTCCGACACCTGGATCACCAGCAAAGTGAAATCCATGCTGATCGCCAGCAAGGACATCAGCGGCACCAACATCAAGGTCGAAACCAACCAGGGCGTGGTTTCCCTTTCCGGTAACGTCAAGACCGATGCCGAGCGAGAGCTGGCCATCAAGACCGCCCAGGACATCAAGGGCGTCAAGGCTGTTTCCGCCGATGGACTGAAGTCGGGCGAATAGGGGCTCGCCAGAGCGGGATACTGGCCAAACCCCTGATCGAGGCCCCGCCGGGTTCGCCCTGGCGGGGCTTTTTCGTTCAGGGTGTGCGGGGACTCAGGTGTTGCTGGTAGAGGACGATCTGCCGGGTCGGATCGACGTCCGGGAAATGCTGGCGCAGGAAGCGTGTCATCTCGGCGATGGTGCGGGCGTCCTGCCGCGGGTTCAGGCGCTTGGCCAACT
This sequence comes from Pseudomonas sp. MT3, assembly GCF_054720805.1. Lineage (NCBI taxonomy): Bacteria > Pseudomonadati > Pseudomonadota > Gammaproteobacteria > Pseudomonadales > Pseudomonadaceae > Pseudomonas > Pseudomonas sp. MT3. The sequence goes on from NZ_JBTVPY010000024.1 coordinate 59,836, forward strand.
GCAGGGTCAGTGACGGCAGCGGTTCGGGGCGCTGTCCGGACGCAGCCAGCCTGCGCCAGCAGGCGAGTGCGCGTACCGGTTCGTCGAGCAGCAGTAGTCTGCGCAGCAGGTGCAACTGGATGGCTGGATGGCTGAGCAGGTGCTGGTCGGCCGCGCCACTCTCGTCGGCCAATCGGCGAACCAGCCTGTCGGCTTCCGGGCCGCAGGGCAGGGCGAAGAGCTGCTTGAGCACTGTGCCCATCAGCACGCGATCCTGGCGCGCCTTGGCGACCCCGTAAAGGCGCTCGATCAGCAATATCCGGCCGGGGTAGAGCACGAGCAGTTCGGCTCCGCGCGCGGCTGCCTGATCGAGCGCGAAACGACCGATCTGCTGGTCCAGGCTGTTCAGGGCACGCTTGAACGGGGCGTCGGGATCTTCCTTGTCGAGGTAGGCGTGATCAACCTTCAGGCCGCCCAGTTGACGGGGCAGCCAGACGGCGATGAATCCCGACGCCAGGCCGCCGATGTGCGCGTAGTAGTTGACGTGATCCGCCGCGCGCAGCAGGCCGAAGAGCTCCTTGCCCAGCCACAGCGGCAGTATCCACAGCGCAGGGGCAGTGAAATAGCCGAGCAAGGGGCCCAGCCAGTAGAAGAAACGGATACGCCGCAGGCCGTAGACGCCGATGTACATGCCCATCAGCCCGGAGATCGCGCCGGAGGCGCCGACACCGGGTATCCAGGCCGGGTCCAACGCCCACCAGAGCAGGCCCGAACACAGCCCGGAGAACAGGTACAGGCCCAGGTACATCCAGCGGCCCAGGGCGATTTCCAGGGCGAAACCGAAGATGAACAGGAACACCATGTTGCCGGCCAGGTGCCAGAAGTCGCCGTGGAGGAACATTGAACCGAACAGGCCTTCGACGGTGAAGCGCGCCGGCACGAAGCCGAAGCGCAGACTGCTCAGGTGGTCCCGTGCGCCTTCCGCCTGGGCGCGTGAGGCTTGCCAGGCCGCGTCCTGGCGATAGGCCGGCAGGCTGCGCAGTTCGTGGCCAAATTCCAGGTCGCTGAGGATGAGCCAGGCCAGTTGTTGGCGGGGCAGGGCCTCCACCGCCTGGCGTTGGTCCGCCGCGATACGCTCGCGGCGTTCCAGGGTGGCGCTGAACAGTGGCCGCTCGCGGCTCAGCAGGTCTTGTTCGAGGTAGACCCGGATGGCCTGCTCGCGCCGGGTGCTGTCGCCACCCTGGTAGCCGAAGAAGATGAGGACGTTGAGCAGGATCAGCAGCAGCGTGATGACCGGAGGCTTCTTCCAGTCCAGCGGGTGTTCGGCGGGTACGATGACCATGAGCGACCGGTCCTTGGCGCGGGGATGGCGCAGGCTAGCACTGCTGGGGCCTGGGTGTCAGTTGCCGCGCTTGCTCTGGATGGTGGTCAGGCGGTTGCCTTCGAAACGCACGAAATACAGCATGCCGTTCCAGGGACCGTAGATCCATTCTTCCACCGCAACTTCGTTGCGCTGCCCCCAGTCGCCGACGACTTCCTTGTAACCGAGGAACGAGCGGTCGGCGGGCTCGCCGCAGCGGTCGAGCACTTCGCTGGTGAGGTCGCCGGTGCTGATCAGCTTGCTGTTGCAGCGCAGGCTGGCGGCTTCGGACTGCCCGGTGAGCAGCAGAAGTGCCAGCAGCGCCGGGCGTAGGCTATGGCGTAGGATCAATTGCGCTTGAACTCGATGCTCTTGAGCCGGTTGGCTTCGAAGGTGAGGATGTAGCTCGTGCCGTTGCGCGGGCCATAGACCCATTCTTCCACACGGTACTCGCGGTGATCGTAACCGGTCAGGGTATAGCCGACCTCATCGCGGTGATCGGGCGTGCCGCACTTCTGTTCGACTTCCCAGGCACGGTCGCCCACGTTGATCAGCGCGCTGCCGCAACGCATGCTCTCGGCCTGCGCGGTGACCGCGCAGAGCAGCAGCGTACAGGCGACGAGGGCTTTCATGGTGCAACTTCTCATTCACTGTCCAGGTGGAGCTGGGTGGCCACGTTGCCACCATTCTCCGCCTCGCCGAGGCTGACGTCGATCAGATAGACGCGGTCGTCGCTGAGGCCGCCCTTGGACACCAGATAATCCTTGATCTGCGTGGCGCGCTCCTGGCCGAGCTTGCGCAGCAGCAGTTGGCTGTCGCTCCAGGAGGCCAGTACCGCCTGTTCCAGTTTTGCGGTGCGTTCGTCCTTGCCCAGCTCTTTCCACTCGTCCGGCGGCTGCTTCTTCAGGCGGGTGCGGTAGATCCCTTCCAGCAAGGCCGGCTGCAGGTCTTCAGGTACTTCCAGCTTGCTGGCGTCGCTGGGGACCTTGTCGCCCCGGCGTTGCAGCATGCTGTAGTAGTTCTTGCGGAACTCCTCCTGCAGACGCTTCTTGGCCAGCAGCGGACCGTCGCTGCTGGCCGCGCTGACGCCTTCGACCTCCAGCTTCAACGCCGGGCGCTGCTTGAGCGCGTCGGCCAGCTTGTCCAGATTGGCCTGTGCGGTGGAGTTCAGCTCGCTCGAGCCGGGGGGGAATACCACGTTGCTCAGGTCGGGGCCTTCGCCGCCAGCCAGGCCGGCGATGAACTTGAAGGGTGCCTGGACCGCGCGTACCACCAGGTTGCGCAGGGTCTGCCAGACGATGGGCATGACGCTGAACTGCGGATTGTTCAGGTCGCCTTCCACCGGTAGCTGGATATCGATGTTGCCGTTGGCGTCCTTGAGCAGGGCCACCGCCAGCTTCACCGGCAGGTCCACGGCGTCGGGGCTGTCGACTTTCTCGCCCAGTTGCAGGTGCTCCACCAGCACCTTGTTCTCGGCTTTGAGTTTGCCCTGGGTGATCTGGTAGTGCAGGTCCAGGTTCAGCCGGCCCTTGCGGATCCGGTAGCCGGCGAACTTGCCCGAGTAGGGTGTCAGGGTCGTCAGCTCGACGCGCTTGAAGCTGGTGGCGATGTCCAGTTTTTCCAGCGGCGAGAAGGGATTCAGGCTGCCCTTGATGGTGACCGGCGCGTACTTGTCGACCTTGCCCTTGATGTCCACCGTGGCCGGCTGCGGCTTGCGGTTGTCGAGGGTGCCGATTTCCCCGCTCAACTGCTGGATGGCGGTGGCGAAGTCCGGACGCAGCGTCAGGTCGGCGAAATTGGCCGAGCCGTTGTTCACTTTCACGCCGCCGATGCGAATGCCCATCGGTTTTCCGCCTCCCGCGCTTTCGCCGCTGGATTTGCCGGCCGAGGGCGAGGCGGGCTGCGGGATGATCAGCTCGCTGACGTTGGTGGTGCGGTCTTCGTTGATGATGAAGCGGGCGTAGGGCTCTTCGAGCGAAACACTCTGGATTGCCAGGCTGTCACCGTGGCGGTAGGCCAGGCCGTTCAGCGTGAGCTTGGTCCATTTGACGAAGTCGCGGTCCTTGAGGGTGTCCAGGGTGTGCAACTGGGTGACCTGGGCGCTGCCGTCGATGCCGAAGGCCAGCGGTTCGGTACTCTTCAGGTCGACGTTCAGGTCGCTGGCGAGGAAGCCGCTGCGCAGTTCCAGGCGAATGAACGGATCGATGTAGGACTGGGCGACGCGCAGGTCGATGTCGCGGGTGACGACTTTCAGCTTGGCATTGACCGGGCTGAGGTTGACCTGGCCGCTGGCCTCTATCTGCCCGCGTTGGCCGAGGCCGGTCTTGAGCTTGAGCTGCAGGGGCGAGGTGAGCTGGCTGTCGAGGTTCTGCAGGTCCAGGTCCAGCGGGCCGATTTCCAGCGCGACCGGTTTGGCCGGGGCGCGATCGGCCAGGTGGGCCTTGTAGCCGCGCAATTGGGTATCGCGCAGGACCACGTGCCAGGCTTTTTCCGGTTCGCCGGCAGGAGCCGGCTCGGTGGGCGTGGCGGGGGTAGCCGTCGGAACCGGGGTGTTTGGCGTGGCCGCCGGGGAGGCCTGTCCGGGCGCCTGGGCGGTGTTTTCTTGCGGTTTCTCCGGGGTGGCGGTAACCGCCGGTTCGCTTGCGGACGATCCGGTGCTCCTGGCCGGCGGCGTTTCGGCCTGGGGCGCAGGCTCCTGCGGGCGCTTGTAGGGGCGGAAGTTGGCGAACAGTTTCTGCCAGTCCAGTTGCCCGTCCTTTTCCCGCGCCGCCCAGGCTTCCAGGCCCTGGCTGCGAATCTGGCCGACCATGACTTCGCGCTTGGCCAGGTCCAGCTGGGTATCGGTGACGTCCAGGCTGGCCAGGTTGGCCAGCGGCTTGCCGTCTGGCGACTTCAGGCTGAGTTCGCGCAGGTTCACGGCAGCCTTGTCGAGCAGCAGTTGAGTACCCTGGGAGAGGTCCAGGTGGTAGTCGGAGGACACACCGAGGGTACCGCTTTCCAGGTTCAGCGGTGCGTTGTCCCGCACGTAGGGCCACCACGCCTTGAGGGGGACGCCCTGGAGCGAGAGGCTACCCTTGGAGGTCAGCGGCACCAGGCTCAGGTCGCCTTGCCAGTCGAGCTTGCCACCGTTCGGGCCAGTGGCGACGAGCGTCATCCTGGCGCCGTCTTCAGGCAGCGTACTGAGGTTGTTCAGCTCGAAGCCCATCGGGTCGAACAGAAATTCCACCGGTTCGCTCGGCCGGCGGTCCAGGAAGTGCAGGCTGCCGTCGGCCAGGCGGATGTTGTCGATCCGCAGCGGGAAGGGCTGGCTGGGCTCTTCCTGCGGCGGCGCAGGCTGGCTCGGCGGCAGTTTGAACAGCTGGGTCAGGTTCAAGGTGCCGTTCTCGGCGAACAGCAACTCGGTGTGCGGCGCATCCAGCTCGACGTTGGCGAGATGCAGATGACGCTTCCACAGGCTGTCGATCTCGAGGTTGGCGTACAGGCGCTGGAAGCGAACCTGTTCTTCGCCGTCCTGGCCCAGGTGCAGTCCCCACAGGGTCAACTCGAGGCTGAACGGGTTGAGCTCGATGCGCTCCAGGCGAGCCGGAACGTTCGCGTAGAGGGCCAACTGCTGGTTGACCACGCGCAGGGCGACCCCGGGAAGGATCAGGAAGCCCAGCAGGCAGTAGAAGAGGAACAGCAGCAACAGCGCGCCGATTGCGCGTTTCAGTCCTTTGGGCATGGCGAGTGTCGTTTTCCGTCGTGACGTGCCGTTGGAGTATGGCACGGCTGAGCGTTTGCGATCACACGAATGCCCTGTCGGGCGTTGTTCTCGCGTGAATCAGTCATTGAGTCGATGGGTGCGGGAGAACTCGACCAGGTCCACGACGCTTTCCAGGTTGAGCTTTTCCAGGATGCGAGCCTTGTAGGTGCTGACGGTCTTCTGGCTGAGGAACAGCTCCTCGGCGATCTCCTTGTTGCTCATGCCGCGCACCAGGCTGCGCAACACGACCAGCTCACGCGGCGTGAGGCTGGCGACAGGGTCGGTATGGCTGGAGATGTTGAGCGATTTCTCCGGGAAGCAGCGGTACCCGGACACCAGCATGCGTGCCGCGTTGAGGATGGCGCTGGTGTCGTTGTTCTTGCTGACGAAGCCGTGTGCCCCGGCGGCTTCCACCTTGCTCGAATACAGCCGCTCATCCTGGGAACTGAGCACCAGAAGACGGATCTTCTCATCGAAGATATGGATACGAGCCAGCAGGTCCAGGCCGTCCATGCCTGGCAGGTTGAGGTCCAGGATCACCAGGTCCGGGTGTTCCTTGCGTACTGCATCGAGGCCGCCATGACCGTCGGCGGCCTCACGAACGACTTCGAACTGCGAGTCCTGCCCCAGCAGTGAGCGGATCGCCAAACGCATCGCTGGGTGATCTTCGATCAGCACGACACGCTTCTTCATAGGTCACTCCCTGAGTGTGGTCATTTCAGCGAATTGAGCTTGAAAATAGCCTAGATGTTCAGGGGCATACGGAAAAATCCTAGAACCGCTACGAGAATCTTGCTCGGATTCAACTATCGATTTCTTGACGTGGGGCGCGGGAGCAGAGACTTGCCGCACCGGGGGAACTCTGCCTTGAGTAGGCGGACTTCAGCGTAGCGGAGGCAGTCCCATGCGCCGGCGGGCCCGGTGCAGCGAGCCGTTGCGCACGGCCCAGCGCAGCAGCGGCACACTGCGTTTCACACTGGAGCGGATCAGTTGGCGCTGCAGGCTGCCCAGGCCCAAACCTAGCTGGTCGGCAGCCCATTCCGGCAACAGGTCGATGCCCGCGCGCATCATCAGGGCGCCGAAAGGTTTGGCCAGGAAACTGGGGGCGGGAGCGCTGAACAGGACCCGCACGACTTCCCGGGTACGTTCATCGTAGCGCAGCTGTGGACGGACACTCTGCAGATAGTCGGCCACCTGCTGGCGCGAGCGGGGGACGTTGCGTGCACCCAGGCGCTCGGCCACCAGCGCGATTTCGTCGTAGTAGCGGTCCTGCTCCGCTGCGGACAGATCTGGATTCAGGTAGCGCAGGTGGGAGGCGAGGAAGCTGCTGACCTCCGCGACATGGACCCAGGTGAGCAGGTCCGGGTCGTTGGCCGAATAACGGGTGCCGTCGGGCAGGATGCCGTGGACGTTGGCGTGGATACGCCGCACGCGCTCGATGAGCTTGTCTGCATCCACCCGTGAGCCATAGGTGGTGGCGGAGATGAACTGTCCGGTGCGGCGCAGGCGGCCGAGCATGTCGGCACGGAAGTTGGAGTGGTCCCAGACGCCACCGAGCGCTGCCGGGTGGAGCATCTGCAGGAGCAGGGCGGTGATGCCGCCGATCAGCATCGAACTGAAGTCGCCGTGGACTTTCCAGCAGGTCGAGTCCGGGCCGAACAGGCCCGGATCACCCTTGGGCGACTCGAAGTCGACCCCGCCCAGGGCGAGGCCGGTCAGGCTGAGCACCTGGCTTTCGATATGACGGCGAACGGTTTCCATTGCGGCGAACAGGCCTCGGGGCAAGGACGGCAGGTCTGTGGGGTAAACCTAGCATCTTTGCGCCCGTGGCCTGAAGCGCGATCAACGGTTCAGGCGATTGTCGATGAGCCCTTGCACCACACTGGGGTCGGCCAGCGTGGAGGTGTCGCCGAGGTTCTCCAGCTCGTTGCAGGCGATCTTGCGCAGGATGCGCCGCATGATCTTGCCCGAGCGGGTCTTCGGTAGGCCCGGCGCCCATTGCAGCATTTCCGGTTTGGCGAAACTGCCGATCTCCTTGCTCACCAGTGCCAGCAGGTCCTGCTTGAGCGCGTCGCCGGGCTGGACGCCATTCATCAATGTGACGAAGGCGTAGATGCCCTGGCCCTTGAGGTCATGCGGATAGCCGACTACCGCGGCCTCCGCCACCGAATCGTGCAGCACCAGTGCGCTTTCCACTTCGGCGGTGCCGATACGGTGGCCGGAGACGTTGATCACGTCGTCCACGCGGCCGGTGATCCAGTAGTAGCCGTCCTCGTCGCGGCGCGCGCCGTCGCCGGTGAAATAGTAGCCGGGGTAGGGCTTGAAGTAGGTGTCGATCATCCGCTGGTGGTCGCCATAGACGCTGCGGATCTGGCTCGGCCAACTGGCCTTGATGGCAAGCACGCCGGAGCCGGGGCCGTCGATTTGCTTGCCCTGCTCATCGAGCAGCACCGGCTGCACGCCGAAGAACGGGCGGGTCGCCGAGCCGGGCTTGAGGGCGGTGGCGCCGGGCAGCGGGGTGATTAGGATGCAGCCGGTCTCGGTCTGCCACCAGGTGTCGACGATGGGGCAGCGCGTTTCGCCGACCACGTGGTAGTACCACTCCCAGGCTTCCGGGTTGATCGGCTCGCCGACCGAACCGAGCAGGCGCAGGCTGCTGCGCGAGGTCTTGCTGACCGGATCCTCGCCTTCGCGCATCAGGGCGCGGATGGCGGTGGGGGCGGTGTAGAAGATGTTCACCTGGTGCTTGTCGATCACCTGCCAGAAGCGCGAGGCGTCCGGGTAGTTCGGCACGCCCTCGAACATCAGGGTGGTGGCGCCGTTGGCCAGCGGGCCATAGACGATGTAGCTGTGGCCGGTGACCCAGCCGACGTCCGCGGTGCACCAGTAGATGTCGCCGTCGTGGTAGTCGAACACGTACTTGTGGGTCATCGCCGCGCCCAGCAGGTAGCCGCCGGTGGTGTGCAGCACGCCCTTGGGTTTGCCAGTGGAGCCGGAGGTGTAGAGGATGAACAGCGGATCCTCCGCATCCATCGGTTCCGGCGCGCAGTCCTCGCTGGCATCGCGCAGGGCCTCGTGGTACCAGATGTCGCGGCCCTCGACCCAGGGAATCTCGCCCTGGGTGCGCTCGACCACCACCACGCTGGAGACGTTCGGGCAGTCCTTCAGGGCCTTTTCCACGTTCTGCTTGAGCGGGATGTACTTGCCGCCACGCACGCCTTCGTCGGCGGTGATCACGACGCGGCAGTCGGCGTCGAGGATGCGGTCGCGCAGGGCATCGGGGGAGAAGCCGCCGAACACCACCGAATGAATCGCGCCGATCCGCGCGCAGGCCAGCATCGCGTAGGCGGCCTCGGGGATCATCGGCATGTAGATGCACACCCGGTCGCCTTTCCCCACGCCACGGCTCTTGAGCACGTTGGCGAGGCGGCAGACATGGCTGTGCAGCTTGCGGTAGGTGATCTGCGCGGATTCGGCCGGGTTGTCACCTTCCCAGATGATCGCTACCTGTTCGCCACGGGTTTCCAGATGGCGGTCGATGCAGTTGTAGGTGACGTTGAGCTGGCCACCCTTGAACCAGCTGGCCTGGCCGTGGGCCAGGTCGCCGTGGTGGACCGAGGTCCAGGGCTTGAACCAGTCGAGGAAGGCCTTGGCCTGTTCGCCCCAGAAGGCGTCCGGGTGGTCCACCGATTGCCGGTACAGGCGCTGGTAGGCGTCGTTGTCGAGGTAGGCACGCTGGCGTACGGCCTCCGGGACGGGATGAAGGCTGATCTCGTACATGTCGAATCCTTGTTGTTGTGAGCCGAGATGCCCACAAGGGTGCATCCAAGCCCAGGCGGGTTCAAGGGTTGGCCATGTGGATTTGACGCTGCGCCAGCGTGGTTCGTTCAGCCGGACGCTACTTCGACAGGCCAGCGAGAGGCGCGTGCGGAGAGCGTTTCAGGTACCGGTCGTTTGCGGTGTGGGCGGGCTCGGGGGGATCAGAGGGTTCGACAGGGCTGGCGCGCGTGCGAGAGAACCCGGAGGGAGAGGGGCACCGGCGCAGCTTTGCGCCGCTACCGACGAACGGTCGCGCTCAATGCGCGGCCGTTCGTACGGGGAATCAACCGCGGTGACGGCCGCGGAAGAAGTCGATCAGGCCCTGGGTGGAGGCATCTTCTGCGCAGCTTTCCTCGCTGCCCACCAGGCGGCCATACACCGCCTTGCCCAGGTCCTTGCCAAGCTCCACACCCCACTGGTCGAAGGCGTTGATGCCCCAGAGGATGCTCTGCACGTAGACCTTGTGCTCGTACATGGCGATCAGCGCGCCCAGGCGACGGGCGCTGATGCGTTCCATGACCAGGGTGTTGCTCGGGCGGTTGCCCGGAATCACCTTGTGCGGCGCCAGGCGCTGCACTTCGACCTCATCGACGCCCTTGGCGCGCAGCTCGGCCTCGGCCTCGGCGCGGCTCTTGCCGACCATCAGCGCCTGGCTCTGCGACAGGCAGTTGGCGTACAGCCACTGATGGTGGTCGGCCACCGGGTTGTAGCTGGATACCGGAACGATGAAATCGGCCGGGATCAGGTGGGTGCCCTGGTGCAGCAACTGGTGGTACGCATGCTGGCCGTTGCAGCCCACGCCGCCCCAGATCACCGGACCGGTGCCGGCGGAAACCGAGGTACCGTCCTGGCGCACGCTCTTGCCGTTGGACTCCATGTCCAGCTGCTGCAGGTGGTCGGTGATGTTCCGCAGGTAGTAGTCGTACGGCAGGATCGCGTGGCTGCGCGCGCCCCAGAAGTCGCCGTACCAGACGCCGAGCAGGCCCAGCAGCACCGGGATGTTCTTCTCGAACGGCGAGGTCAGGAAGTGCTGGTCCATGCTGTAGGCGCCGGACAGCAGTTCCTTGAAGTTGTTGATGCCCACCGACATGGCGATCGGCAGGCCGATGGCCGACCACAGCGAGTAGCGGCCGCCGACCCAGTCCCACATGGGGAAGACGTTTTCCGGACGGATGCCGAAGGCCGATGCCGCTTCCTTGTTGCTGGAAACGGCGATGAAGTGGCGGTACAGCTCCGCCTCGCTGCCGCCCTGGGCCAGGTACCAGGCGCGGGCGGCCTGGGCGTTCTTCAGGGTTTCCAGGGTGCCGAAGGACTTCGAGGAGACGATGAACAGCGTGGTCTCGGCGTTGAGCTTTGCGGTCAGCTCACGGAACTCGCTGCCGTCGATGTTCGCCAGGTAGTGGCAACGCACGCCTTTCTGGGCGAAGGGCAGCAGGGCCTCGGAGACCAGTTGCGGGCCGAGGAAAGAGCCACCGATGCCGATGTTCACCACGTCGGTGATCGGTTTCTCGGTGTAACCGCGCCACAGGCCGTTGTGCACGGCGGCGACCAGCTCGGTCATCTGGTGCAGCACGCGGTGCACTTCCGGCATCACGTCCTTGCCGTCCACCAGCACCTTGTCGCCGATGGGGCGGCGCAGTGCGGTGTGCAGCACCGGTCGGCGCTCGGAGGCATTGATCACGTCGCCACGGAACATCGACTGGATGGCTTCGCCCAGCTTGGCCTCTTCCGCGAGCTTCACCAGCAGGTCAAGGGTGTCCTGGCGGATCAGGTTCTTCGAGAAGTCCAGGAACAGGCCACAGGCGCTGAGGGAGAAACGCTTGAAGCGCTCCGGATCCTGGGCGAACGCCTCGCGCATCGAGAAGCTCTGCAACTCCTGGCGGTGGGCGGCCAGAGCCTGCCAGCTCTTCAGTTGCGTGGCATCCAGCGGGGTGAGGTGGTGTTCCATGACGTACCTTCGGGTGTGGCGTGCATTTTTTGAACAACGGAAAGCCCGGTGGTTCCGGGCTTTCTCGTGGGCTCAGGCGAGCTGAACCGGAATGGCGTTGCTGGTGTGGCTGAGCTGATTGCCGGGCGCCATGTACAGCATGCGCGGCTTGAATCCTTCCAGCTCGGCATCGCTGAACTGAGCGTACGCGCAGATGATGACCCGGTCACCCACCTTGGCCTTGTGGGCAGCGGCGCCGTTGACGGAAATCATCCGCGAGCCTTCCTCGCCACGGATGGCGTAGGTGGTGAAGCGCTCGCCGTTATCGACGTTGTAGATCTGGATCTGTTCGTACTCGCGGATGCCAGCGAGATCGAGCCATTCGCCATCGATGGCGCAGGAGCCTTCATAGTCGAGCACGGCGTGGGTGACTTCGGCGCGGTGCAGTTTGGCTTTGAGCATGATGCTCTGCATGGGCGTGGCTCCTCTTTTTCTGGTCTGGGGAGGGAGTGCGGTGCGAGTATGCCCGAGCACCGAAAACCGCTCAAGGTCGCGGCTGGCGCGGCCTTGAGGTGGATATCGGCAGTCGTGCGGGGGTTAGTCGATCTGGAAGGCGAGGTTGTCGATCAGGCGGGTGCTGCCCAGGAATGCCGCCACCAGGATCACCAACTGGTTGTCCTCCGCCGCGGCGGGACGCAGCCCGGCGGATTCGCGGATTTCCAGGTAATCGATGCGCAGGCCGGCCTGCTCGATCTGCTGGCGCCCATCGGCGAGCAGCGCCGCATAATCACGCGCACCGCCGCGAACCTGTTCGGCAAGCTGCTTCAGGGTGCGGTAGAGCACCGGCGCGCTGGCGCGCTGCTCGTCGTTCAGGTAGCCGTTGCGCGAGGACAGCGCCAGACCGTCGTCGGCGCGCACGGTGGGCTCGCCAAAGACCTGGATCGGCAGGTTCAGGTCGCGCACCAGCTTGCGGATCACCGCCAGTTGCTGGAAGTCCTTCTCGCCGAACAGGGCCATGTCCGGCTGGACCATGTTGAACAGCTTGCACACCACCGTGGCGACGCCATCGAAGTGCCCGGGACGGCTGCCGCCACACAGGCCTTCCGAAACGCCGCTGACGTTCAGGCGGGTCTGGCCTTCCATGCCGTCGGGGTACATCTCCTCGACGGTCGGTGCGAACAGCAGGTGGCAGCCGGCCTCCAGCAGCTTGCCCTGGTCCGCGGCGAGGGTGCGCGGGTATTTGTCCAGGTCCTCGGTAGGGCCGAACTGCAGCGGATTGACGAAGATGCTGGCAACCACGAAGTCGGCGCGCTGGCCGGCCTTGGTCACCAGGGCTGCGTGGCCGGAGTGCAGGTTGCCCATCGTCGGGACCAGTGCGATGCGTTTGCCCTCAGCGCGCGCGCGGGCCACCGCGGCGCGCAGCTCGCGGACTGTTTTTACCGTGTTCATGAAGAGAATCCGTGTTCCGGGCCGGGGAAGGAGCCATCTTTCACGGCCTTGACGAAAGCGGTCATGGCCGAGGCGATATCCGGCTGGCCTTCCATGAAGTTCTTCACGAACTTCGGCGAACGACCGGTCAGCGACAGCCCGAGCATGTCGTGCATCACCAGAACCTGGCCATCGGTGCCGGCACCGGCGCCAATGCCGATTACCGGGATCTTCACCGCTTCGCTGATCTCCTGGGCCAGGGCCGAGGGGACGCATTCCAGCAGCAGCATGGCGGCACCGGCCTGCTCCAGGGCGATGGCGTCGGCGCGCAGCTGGCGGGCCTGGCTTTCCTGGCGACCCTGCACCTTGAAGCCGCCGAACAGGTTGACCGACTGCGGGGTCAGACCGAGGTGGGCGCACACCGGAATGCCGAGCTGAGCCAGGCGCACGATCGGCTCGGCGAGCCAGGCGCCACCTTCCAGCTTGACCATTTGGGCGCCGGCCTGCATGACTGTTACCGAGTCGCGCAGCAGGCGGTCCAGGGACGTACCCGATTCGAACGGCAGGTCGGTGAGGATCAGCGCACCCTTGTTGCCGCGCTTCACGGCGGCGGTGTGGTAGGCCATGTCCTGGATGGTGACCGGGAGCGTGCTGTCGTGTCCTTGCAGCACCATGCCCAGGGAGTCACCGATCAGCAGCACTTCGGCGCCGGCCTGGCTGGCAACGTGCGCGAACATGGCATCGTAGGCGGTCAGCATCGCGATCTTTTCGCCGCTTTGCTTGAGACCTTGCAGGGTGGTCAGGGTGACATCAGGCATGAAAGTGTCCTCAGTTCTGCGCCGGGCAGGGGCAAACGGGCACCTATAGTCCAGATGGGGCGGACCGAAGTCAATTGCAGGTGTTACCGGACTGTTACGGCGTTACTGCCAGCGCGCCCCACACGCCTGGGGCGCGGGATGTTTCAGGGCAGTCGCTCGAGGCCGGAGAACGGACAGGCGGCCAACAGATCCGCCAGCATCTGGCCGTTGGGCAGTTGCAGTTGCGGGGCGAGATCGGCCAGCGGATAGAGCACGAAGGCGCGGGCGTGCATGTGGTAGTGCGGCACGCGCAGGCGCGGTTCGTCGATCAGGCGCTCGCCGAACAGCAGGATGTCGAGGTCCAGTGTGCGCGGTCCCCAGCGTTCGTCCTTGCGTACGCGGCCTTGTTCCAGCTCGATGGTCTGCAGGGCGTCCAGCAGGGCGAGCGGTTCCAGGTCGGTATCCAGTGCAGCCACGGCGTTGACGTAGCGCGGCTGGTCCGGCGGGCCCAGCGGGTCGCTGACGTAGAGCGGGGAGACCACCGCCACCTTGGTGGCGGGAATCTGCGACAGTGCCTTCAGTGCGGCTTCCAGTTGCTGGCGCGGCTCGGCGAGGTTGCTGCCGAGCCCGATGTAGACGCGTTCGCTCATTCGTTACCGGTGCCTTCGCCACTGTTACGCGGACCGCGCCGGCGACGGTTGGCACCGCCACGACGGCGTTTGCGCGGTACGCCACCGCTGCTTTCTTCCTGGCTGGAGAGGTTGCGGATCATGCCGCGGCGTTCGCCATCGCTGGCTTCCTGGTAGTCGGTCCACCAATCGCCCAGGCCACCGGTTTCCTCGCCGGCGCTTTCGCGCAGCAGGAGGAAGTCGTAGCCGGCACGGAAGCGCGGGTTTTCCAGCAGCAGGTCGGCCTTCTTGCCCTGGCGGCGCGGCAGGCGTTCCTGCATGTCCCAGATCTCGCGGATCGGGATGGTGAAGCGCTTGGGCACCGCGGTGCGCTTGCACTGTTCGATGATCAGTTCGTGGGCGGCGTCCTGCATTGCCGGGATCGGCGGCACGCCGCGCTCCTGCAGTTTCAGTACGCGCGCGGGCAGGGCGGGCCAGAGCAGCGCGGCGAACAGGAAGGCCGGAGTGACCGGCTTGCCCTGGCGAATGCGCTCGTCGGTGTTGGCCAGTGCCTGGCGCATCAGCTTGCCGGCGTATTCGGGATTCTCTTTCAGCGCCTTGGCGCTGGCCGGGAACAACGGCGCGAACAGGTCGTATTCGTTGAGCAGCTCGAAGGTGCGCTCGGCCTTGCCGCTCAGTAGCAGCTTGAGCACTTCGTCGAACAGGCGCGCCGAGGGGATTTCGTTGAGCAGGTGCGCCAGGCGGCGGATCGGCGCGGCGCTGTGTTTCTCGATCTCGAAGCCCAGCTTGGCGGCGAAGCGTACGGCGCGCAGCATGCGCACCGGGTCTTCGAGGTAGCGCTGCTCAGGGTCGCCGATCAGGCGCACCAGGCGGTTGCGGATGTCATGCACGCCGTGGGCGTAGTCGAGGATGCGCTCGCCGGTGACATCGAAATACAGGGCGTTGATGGTGAAGTCGCGGCGCTGCGCGTCGTCTTCCAGCGTGCCATAGACGTTGTCGCGCAGGATGCGGCCGGCCTCGTTGCGAGAGGCATGGGCGCTGTCGGTGTCGTCGTCGGTCTGCGGATGGTTGGCGCGGAAGGTGGCGACTTCGATGATCTCGCGGCCGAAGTGGACATGGACCAGCTTGAAGCGACGGCCGATCACCCGCGCGTTGCGGAACTCGGCGCGAACCTGCTCGGGGGTGGCGCTGGTGGCCACGTCGAAGTCCTTGGGGGTAATACCCAGCAGCGGATCACGTACGCCGCCACCGACGATGTACGCCTGGTAGCCGGCCTTGGTCAGGCGCTCCACGACGTTCACCGCGTTCCTGCTGAACTGTTCCCGCCGCAGCGAGTGCTGATGATTGCCAACGACTTCCGGAGTAGTGCGGACAGCGCGCGGACGGCGCAGTGGGGATCGGATGGACTGGATCAGCTTTTTCAGCATGTGTGCACTATCGGGAATGGGTGTATGGATGGCATACGCAGGTCTCGGCAAGCCGCTTGATTTCGGCGTTTCCTGGAGGATAGCGGGTGTCTGCCGCTGCCTTGAAACAAATGGCAGCAAATCGAATGCCGTCTGCGCCGCGGCGATTCTAGCATCGTGGGGTGGGATGATGAAGGAAAGTAGGAAAAAGGACTTGCGGGGAGAAGGGGAGAGGGTGTAGCGAAAGCTACTGGGGGAGCCGAGGCTCCCCCCCAAATAGGTGCGTGCTTTGTTTTTATTATGATTACCGGGCTTGTTGTTTTTGTTTGTAGACCCGACCCTCGAAGCTACCTGCTTCGGGGAACCTTCCACACTTGGAAGGTGTTCAATAGCAAACGGATTGCTTTGGTCGCTGAGTAAGCGATGATCTTGCGATCCAACCAGTCCTCGTGCTGCCTTCAAGCAGTTTTATTCTTCTCTGACTGGTTGCGGGACTGCTCCCGACGGCTACTCTTCTCCAAAAGAATCAGTTAGCTGCGCCTCCGCGATTTTGTTTTTGTTGTGCTGGAGTCGTTTCGTCTTGTTCTTATTTTGAGTTGTCGTGCTTGTTATTGTTGTTGTGCCAATAACAAAGCAGATGCCGTGCCAACTTTTGCAAATCCTTATTTTTCAATGGCTTGCGTAGATTCGCCTTTGGGTGACAGGCATAAAAAAGCCGGGTTCCCGTTACCGATGAACCCGGCTTTTGTTACGGAGCATGTCTCCGGTAACAGTGTGGGGCGTCCTACGAGTCAGCCGAAGCACCGGATTTGCGGCGCGGGATGCCCAGGCGCTGACGGCGCTCCCACAGACATTTACGGCTGATGCCCAGCTTGCGGGCCAGTTCGGTTTCGGTCATGTGGTCCTGGTGTTCGAGGACGAAGTGCTGGAAGTAGTCCTCCAGCGACAGATCCTCGGTAGGCTCGTGATTGCTGGTGTTGCCGTTGCTCGGACGAGGTTCGGCCTCGTCCATGAAGTCGTCTTCCAGATCATCCAGCTCGATGTCGATGCCCAGCAGGTCGGCGGGAATCTCCAGCCCTTCGCTGAGGATCACCGCGCGCTCGATGGCGTTCTCCAGTTCGCGCACGTTACCCGGCCACGGATAGTGACGGATGGCCTGTTCGGCCTCGTGGGAGAAGCTCAGCGCCGGGCGCCCCATCTGCGAGCACTGCCGCGTCAGGAAGGCGCGCGCGATCTCCATCACGTCGGGGCCGCGCTCGCGCAGGGGCGGCAGTTTCAGCGAGATGACGTGCAGGCGGTAGTAGAGGTCTTCGCGGAACTGGCCGGTCTTGGCCAGCATCTTCAGGTCGCGGTGGGTCGCCGCGATCAGGCGTACGTCCACTTTCTGCGACTGTACCGAGCCGACCCGGCGGATCTCGCCTTCCTGCAGTACGCGCAGCAGGCGCGCCTGGGCTTCGAGCGGCAGTTCGCCGATCTCGTCGAGGAACAGGGTGCCGCCGTCGGCGGCTTCCACCAGGCCCGCGCGGCCCGCGCTGGCGCCGGTGAACGCGCCTTTCTCGTGGCCGAACAGTTCGGATTCGATCAGGGTTTCCGGGATCGCCGCGCAGTTCACCGAGATCAGCGGCGCCTTGGTGCGCTTGGACAGGTTGTGCAGCGCGCGGGCCACCAGTTCCTTGCCGGTACCGGACTCGCCCTGGATCAGTACATTGGAGTCGGTCGGCGCAACCTTGCGGATCTTGGTGTACAGCTCCTGCATGGGGGGGCAGGAGCCGATGATGCCGATCTCGCCGTCCGCCGGAGCGGTGTTACCCACGCTGCTACGTTCCGCCGCCTTGGCGTTACCACGGGCTTCGGTCGGGGCGTTCCGGGCTTCCTGGCGATCCTTGAGGATGCGCGCCACGGCCTGGAGCATCTCGTCGTGGTCGAACGGCTTGGCGATGTAGTCCACCGCGCCCATCTTCATCGAGTCCACCGCCGAGCGCAGGCTGGCGTAGCTGGTCATGATCAGCACCGGGGTGCCCTGGGCCAGCTTGATCAGTTCGGTACCCGGTGCGCCCGGCAGGCGCAGGTCGCTGACGATCATGTCGAACGACGGGATGCTGTAGCGCTCCTGGGCCTCCTGCACCGAGCCAGCCTCGCTGACCTGGTATTGGTTCCGCTCGAGCAACCGTCGCAGGGCGGAGCGGATGATGGTTTCGTCTTCGACGATGAGGATATGTGCCATGTATTCAGCTCTCTCGACGTGCTCGTTTACTGCTCGGCCGTCGGGCCAGGATGCCGCGGCAAAGTGACGCTGATGCGGGTGCCGCATTCGCGTTCGGGGTCAGCCGGGCTGTCTATGGTGATTTGCCCATAATGCTCTTCCACGATCGAATAGACCAGTGCGAGGCCTAGACCGGTCCCCTTGCCGGGGTCCTTGGTCGTGAAGAAGGGTTCGAACAGGCGGTCGATGATCGACTTGGGTATTCCGCTGCCTTCGTCTTCGACGATCAGGTCGACGGTCTGCTCCGAGGCCTCGGTCCGCACGCGGATCGCGCCATTGGCTGGCGAGGCGTCGCGGGCGTTGGAGAGCAGGTTGATCAGTACCTGGGCCAGGCGCTGCGAGTCGCCCTCGACCCAATGCGCCGGGTCGCACAGGTTGAAGAACTGCACGTCGACGCTGCGTCTGTTCAGCGACAGCAGGCCGATGGCTTCCTGGGCGGCGTCGGCCAGGCACACCGGCTCGGCGGCCACCTGCTTGCCGCCGGCATGGGCGAAGCTCATCAGCGACTGCACGATGCGCGAGACGCGCTTGGTCTGTTCGAGGATCTGCCCGCTGATCTCGGTCAGCTCGCCATCGCCCTCGCGCTCTTCGCGCAGGTTCTGCGCAAGGCAGGCGATGCCGGTGATAGGGTTGCCGATCTCGTGGGCCACGCCGGCGGCGAGGCGGCCGATCGAGGCCAGGCGCTCGGAGTGGATCAGCTTGTCTTCCAGGGACTGGGTTTCGGTGAGGTCTTCGACCAGCAGCACCAGGCCGCTGTTACCGGGCGCGAGGGGTTCCTCGATCGCCGCCTTGTGCAGGTTCAGCCAGCGGGTCTGGCCGTCGATGGACAGGCGCTGCTTGTGCAGGTGCTCGTCCGGCGCGTCGATGAAGCCTTCCAGCAGGCCGCGCCACGGCTCGGGCAGGGCGGCCAGGCGCGAGCCGACCACGCGTTGCGCGCTGACCCCGGTGAGTTCCTCGATGGCACGGTTCCACATGAGGATTTCCTGGTCCTTGGCCAGCGAGCACACGCCCATCGGCAGATCCTGCAGGGTCTGGCGGTGGTAGCGGCGCAGGGTATCGAGTTCGGCGGCCAGGCCGGTGAGCCGGGAGTGGTAGTCCTCCAGGCGGCTCTCGATGAAGTGGATGTCCTCGGTGACGTAGCTTTCACTGCTGGCCTTGTAGGGCAGGAAGGTTTCCACCATGTCCTGCGCCACGCTGGGGCCCATCAGGCCGGAGAGGTTCGCCTCGATGCGGTCGCGCAGGCGGCGCAGGGCGTAGGGGCGGCGTTCGTCGAAGGGCAGGTGCAGGTCGCGCAGAGCCTGCTCCACCTCGCGCTGCGCGGTCTTCGCGCCCAGCGGCTTGGACAGCTGGCTGGCGAACTCCTGCGGGGAAACGGCGATCAGCTCGCGGCGCTGCGGGCGGCGCACGTTGTCCACGGCGCAGGCTTCGGCGGCACCTTTTTCTTCGTCGCTGGCTTCGGTGAACAGCGAGACCAGGGTGAACACCAGCACGTTGGCCGCCAGCGAAGCGAGCGCGGCGAGGTGCCAGGTGGTGTCGTCGAGCACATAGAGCGAGTTGAACAGCGGCAGGTAGACGCTCTGCATGTTCGCCACCAGCGGGGTGAGCATGGTCGCGCCCCAGACCAGCATGCCCGCCACGAGACCTGCGATGAAGCCGCGGCGGTTGGCGGTCGGCCAGTAGAGCACGGCCAGCGCGCCGGGGAGGAACTGCAGGGTGGCGACGAAGGAGACTATCCCCAGGTTGGACAGGTCCTGCTCGGCGCCCAGCACCAGGTAGAAGGCATAGCCGGCCATGATGATCGCGGCGATCAGTGCGCGGCGGGTCCACTTCAGCCAGCGGTAGATGTTGCCTTCGGCCGGCGGCTGGTAGAGCGGCAGCACCAGGTGGTTGAGCACCATGCCCGAGAGCGCCAGGGTCATCACGATGATCAGGCCGCTGGCGGCGGAGATGCCGCCGACGAAGGCGGTCAGCGCCAGGGCCGGGCTGTCCACCGAGATGCCCAGGCCGAGGGTGAAGTACTCCGGGTTGGTCGAGGCGCCCAGGTGCAGGCCGGCCCAGAGGATCGGCGGCACCGCCAGGCTCATCGGCAGCAGGAACAGCGGCAGACCCCAGCTGGCGCTGAGCAGCGAGCGCGGGTTGAGGTTCTCGGTGAAGGTCATGTGGAACATGTGTGGCATCACGATGGCCGCGGCGAAGAACACCAGCAGCAGCGTGCGCCACGGCCCTTCGGCCAGCGGCGTGTGCAGCGTGCTCAGGGCTTCCTGGTTCTGCAGCAGCCAGACTTCCAGACCGTCCGGCCCGCCGAACACGCCGTAGAGGGCGAACAGGCCGATGGAACAGAGCGCCACCAGCTTCACCAGCGACTCGAAGGCGATCGCCATCACCAGCCCCTCGTGACGCTCGCGGGTGGCGATGTGGCGCGCGCCGAAGAGAATGGCGAACAGCGTGATCAGCGCGCAGAACGCCAGCGCCGCGCGGTTGGGCTCCGATTCGCGGGTGAGGATGCTGATCGAGTCGGTCACCGCCTGGATCTGCAGCGCCAGCATCGGTAGTACGCCGATCAGCATGAACAGCGTGGTCAGCGCGCCGGCCCAGGTGCTGCGGAAGCGGAAGGCAAACAGGTCGGCCAGCGATGACAACTGGTAGGCCCGCGTGATGCGCAGGATCGGGTAGAGCAGCACCGGCGCCAGCAGGAAGGCGCCGGAGACGCCCAGGTAGATCGCCAGGAAGCCGTAGCCGTACTGGTAGGCCAGCCCGACCGTGCCATAGAAGGCCCAGGCGCTGGCGTACACGCCCAGCGACAGGGTATAGATCAGCGGATGGCGCACCAGCCGGCGCGGAACGAAGCCGCGCTCGGTGATCCAGGCGACACCGAAGAGGACCATCAGGTAGGAGGCGCTGATCAGGATCAGCTGGGTGAGGCTAAAGCTCGTCAGCATCGCGCTGGCTCTGCAGGATGAAGGTGACGACGATCAGGATCAGCCACAGCAGATACGGGCGGTACCAGGCGCCGTGGGGATCGATCCACCAGTCCATGATGGCCGGTGAGAACAGGTAGATGCCCACGACCAGGAGCAACACCAGTCGGTAGATGTACATGTCGTCTCTCTCTTGGTTCGGCGGGCAGGCTACCTGTGCGCACAGTCGCCGGCAAGCTGGCTGCCGAATGCTTGGCGGGTCTGTAGGAGCGAGCTTGCTCGCGAACCTGAATCCCGCTGCGGAGTTTGTTCGCGAGCAAGGGCTAGGCGCCCCCCTCGCTCCTACGAAAAACAGGTTGCGCAGGTACCTTGTACTGCCAGTCTAGAGCCGTGCGTCTTCCAGCGTCAGGCGATGGGGGAGGGCGTTGGCCTCCCAGTGCGCGATGCCCCAGGCGAGCACCTCGCACGGTGCGGCCTGCAGCAGCTCGGTGGGCGGATTCTGGCCCAGTGCCTTGAGTGCGCGTACCAGCAGTGGGGCGGCCTGGTCGGCTTCCAGCGGCGGCGAGCGATAGGCCTTGCCGAGCTTGTGGCCGTCGGGCTGGATGATCAGCGGCACGTGCAGGTAACGCGGTGCGGCGATGCCCAGCAGTTCCTGCAGGTAGAGCTGGCGTGGGGTGTTGTCGAGCAGGTCGGCGCCGCGAACGATGTCGGTAACACCCTGCCAGGCGTCGTCCAGCACCACTGCCAACTGATAGGCGAACAGCCCGTCGCGACGGCGAATGATGAAGTCGCCCACTTCGCGCCCCAGGTGCTGGTGGAATGCACCCTGCAGGCGATCGACGAAGCGATAGTCCAGCTCCGGCACGCGGATGCGGATGGCGACGTCACCGTGCCAGTCATGCTGGGCGTCGCGGCAGGTGCCGGGATAGATGCCGTGGCTGCCTTCGAGCTGCTTGCGCGAGCAGGTGCAGGCGTAGGCCAGGCCGCTGCGCAGCCATTGTTCGACCTGGGCCGCGTAGGCGTCGCCGCGCTCGCTCTGGCGCTCCACCGGGCCGTCCCATTCGAAGCCGTAACGCTCCAGGGTCTCCAGGATCGCCGCCTGGGCGCCGGGCATCTCGCGCGGCGGGTCGAGGTCTTCCATGCGCACCAGCCACTTTCCACCCACGGCGCGTGCATCCAGATAGGAAGCAACGGCCGCCACCAGCGAACCGAAATGCAGGTAGCCGCTGGGCGTGGGGGCGAAGCGTCCGACGTAGCGGGAAGCGGGCATGGCGTCTCTTTGACTTTTTATTAAGGGCGGGGCGCAGAAACGAAACGGGGCGCCGCAGCGCCCCGTTCGGGTTCAACCAGGCTCAGGAGCCCAGCTGCTTTTCCTTGATTTCCGCCAGGGTCTTGCAGTCGATGCACAGGGTGGCGGTGGGGCGGGCTTCCAAACGGCGGATGCCGATCTCGACGCCACAGGAATCGCACCAGCCGTAATCGTTGTCTTCGATCAGTTGCAGGGTCTCGTCGATCTTCTTGATCAGCTTGCGCTCGCGGTCGCGGGCGCGCAGCTCGAGGCTGAACTCTTCTTCCTGGCTGGCACGGTCGGCCGGGTCCGGGAAGTTCGCCGCTTCGTCCTGCATGTGGTGCACGGTGCGGTCCACTTCTTCCATCAGCTCAACTTTCCACTTGTTGAGGATGGAGGTGAAGTGCGCGCGCATGCGATCGCTCATGTACTCCTCGCCCTTGGTTTCCTGGTAGGGCTCGAAGCCACGAATCAGTTGGCTGCTCTGTTGTTTTGCTTTGGTGGGCATGGATGACCGCCTCTCACTCTCGCTAATCCTCTCGCGGATGGTCCCTCTCCGGCACTGCCGGCCCCGCGCTCGCAAGCGGGCGAACTTACCAGAACGATAACCGTGATGCTACTCCCGGTTGTCGAGCCTGTTGTCGCACGCACATGACCCGGCGACCCGGTCGCCGACCCGATAGAGGCCGCTATCGAGTTTCTTGCAAACCACTGCACGATCATCGGCTTTTCGCGAACGAAACGTACATTTTCGAGGTAGAACCACCGGTCTTCGGTGGTCCTCCTGTGTCGCTCGGTGGCCTGTTAGAATCGCCACCTTGTCGTAAAGTTCGGAAAAACTCATGGCTACTTCCTTCAGCGCACGCAGTCGCGCCATCGAACCTTTCCACGTCATGGCGCTGCTGGCGCGCGCCAATGAATTGCAGGCCGCGGGCCACGACGTCATTCACCTGGAAATCGGCGAGCCGGACTTCACCACCGCCGCGCCGATCATCGCCGCCGGCCAGGCTGCACTGGCCAACGGACATACCCGCTACACCGCCGCCCGTGGCGTGCCGGCGCTGCGCGAGGCCATCGCCGGCTTCTACGCCGAGCGCTACGGCCTGTCGATCGACCCGCAGCGCATCCTCATCACGCCCGGCGGCTCCGGTGCGTTGCTGCTGGCCAGCAGCCTGCTGGTGGACCCGGGCAAGCACTGGCTGCTGGCCGACCCGGGCTACCCGTGCAATCGCCACTTCCTGCGCCTGGTCGAAGGCGCCGCGCAGTTGGTGCCGGTGGGGCCGGAGAGCCGCTACCAGCTCACTCCCGACCTCATCGAGCGGCACTGGGATCATGACAGTGTAGGCGCTCTGGTCGCATCGCCGGCGAATCCTACGGGTACCTTGTTGCACCGGGATGAACTGGCCGCCCTGTCCGCCGCGCTGAAAGCACGCGGAGGCCACCTGGTGGTCGACGAGATCTACCACGGCCTGACCTATGGTACCGACGCCACCAGCGTGCTGGAGGTGGATGACGACGCCTTCGTCCTCAACAGTTTCTCCAAATATTTCGGCATGACCGGCTGGCGCCTGGGCTGGCTGGTGGCGCCGCTCGATGCGGTCGGTGAACTGGAGAAGCTGGCGCAGAACCTCTACATCAGTGCGCCGAGCATGGCCCAGCATGCCGCGTTGGCCTGCTTCGAGCCGGAAACCCTGGCGATCTTCGAAGAGCGGCGCGCCGAGTTCGCCCGGCGTCGCGATTACCTGTTGCCGGCACTGCGGGAGCTGGGCTTCGGCATCGCGGTGGAGCCGGAGGGCGCCTTCTATCTGTATGCGGACATCAGCGCTTTTGGCGGCGATGCCTACGCGTTCTGCCAGCACTTCATCGAAACCGAACACGTCGCCTTCACCCCCGGCGTGGACTTCGGCCGTTACCAGGCCTCGCACCATGTGCGCTTTGCCTATACCCAGAGTGTCGAGCGCCTGCAGCAGGCGGTGGAGCGCATCGCTCGCGGCCTGAAGAGCTGGCGTCCCTGATGCGCTTCGAGCCGGCGCTGGAAGAAGCGCGCCTGGTCAAGCGTTACAAGCGCTTCCTGGCGGACATCGAGACCGCCAGTGGCGAACGGCTGACCATCCACTGTCCGAATACCGGCTCGATGCTCAACTGCATGAGCGAGGGTTGCAGGCTGTGGTTCAGCCGCTCCAGCGACCCCAGGCGCAAGCTGCCGGGCACCTGGGAACTGGTGGAAACGCCCCAGGGGCGCCTGGCCTGCGTGAACACCGGGCGCGCCAACCGGCTGGTGGAGGAGGCGTTGCTGGCCGGCGCCGTGACTGAACTTGCGGACTTCGATGAGCTGCGCCGCGAAGTGGTCTATGGGCAGGAAAACAGCCGTGCCGATTTCCGCCTGATGGTTGCCGGCAAGCCGGTGTACGTCGAGGTGAAAAGCGTGACCCTGGGCTTCGACGAGACCCCGGTCGCCGCCTTCCCGGACGCCGTTACCCAGCGTGGCGCCAAGCATCTGCGCGAGCTGGCGGCGCTGGCTCGGGAGGGCGTGCGCGCGGTGCTGCTGTATGCGGTGAACCTGTCGGCGATCGACGCGGTGCGTCCGGCGGAAGAAATCGACCCGGCCTATGCCGCGGCTCTAGTCGAAGCGCATCGCGCCGGCGTGGAAGTACTGGCCTATGGGGCGCGGATCGATACGCAGGAGATTTGCCTGGACCGGCCGTTGAAGGTGCTGCTGTAACGACTGCCAGCCTAGGCGTGGTCCATCGTATCCAGCCAGATCCCTTGCTCATCCTCCCTGCACGGCAGCGATTCCAGCACATCCCCCAGGCATGGCCCCTGGATGCATTCGCCGGTCTCGATCAGGAACAGCGCGCCGTGGTGTCCGCATTGCAGCAGCCGGCCGCTGGCGTCGAGATACTGTTCCGCGTCGTAACCCAGCGGAATTTCCCGGTGCGGACAGCGGTTGCGGTAGGCATAGAGACGGCCCTGGCGGCGCACCACGAAAAGATTCAGGCCGGCGGCCTTGAAGCCCCGGCTCTGGCCTTCAGCCAGTTCATGCGGGGAGCAGAGCAGGATCATCCGGGTTCTCCATTCAGGGCGGGCATTATCCGCGCCCACAGGACGGGACCGGAAGAGGGTGCACATCCGTGTGCTGAAGAAAGGCGGACATCGGCTTGGCCGCGGCAGACGTGCGATCCTGGCGGAGGACTGTTCTCGGTGATGAAGGTCGTCGCTGATCTTCGCCCAGTCGCTCGGCACCAGCGGGTCTTGGCGACCGGGCGTGTACGGGATGGGCGTCTCGGTTTCGTCGATGTCGTGCGGGCGCCAGGGTGGGGCATCATACCGCAGCCGAACACACTCCTGAGGTGGATTGAGGTCCCCGGGTGCGTTTTTCAGGCGTTGGCAGGGAAATGGCCGCGTGATGCCCGTCGGATGGATATTCGGCGCAGACCATAGCGCCAGGTAAATCTAAATGCAAATTATTATCATGATTCGGGTTCGTTACGGCACGCTGCGTCCTCGTCGCGCGATGCAGCGGCTCTCCGACGAATGAGGATTTCCGCGATGACGATCCCGAGCCCGATGCCCCGGTCGTCCCCTGAACTGTACCGCGCCTGGCGGCGACTCGCGCGGTACGCGGCGGCCGCGTGGCGAGCCTCGATGCGACGCTTCTGGTCGATGCTCCGGGGCCGCGTATTCCAGAGGGGTTGGCCAGTCTTTCCCGCGCCTCTTATCCTTCCGCCCAGGCCCTGAACTCGGAAAGTCGTCCTTGACTCGGATCGTTGCTGCTCGACCGCTGTTCCCGCTCCTTGGTTTTCTTCTGCTGCTGGTTGTCTGGCTATCACTGGCCCTCGGGCCGGTGAGCCTGCCCCTGGGCGACACGCTGCGGGCGCTGGCGCGCCTGTTCGGCCTGCCGGTGTCCGCCGATGGACTGGGACAGGCAGAGTTGATCGTTGGCCAGATCCGCCTGCCGCGCACCCTGCTGGGCGTCGCCACCGGCGGGGTGCTGGCGCTGGCCGGCGTGGCCATGCAGGGGCTGTTCCGCAACCCGCTGGCCGATCCCGGCCTGATCGGCGTTTCCAGTGGCGCGGCCCTGGGGGCGGCGGTGGCCATCGTCTTCGGCGCGTCCATCGGCGGGCTGCCGGAAGCCTTCGCGCCCTACCTGCTCTCCGCCTGTGCATTCGCCGGCGGCCTGCTGGTCACGGCGCTGGTCTATCGCCTGGGGCGGCACAACGGGCAGACCAGCGTGGCCACCATGCTGCTGGCGGGTATCGCGCTCACCGCGCTGGCGGGGGCGCTGATCGGCCTGTTCACTTACCTGGCCGACGACGCCACGCTGCGCACCCTGACCTTCTGGAACCTCGGCAGCCTGAACGGCGCCAGTTATCCCCGGTTGTGGCCCTTGCTGCTGGTCACCCTGCTGGTGGCCTGCTGGCTGCCGCGCCGGGTGGATGCGCTGAATGCGCTGCTGCTGGGCGAGTCGGAGGCGCGCCATCTGGGTTTCGATGTCGAACGCCTCAAGGTCGAACTGATTCTCTGCACGGCGCTGGGCGTCGGGGCGGCGGTGGCGGCGGCCGGCATGATCGGCTTCATCGGCCTGGTGGTGCCGCACCTGTTGCGCCTGATCGTCGGCCCGGATCACCGGGTGCTGCTGCCGGCGTCCATGTTCGGTGGCGCCATTCTGCTGTTGCTTGCCGATCTCGTGGCGCGGCTGGCGCTGGCGCCTGCGGAGTTGCCGATCGGCATCGTCACGGCGCTGATCGGCGCGCCATTCTTCCTTTACCTGCTGCTGCGGGGGCGCTCCTGATGCTGACGGCGGAAAACCTGCGGGTGAAGCGCGGCGCGCAGACGGTCTTGCAGGATGTCACGCTGGCCCTGCAGCCGGGCCAGGTGCTCGGTGTACTGGGACCGAACGGAGCGGGCAAGAGCACCCTGCTGGGGGCGCTCAATGGCGAGCTGCCGCTGTCCGGTGGCGCCGTGAGGCTGGATGATCGGCCGCTGTCGGACTGGCAGGGCGCCGACCGGGCGCGCCGCCTGGCGGTACTGCCGCAGTCATCGACGTTGAACTTCGCGTTCACCGTCGAGGCGGTGGTGGGGTTCGGACGCCTGCCGCACGACAGCGGTCGTCAGCGTGACGGCGAGATCATCGCGGCGGCGCTGGAGGCGGCGGATGCGCTGCACCTGATGGGGCGCAGCTACCTGGCGCTCTCCGGTGGCGAGCGCCAGCGTGTGCACCTGGCGCGGGTGCTGGCGCAGCTCTGGCCGGGCGGCGCGGAGCAGGTGCTGCTGCTGGACGAGCCAACCTCGGCGCTCGATCCGTTGCACCAGCACACCACGCTGCAGGCTGTGCGCGAATTTGCCAATCGCGGCGCAGCGGTACTGGTGATCCTGCATGACCTGAACCTGGCGGCGCGCTACTGTGATCGCCTGTTGTTACTGCACCAGGGGCGGCCGCATCTGTTGGGCACGCCGGCAGACGTACTGCGTGCCGAGCCGCTGCGTACGGTGTTCGGACTGGAGGTGTTGGTCCAGCAGCACCCCGAGCGCGGCCACCCGCTGATCATCGCCCGCTGAAAGGAGTTCACGTGAGGTATCTTCTGCTTCCCCTGCTGGCGCTGTTGGCCGCCTGCCAGAGCCAGACCTCTGCGCCGCCGCTGCCGGCCTGGCAGAGTCCCGAGGGGCGTGACAGTGCCAACCTGGGTGTCATCCGCGACCTGCACAGCGGCGAGCGGCTGACGCCGCAGCAACTGCTCGACCGGCTGGCCAAGGCGCCGCGGGTGCTGGTGGGTGAGCAGCATGACAACCCGGACCATCACGCCCTGGAACTCTGGCTGGCGCGCGCGCTGGCGGAGCGCCGCCCGAGCGGCAGCGTGTCGATGGAGATGATCAACCCGAACCAGCAGGCGCGTGTTGCCGCCACGCAGGCCGCGGCGGACAAGGGTGAGCTTCCACGGGATCTGATCGGCGCCCTGGCCTGGCAGCCGGGTTGGGACTGGTCGCTCTACGGTCCGCTGGTGACCTGGCTGGTGAAGCAGCCCACGCCGCTGCTGTCGGCGAACCTGGATCGCAGCGAGATCATGCGCATCTATGCCGAGCCGCCAGTTCTGGAGGGCGCCCACTCCACGGCGAGCGGCGTGCGTGAGCGTCTGCTCGACGATATCCGCGAATCCCACTGCGGTCTGCTGCCGGAAAGTCAGTTGCCGGCGATGCTGGCGGTGCAGCAGCAACGCGACCGGCGCATCGCGGAGCGCCTGAAGGACGCGCCCGAGCCGGCGCTGCTGATTGCCGGCGGCTTCCATGCGCGGCGTGATCTGGGGGTGCCCCTGCATCTGGAGGATCTGGGGGCGGGGCAGGGCATGCGGGTGCTGATGCTGGCCGAAGTGGGCAGGGCCGTCGCGCCGGAGCAGGCGGACTACGTCTGGTACACACCGGCGCTGCCGCCGACGGATCATTGCGCGGCACTGCGGCAGTAGGATGGCGACCGGTGACGAACGGAGCCTGCGGGCCCGTTTTCATTGGTACTGCTTTTTCGCGGACAAAAAAAGACCCGGCAAAGTGCCGGGTCGAAACCGTGATTAGCCTGATGAGGAGATAATCTGAAGAGTCCGACTGCGTGGTCTCTTGAGCTTATCGTCTGGCCTCGCGACCAGATGAATCAATAATAATCATTATCATTTGAGAGTCAACCTCCTTTCGAAAAGTTTTTCGCGCCCGCGAAAAATCTTCCTCGTGGAAAACGAAAAGCCCGGCGCTGGGCCGGGCTTCTGGCGGAGGCTGGGCCTCAGCTCGCCTGGCGCTGCACGCGCAGTTGGGTGACTTCCTTGTTCAGCAAGTCGATGCGCCGGGCCATGCCCTCGATCAGGCTGTGGGCGATGCGCGGGTTGCTTTGCATCAGGCCGAGGAACTGGTCCTTGGGGATGACCATCACCGTGCAGGGTTCGCTGGCGATCACCGAGGCGCTGCGCTTCTCGCGGGTGAACACGGCCATCGCGCCGAAAATCTCGTCCTTCTGTACATCGCCGACCTTCTGCCCGTCGACGAAAGCCTCGGCGTGCCCCTCGATGATGATGAACACATGCTCGGCGTCGTCCCCCTGCTGGATCAGCTGGGCGCCGGCGGCGAAATGCTGGAAGCCGGTGGCCGGCCGGATCTCCGGCTGCTTCAGGTGCGCCAGGGCGTCGGAGAGCAGGGCGGTGTGGCCGATCAGGTAGTGCAGGAACTGCTCCTGGCGGTGCTCGTCGTCATGGATATGGCGGAGCACGTCGCTGCGCGAAAAAGGGATCAGGCACAACGGCTCTTCGCTGACGTAACGGCAGGGTGGCAGGTCGATGCCCTGCCGCAGGCCGATCAGGTCGCCTTCCTGCTGGTAGAACAGCGGGCGTTCATCCACCAGGGCGTGGATCAGGCCATTCTCGACAAGGAACAGATGCTTGCCGGGCAGCTCGGCCTCGAGGTCGTCGGAGCGCTCGAGACGGATCGGTTCGCCGCAGGGCGCCAGGCCGTCGAGCAGTTGCGCCGGAATCCCCTGCAGGCGGTTGATCAGTTGATCGGCATAGGCAGGTTGTTCACCGAGTAAGTACATGGCCGTAATTCCTTGAATGGCGGCAGTCGAGGGCGCACGAAGGGCCCTGAAACCATAAGTGGACAGGTACTTTAGCGTAAAGATTTTCCCACAGAGCTTGTGAGCTAGCTCTTGTTCCTCATGGGGAATGTCTCAAGTTCGCCTAGGAGGGCGGCTTTGTGTGCCGGTGGGAGGTCGTTCCAGTGCACGTCGAGCAAGGCGCCCTCGATGGCGTACAGGAGCACCTTCGAGGCTCGGAAACCACGGGCCCGGACCGCCCGGTAAGCGCCTACGGCACCCAGGCGGCGGAGGTCGGACGCACTGTGGATGCCGACGGCGTGCAGCCACTGGGCGGAGGTCTTGCCAAGGTTCTTCAGGTGCAGCAGTTCGTCGTTCATCGTCGGTCCTTGCGATGCGGCACGATGGCATGGGTCTAAAGGGCCGTGAACTGCTTATGACGGCCGGGTATGCCAGGGGAAGTGTAGCGTGGCTTTCTGATATCGCCCTGCGCGAACGGCAGGGCGACGGGCGCGAGGGCCTGCGCCGCCTTCCTGGCAGCGCAGGCGGGGGAGGGGATCAGAGACCCGGCAGGCGCTGGCGGATGCTGGCGACCAGGGCGTCCAGGCTGGCGGCGTCCGGGGTATCGACGCGCTTGCTGTGCTGTTGTTCTTCGTTGCTGAGCGACTCGCGTCCGGCCTGCTGGGCCTGGATGGTCTGCAGGGTGGCGTCCGATGGGTCGTTGCCTTCGCTCTGGCGCTGGGTGAGCCAGCCGGCGATGACGCTTTCCGGCGCGTGACAGTCGAGGATGAGGAAGGGCACGCCGGTTTCCTCGGCCATCTTCCAGGCGGCCGCGCGCTGTTCGCGCTTGAGGAACGTGGCGTCGAGCACCACCGGATAGCCGGCGCGCAGGATGTCCGCCGCCAGGGCGTTGAGGCGCTGGTAGGTGCCCATCGTGGCGTCGGCATTGTAGATGCCGGCCTGGTGTTGGCCGCGCTGTTCGGCGCTCTGCTCGCCGAACAGGCGCTTGCGCTCGACGTCGGAGCGCAGGCGGATGGCGCCCAGGGCTTCCACCAGGCGCAGCGCCACCTGGCTCTTGCCGACGGCGGATACGCCGACCGTCACGGCGAGGAAGCGCGAGGGAATGGCGCTGTAGCTTTCCGCCAGGTTGGCGTAGTTGCGGTACTGGCGCAGGGTCGCGGCTTTCTGCACGGCGTCGGTCTGGTGCGCCAGGCTGAACAGGGCGATCTTGGCGCGCACCAGGGCGCGGTAGGCCTTGTAGAAGTTCAGCAGTTCCAGCGACTGGTAGTCGCCGGTGTATTCCAGGTACTGGCTGACGAAGCGCCGCGACAGGCATTTCAGGCCGCGGTCTTCCAGATCCATCGCGAGGAAGGCGTAGTCGGCGGTGACGTCGGTGAAGCGGAACGGTTCGTTGAACTCGATGCAGTCGAACAGCACCACCTTGCCGTCGATGATGGCGGCGTTGCCCAGGTGGATGTCGCCGTGGCACTCACGGATGAAGCCGTTGGCCTTGCGCGACTCGAACACACTGTGCAGGCGATCGAAGCTGGATTCGGCCCAGGCTTCCAGGGCGTCGAGCTGCAGCAGGTCGGCCTTGTCGGAGAGCATCGGACGGATCTGTTCGAAGTTCTGTCGCACCGGCGCCATGCAGGCGTCCGGGGTGCCCAGCGGGTGTTCGGCCGGAACCTGCGGGGTGCGCTGGTGGAACTCGGCGATCTGCCGCGCCAGGCCATCGATGTGCGGGGCACCGAGTTCGCCACGGGCCTGCACTTCGCTGAGCAGTTGGGTCTGCGGGAACTCGCGGCACTGGATCATGTATTCGATGGCCGGACCTTCGCCGCCCAGGCGCGGAGCGCTCTCGCTGCCGGTGATCGGCAGGACGTCGAGGTACAGGCCTTCGGTGAGGCGCTGGTTGAGGCGCAGTTCCTCCTCGCAGAAGTGCTTGCGCGCGGCGAGGTCGGTGAAGTCGAGGAAGCCGAAGTTGACGGGCTTCTTGATCTTGTAGACGTAGGAGCCGGTGAGCAGGACCCAGGAAATATGGGTTTCGATGACCCGGACGCTTTCGACCGGATGAGGGTAGAGCGCCGGGTTCTGCAGCGCTGCGATCAGAGTCTGGCTCACGTTATGTCCTTGTCTGTCTATTTTCGAGAGGCAGGCATTATGGCCGCTGGGTCCGATGGTGCAAACACCGCCCGGCAACCAATCCGTCGCGCCGAGGTCGAAGCACGGCAGTCGCCGCGCTACCCAGCCTCGGCGCCTGACAAGAACCCGGATACCGTCTGGAACGGTGTCTGTCCCCTGTGGATAAAGTACGTATAATGCGCCGCCATGACGCGTCCCCGATCTTCCAAATCCCGTAAAAAAAGCGGCAAATCGTCGCCCGCCATGCGCAAGTGGCTGGGCTGGGCTCTCAAGCTCGGCCTGGTTGGGCTGGTGGTGCTGGCCGGTTTTGCCGTGTACCTCGATGCGGTTGTCCAGGAGAAATTCTCCGGCAAGCGCTGGACCATTCCCGCCAAGGTGTATGCGCGCCCGCTGGAGCTGTTCGTCGGCCTGAAACTGGGCAAGGACGACTTCCTGCGCGAGCTGGACGCCCTGGGTTATCGTCGCGAGAGCGCGGTGAACGGGCCCGGCGCCGCCTCGGTGTCCGGTAATTCGGTCGAGCTCAACACCCGCGGCTTCCAGTTCTATGAAGGTGCCGAGCCCGCCCAACGGATTCGCGTGCGCTTCTCCGGCAACTCGGTCACCGGACTGACCCGTGCCAATGGCTCCGAGCTCGCGGTGGCGCGCATGGAGCCGTTGCTGATCGGCGGCCTGTACCCTGCGCACAACGAAGACCGCATCCTGATCAAGCTGGACCAGGTGCCGCCGTACCTGATCGATACCCTGGTGGCAGTGGAAGACCGCGATTTCTGGAGCCACCACGGCGTCTCGATCAAGTCCATCGCCCGTGCCGTCTGGGTCAATGCCAGCGCCGGGCAACTGCGCCAGGGCGGCAGTACCCTGACCCAGCAGTTGGTGAAGAACTTCTTCCTGACCAACGAACGCAGCCTGTCGCGCAAGCTCACCGAAGCCATGATGGCGGTGCTGCTGGAGCTGCATTACGACAAGCGCGAAATCCTCGAGAGCTACCTGAACGAGGTGTTCCTCGGCCAGGACGGCCAGCGTTCGGTGAATGGCTTCGGCCTCGCCAGCCAGTACTTCTTCAGCCAGCCGCTGGCGGAGTTGAAGCTGCCGCAGGTCGCGCTGCTGGTCGGCATGGTGAAAGGGCCGTCCTATTACAACCCGCGCCGCAATCCGGAGCGTGCGATGGAGCGTCGCAACGTGGTGCTCGACGTGCTCGCCGAACAGGGCGTGATTACCCCCGAGGAGGCCGCCGTCGCCAAGAAGGCGCCGCTGGGCGTGACCCGTCAGGGCAGCATGGCCAACAGTTCCTACCCGGCCTTCCTCGATCTGGTGAAGCGCCAGTTGCGCGAAGACTATCGGGATGAAGACCTGACCGAGGAAGGCCTGCGCATCTTCACCAGCTTCGATCCGATCCTGCAGATGAAGGCCGAGTCCGCCGTCAGCGAGACCTTCAAGCGCCTCGAGGGCCGCAAGGGTGTGGCCGAAACCGAGACGGCAATGGTGGTGACCAACCCGGAAACCGGCGAGGTCCAGGCGCTGATCGGCAGCCGCGACCCGCGCTTCGCCGGTTTCAACCGTGCCATCGACGCCGTGCGCCCGATCGGTTCGCTGGTCAAGCCGGCGGTCTACCTGACTGCGCTGGAGCGGCCGAGCCAGTACACCCTGACCAGCTACATCCAGGACGAGCCGTTCCAGGTGAAGGGCAGGGACGGACAAGTGTGGAAGCCGCAGAACTACGATCACCAGTCGCGCGGCACCATCTTCCTCTACCAGGGGCTGGCCAATTCGCTGAACCTCTCCACGGCCAAGCTCGGCCTGGACCTGGGCGTGCCGAATGTGCTGAAAACCCTGGAGCGCCTGGGCGTTTCGCCGAACTGGCCGGCCTATCCGTCGATGCTACTGGGCGCCGGCGCGCTGAGCCCGATGCAGGTGGCGACCATGTACCAGACCATCGCCAGCGGCGGCTTCAACACACCGTTGCGCAGCATTCGCAGCGTACTGGCGTCCGATGGGCAGCCGCTCAAGCGTTATCCGTTCCAGGTCCAGCAGCGCTTCGATCCGGGTGCTATCTACCTGGTACAGAACGCCATGCAGCGTGTGATGCGCGAAGGCACGGCGCGCTCGGTCTACAACCGCTTGCCGTCGTCGCTGACCCTGGCCGGCAAGACCGGTACCACCAACGATTCCCGCGACAGCTGGTTCTCCGGTTTCGGCCAGGACCTGTTGGCGGTGGTCTGGATCGGCCGTGACGACAACGGCAAGACACCGCTCACCGGCGCCACTGGCGCCCTGCAGATCTGGACCAGCTTCATGCGCAAGGCCGATCCGCTGCCGCTGGACATGCCGATGCCGGATAATGTGGTGCAGGCCTGGGTTGATCCGCACACCGGGCAGGGCACCGATGCCAACTGCCCCGGTGCGGTGCAGATGCCTTATATTCGAGGAAGCGAACCGGCCGCTGGCGCCGGTTGCGGAAACCAGACGCCGGCCAATGAGGTCATGGACTGGGTGCGTGGCTGGTTGAACTGATGCGAGAGGATTGGAAGTGAGAAAAGCATGCTTTGCGGCGTCGGCGACTCTGGCGCTTCTGTCCGGTTGTGCATCCCCGCAGCACGGTGCGATCCCGGTGCAGGATTCCGGCACCGCCGTTTCCAACTCGGAACGCGTGGGCCGCAGCGGCGGCAACTATCAGGCGCCGGCTTCCGCCAATGCCGGGCAGAGTATTCCCCAGGGCGATTCCGGCGTCACCGTGATGGTGCCGAAGGATGCCGGTGCCGCACCGATCCAGACCTTCCCGGCGCAGACCGGTGCGGCGCCGATCAGCACCTCGCCGATGACGACCGCGCCGGGCGGTGCCGGCTCGACCTATTCGCAACAGCCGATTTCCACCAGCGGTGGCATTACCTCGAGCGGTGGTTTCCAGTCGCAGACCTACCAGCAGCCGGTGTACCAGACCCAGCCTTCGGCGCCGTCCACCCAGGGCAGCACCTACAACCAGGGTGGCTACAAGGCGCCGTCGGGCATTCCGTCGAGCAACACCGGCCTGGCCGCTGACGAGCAGCTCGATGGTCCGGTGCTGGCTCTGCTGACCACCGCCTCGCAACAGCAGGGCGGCGGCGATCTCAACGGTGCCGCGGCCAGCCTGGAGCGCGCCCAGCGCATCGCTCCACGCGAGCCGCAGGTGCTCTACAAACTGGCCCAGGTGCGTCTGGCTCAGGGCGATGCCGCTCAGGCCGAGCAGGTGGCGCGCCGCGGGCTGTCGTTGGCCGGTGGTCGCCCGACCCTGCAGGCCAGTCTGTGGGATCTGATCGCCAAGTGCCGTGAGCAGCAAGGCGATGCCGCCGGCGCTGCCGAGGCCCGGCAGAAAGCCAAGGTGACCCTGTGATGGACGATCGACTGCCGGCGATTGCGGATCAGTTGCTGCTGATCGAGCGTGAGATGCGTGCCATCGGGCTGTGGGGGGAGGAACGTCCGTCGCAGGAGGCGCTTTCCAGCCAGGAGCCGTTCTGTGTGGATACGCTGGCGCTGGAGGAGTGGCTTCAGTGGATATTCCTGCCGCGCATGAAGCTGATCATCGAAACGGGCGCCGACCTGCCTTCCGCGTCAGGCATCCGCGAGATCGCCGACGAAGCCTATGCCAATGAAGGCGCGCGCGCACAGGCGCTACTGGAGGCGCTCAGCGCATTCGACCGGTTGATCACCGGGAAGCACTGAGCGCGTTTGCTGCGTCAGTTGCAGCTTTCCCGGATGGCTTTTTCGCTGTCGCTGATGCGTTGCTGCCGCTCTTCCTCGGTGATGCGGCGGTACTCACCGTTTTCCTGCACGCGAACACGCGGATTGTTCTTGAGCTGAGCCAGGTTTTCCCGCGCCTGCGAGCAACGCTGCGCCTGTGCGGCGTCCTGGTTGGCAACTTCCTGGCGTACCTTGTCATCCAGCGCCTTCTGCTTGTCGTCCGTGCCGGATGCCGGCGGGGCCGGCTTGGGCGGGGGAGGCGGCGGGAAGTTCGATTTGGGCTGGGTGGTGTTGGTGTTGACGGTGGCGGCGCTGGTGCCTTCCGGCGGCTGCGCGCCGAAGTGTGTGACACCCTGAGCGTCCACCCACTTGTAGACCTGCGCGGCCATCACGGTCGGGGCCAGTGCGAGCAGCAGGCTGCCCATGAAAATCGTCCGTCGCATGCGTTGTCGATCCTTGGGGTGCGGAGTCTGTCGATAACTATAACCAAATCGCCAGCTTATTCACTCGGAGAAAGTTCACATCCCCGCTTCATCCAAAAGCTATATATGGCTTGACTTGCTCCTCCTGAATCAGAAGAATCCAAGATTCGCTGCAGTGGGCCGGCCGCAAGCTGGTTTTACTCGGCAGACAAGAGGTGCTACCCGCGCCGCAAAGTTTCACCCTGTTTCGCGTTACCTCGCGCTGGGTGGAGGCTCTCCGTAACACACACAGGATTGTCTCCAGGTTCTGCTCAATCGGCAGTCGACGTAGCCGGCGATCACATTCGCCCATGTCTGCCGGGCAGCCATCCAAGTCGGTCCCCCACGTCGGGGGTTTCCGTATATAGCGTTCTAGAGGTGACAACGTGGAGCTTTTATCCGGCGCTGAAATGGTCGTCCGCTCGTTGCGTGACGAAGGCGTTAAGTACATCTACGGGTACCCGGGCGGTGCCCTCCTGCATATCTACGACGCTCTCTTCAAAGAGAACGAAGTAACCCATATCCTGGTTCGCCACGAGCAGGCCGCCACCCATATGGCGGACGGTTACGCGCGCGCCACCGGCAAGCCCGGCGTGGTGCTGGTGACCTCCGGCCCAGGTGCGACCAATGCCGTGACCGGCATCGCCACCGCCTACATGGACTCCATCCCGATGGTGGTGATCTCCGGCCAGGTGGCGAGCAACATGGTCGGTACCGACGCGTTCCAGGAAACCGACATGGTCGGTATCTCCCGCCCGATCGTGAAGCACAGCTTCATCATCAAGCATCCGTCGGAAATCCCCGAGGTCATCAAGAAGGCCTTCTATATCGCCCAGTCCGGCCGTCCCGGCCCGGTGGTGATCGATATTCCGAAGGATATGGGCGATCCGACCCAGAAGTTCGAATACAGCTACCCGAAGAAGGTCAAGCTGCGCTCCTACAGCCCGGCGGTCCGTGGCCATTCTGGTCAGATCCGCAAGGCCGCCGAGATGCTGCTGTCCGCCAAGCGCCCGATCATCTATGCCGGTGGCGGCGTGATCATGGGCAATGCCGCCGAGCCGTTGACCGAAGTGGCGCGCATGCTCAACGTGCCGGTCACCAACACCCTGATGGGGCTGGGTGGCTATCCGGGCACCGATCGCCAGTTCGTCGGCATGCTCGGCATGCACGGCAGCTACACCGCGAACCTCGCGATGCACCACGCTGACGTGATCTTCGCTGTCGGCGCGCGTTTCGACGATCGCGTGATCAACGGCGAGACCGCGGCCAAGTTCTGTCCGAACGCCAAGATCATCCATGTCGACATCGACCCGGCCTCGATCTCCAAGACCGTCAAGGCCGACATCCCGATCGTCGGTCCGGTGGACAGCGTCCTGACCGAAATGGTCGCGATCCTCAAGGAAATCGGCGAGACCCCGAACAAGGAAGCCCAGGCTGCCTGGTGGAAGCAGATCGAGGAATGGCGCGGCAACCGCGGCCTGTTCCCGTACAGCATGGGTGACGGCAGCATCATCAAGCCGCAGACCGTGATCGAGACCCTCTGCGAAGTCACCCACGGCGATGCCTACGTGGCCTCCGACGTGGGCCAGCACCAGATGTTCGCGGCCCAGTACTACCGCTTCAACAAGCCCAATCGCTGGATCAACTCCGGCGGCCTGGGCACTATGGGCTTCGGCTTCCCGGCAGCGATGGGCGTGAAGCTGAACTTCCCCGACGCCGACGTCGCCTGCGTGACCGGTGAAGGCAGCATCCAGATGAACATTCAGGAGCTGTCCACCTGCCTGCAGTACGACCTGCCGGTGAAGATCATCAACCTGAACAACGGTGCGCTGGGCATGGTCCGCCAGTGGCAGGACATGCAGTACAACAGCCGCTACTCGCACTCCTACATGGAATCGCTGCCGGACTTCGTCAAGCTGGCTGAAGCCTATGGCCACGTTGGCATGCGCATCACCGACCTGAAAGACCTGAAGCCGAAGATGGAAGAAGCCTTCGCGATGAAGAATCGCCTGGTCTTCCTCGACATCCAGGTCGATACCAGCGAGCACGTCTACCCGATGCAGATCCGCGGCGGTGCGATGCGCGACATGTGGCTGAGCAAGACGGAGCGTACCTGATCATGCGACACATCATTTCCCTGCTGCTGGAAAACGAACCCGGTGCGCTCTCCCGCATTGTTGGCCTGTTCTCTCAGCGCAACTACAACATCGAAAGCCTGACGGTCGCCCCGACCGAGGATCCGACGCTGTCGCGCCTGACCCTGACCACCGCTGGTCAGGATGAGGTCATCGAGCAGATCACCAAGAACCTCAACAAGCTCATCGAGGTGGTAAAACTGGTGAATCTCTCGGAAAGCGCACACATCGAGCGCGAGCTGATGCTGGTGAAAGTGAAGGCCACTGGCGCCCAGCGCGCCGAGGTCAAGCGCACCACCGACATCTTCCGCGGGCAGATCGTCGACGTCACCAGCAGCGTCTATACCGTGCAGCTGGCCGGTACCAGCGACAAGCTGGACAGCTTCATCCAGGCCATCGGCACCGCGTCGATCCTCGAGGTTGTCCGCAGTGGCGTCACCGGCATCGCCCGTGGCGACAAGACTCTCAGCATCTGATTTGAAATACGGCCCACGAGGCCAACTGACAGGGGATTACCCAAATGCGCGTTTTCTACGATAAAGACTGTGACCTCTCCATCGTTCAGGGCAAGAAAGTTGCCATCATCGGTTACGGTTCCCAGGGCCACGCCCACGCCTGCAACCTGAAAGACTCCGGCGTCGACGTCACCGTCGGCCTGCGTGCGGGTTCTTCCTCCGTTGCCAAGGCCCAGAACCACGGCCTGAAAGTGGCCGAAGTAGCCGAAGCCGTTGCTTCCGCCGACCTGGTGATGATCCTGACCCCGGACGAGTTCCAGGGCCGCCTGTACAAGGACGAGGTCGAGCCGAACCTGAAGAAGGGCGCTACCCTGGCCTTCGCTCACGGCTTCTCCATCCACTACAACCAGGTCGTTCCGCGTGCCGACCTCGACGTGATCATGATCGCGCCGAAGGCCCCGGGCCACACCGTACGCTCCGAGTTCGTCAAGGGCGGCGGCATCCCTGACCTGATCGCCATCTACCAGGACGCTTCGGGCAATGCCAAGAACGTCGCCCTGTCCTACGCCTGTGGCGTTGGCGGCGGCCGTACCGGCATCATCGAAACCACCTTCAAGGACGAGACCGAAACCGACCTGTTCGGCGAGCAGGCCGTCCTCTGTGGCGGTTGCGTCGAGCTGGTGAAAGCCGGTTTCGAGACCCTGGTCGAAGCCGGTTACGCGCCGGAAATGGCCTACTTCGAGTGCCTGCACGAACTGAAGCTGATCGTTGACCTCATGTTCGAGGGCGGCATCGCCAACATGAACTACTCGATCTCCAACAACGCCGAATACGGCGAGTACGTGACCGGTCCGGAAGTGATCAACGCCGAATCCCGTGCTGCCATGCGCAACGCTCTGAAGCGCATCCAGAACGGCGAATACGCCAAGATGTTCATCTCCGAAGGCGCCACCAACTACCCGTCGATGACCGCCTACCGCCGCAACAACGCTGCCCATGGCATCGAAGTGGTTGGTGAGAAGCTGCGCGCGATGATGCCGTGGATCGCTGCCAACAAGATCGTCGACAAGTCCAAGAACTAAGGTCTTTTCGACAAACGAAGAAACGCGGCGCTGGCCGCGTTTTTTCGTTCTAGGGCGGTGATCTGGTATAAAGCGGGGGCGCCAGGGCCGTCAGCGCAGTAGCGTGCCCCGGCGAATCTCAGCCTCAACGAGTTCTCAAGGAATCGTCCATGAGTGAAGGTCACGAGGAGCCGAACAAGGCTTCCGACACCGAAGAAAGTCTGCTGCCCATCGATGAGCACATCGAAGAGGGCCACGACGCCGAAGGCCGCAAGGTCCGCCATCGCGGCATCTACCTGCTGCCCAACCTGTTTACCACGGCGGCGCTGTTCACCGGCTTGTACGCCATCATCAATGCCATGAGCGGCGACTTCTCCAATGCCGCCATTGCCATCTTCGTCGCGATGGTGCTCGATGGCCTCGACGGCCGCGTCGCTCGCCTGACCAACACCCAGAGTGCATTCGGCGCCGAGTACGACTCGTTGTCCGACATGGTCGCCTTCGGTGTTGCGCCGGCGCTGGTTGCCTTCGAGTGGGCGCTGAGCAGCCTGGGCAAGGTCGGCTGGATGGTTGCCTTCATCTATGTCGCCGGCGCCGCGCTGCGTCTGGCGCGCTTCAACACCCAGGTGGGCAAGGCCGACAAGCGCTACTTCATCGGCCTGGCCAGTCCGGCCGCCGCAGCGCTGGTAGCCGGTACCGTATGGGCGTTCGCCGACTTCGACGTCCAGGGCGCCAAGGTGTCCCTGCTGGTCGCGCTGATGGTCGCCGCCGCCGGCATGCTGATGGTCAGCAACATCAAGTACTACAGCTTCAAGGACCTGGACCTGCGCGGCCGCGTGCCGTTCGTGGCGATCCTGGTGGTAGTGCTGGCGTTCGCCGTGGTCTTCACCGACCCGCCGCGCATCCTGCTGCTGCTGTTCCTTGCATACGCCGCCTCCGGCCCGGTGCAATACTTGCTGCAGTTGCGCCGTCGCAAGCAGCCGCCTGCCGTGTAATTTCCAGCGGGCTCCGCAGTCTACTGGCGCATACAGCCAGTCGTTGCGGAGTCCGTCATGCTGATCAAGTCGTCCCGCCTTTCCGATTGCCACGAATCGGAAGTCACACCCGAATCCCTCTATTTCTCCCGTCGCCAGTTCATGTCTGGTGCGATAGCGGCTGCCGCGCTGTCCGGACTGCCTCGCTTGAGCTTTGCCGAGGGTGGACGCTACGCCGATGTCGAGGCGGCGCAGCCTCCTGCCTGGTTGGGCGAGAAGCTTGCGGCTACCCGCTGGGATGCCGTCACAGTGAAGGATGAGGCGATTACGCCTTTCAAGGATGCGACGAACTACAACAACTTCTATGAATTCGGCCCGGATAAAGGTGATCCCGCCGCCAATGCCGGAG
The DNA here is from genome assembly GCF_054720805.1 of Pseudomonas sp. MT3. Lineage (NCBI taxonomy): Bacteria > Pseudomonadati > Pseudomonadota > Gammaproteobacteria > Pseudomonadales > Pseudomonadaceae > Pseudomonas > Pseudomonas sp. MT3. The sequence continues at coordinate 100,307 of NZ_JBTVPY010000024.1, forward strand.
CGCTGAAAACCGAACCCTGGTCGGTGGTGGTCGATGGCGAGGTGAACAAGCCCGGCAAATACGCGCTGGAAGATTTCATCAAGCCGTATCAGTTGGAGGAGCGCATCTATAGGCTGCGCTGTGTCGAGGCCTGGTCGATGGTCATTCCCTGGATCGGTTTTCCGCTCTCGGAACTGATCAAGCGGGCCGAGCCGACCAGCAACGCCAGGTTCGTGCGCTTCGAGACTCTGGTGGATCGTCAGGACATGCCGGGTGTGCAGTCCAACTTCGCCCTGATCGACTGGCCCTATGTCGAGGGGCTGCGCATGGATGAGGCCATGCACCCTCTGGCCATTCTCGCGGTCGGTATGTACGGCCGGGTACTGGCCAACCAGAACGGTGCGCCACTGCGGTTGATCGTGCCGTGGAAATACGGTTTCAAGGGCGCCAAGTCCATCGTACGCATCAGCTTCGTCGCGGCGCAGCCGAAGACCACCTGGCAAAGCCTGGCCCCGGACGAGTACGGCTTCTATGCCAACGTGAATCCGACGGTCGATCACCCGCGCTGGACTCAGGCGCGGGAGCGCCGTCTGCCCAGTGGACTATTCAGCCCCAATGTTCGTCCCACCCTCATGTTCAACGGCTATGCCGATGAGGTGGCTTCGCTCTATGCGGGCATGGACTTGAGGAAGGATTACTGATGCGCAATCCATTGTGGCGCGGCGCTGTGTTCGTTTCCGCCTTGTTGCCGCCACTCTATTGGTTGTACCAGGCGTGGATCTTCGCCCTCGGGCCTGACCCGGGGAAGGCGCTGGTCGACCGATTGGGGCAGGGTGGGTTGATCCTGCTGCTGATTACTTTGTCGATGACGCCGCTGCAGAAGCTTACCCGCTGGAATGGCTGGATACAGGTGCGCCGGCAACTGGGCCTGTGGTGCTTCACCTATATCGCGCTGCACCTGAGTGCCTATGCCATCTTCATTCTAGGGCTGGACTGGGCGCAACTGGGTGTCGAACTGCGCAAGCGTCCTTATATCTTCGTGGGTGTCACCGCGTTCCTCGGGCTACTGGCGATGGCAGTCACCTCCAACCGCTACAGCATGCGCAAGCTGGGTAGCGGATGGAAGAAACTGCATCGCCTGATATATGTCATCCTCGCCCTGGGCCTATTGCATATGCTGTGGGTGGTCCGTTCCGATCTGGAGCGCTGGGCCATCTATGCGGCAATCGGGTGCTTCCTGATGCTCTTGCGGCTACCGCCAGTGGCGCGCCAACTGCCCTTGCTCCGTAGCCGATTCATAACCAACTGAAATTTCTTGCAGAAATGTGTTGACGGGACGTTTCAAGTCCCTATAATGCGCACCACTCCCAGCGACGAAGCGC
>NZ_JBTVPY010000025.1:0-99702 GCF_054720805.1 Pseudomonas sp. MT3
ATGCGCTTCGCGGGTGTCATTTCATCGAATATGACGGTGTGCTCTAGCCGGGTTCGCGAGCAAGCTCGCTCCTACGGAGGAGCCGGTGTGTTACTGGGCTCGGAATGTTCGAAGTGACTCGATGCCTATGCATCGCAGCTTTGAGCGTGCAGCCTCGTCTACAATAGCGTCAAATTTTCCCTGAGTTTTTTCATGTCCGAAATCCAAGGTGATGCGCTACAGCACCTGCCGCTGGATCAGTTGACCGCGTGCCATGAGTGCGATCTTTTGATGCGACGCGAGCTCGTGCCGCTGGGGCAGAAGTCTGTCTGTCCACGGTGCGGCTATGAGCTGGAGATCCACCGTCCTTACATGGTGCGACGCGCGCTGGCGTTGGTGCTGACGGCGTTGCTGCTCTATATACCCGCCAACTTTCTGCCGATCATGCATATCACCATCCTTGGGCAGGTCAGTACCGATACGGTCTGGAGTGGGGTGTTGGGCCTTTATGATTCGAGCATGAAAGGCGTTGCCGTCCTGGTGTTCCTGTGCAGCATGATCATTCCGCTGGCCAAACTGCTCTGCCAGTTCTTCGTGCTGCTGACTTTGCGTTTCCGGGTGCTACGGGATCAGGGGATGCTGATGTTCCGTGGGTATCAGCACCTGCGCGAATGGGGGATGCTCGAGGTCTACCTGATGGGCATCCTGGTGTCGATCGTGAAGCTGATCGGTATGGCCGAGCTGCACGTCGGGCTGGGGCTGGCCTGCTTCGTGGCCCTGTTGTTTACCCAGGTCTGGTTGGAGGTGACCATGTCACACCATCAGGTCTGGGGTGAATTGTCCGGGGAGTTCGACGATGCGGGCCATTGATGCCGGGATTCTGATCTGTGGCGAGTGCCACCAGCTCAACCGTCGCGCCGAGGATGACGAGACCACCTGCAGCCGCTGCGGTGCGGTTGTGCATGATCGCCGGCCGAACAGCCTGGCACGGACCTGGGCGCTGCTGGTCACGGCCGCCATTCTCTATATACCCGCCAACCTGCTGCCGATCATGACGGTCAACTTCCTGGGTAACGGGATGCCGGCGACCATCATGGAAGGGGTCGTCGAGCTGATCAATGCGGATATGGTGCCGATCGCCGCGGTGGTCTTCGTCGCCAGTATCCTGGTCCCCACCTTCAAGCTGGTGGGTATCACTCTGCTGCTGTATTCGGTACAGCGCTGCCAGCCACTGTCGGCTCGGCAGAGGATCGTGATGTACCGGTTCATCGAGTGGATCGGACGCTGGTCGATGCTTGATATCTTCGTCATCGCGATCCTGGTAGCCCTGGTGAATTTCGGCAATCTGGCCACTATCGAGGCAAACCTCGGTGCGGCAGCCTTCGCCAGCGTGGTGGTACTGACCATGCTGGCAGCAGTGACTTTCGATCCCCGGTTGATCTGGGATAACACGGACGCGGAAAACGACAATGAGTGATCTTCCCACCCCGAAGATGCGCAAGACCTCCAACTGGTCGGCAATCTGGATCCTGCCGCTGATCGCCTTGGCTATCGGTGCCTGGTTGGCCTGGCGGGCCTACGATCAGGCGGGGATCATGATCAATATCCGCTTCGAAAGCGGTGACGGTATCCAGATCAACAAGACCGAGGTGATGTTCAAGGGAATCGCCGTCGGCAAAGTGACCGACCTGCATGTGAACAAGCCTGACCTGGGGGTTACGGCGGTCGTCGAGATGCGCAAGGAGGCGGCCGAATACCTGAGCGAGAACACCCGCTTCTGGCTGGTGAAGCCGCGCGTATCGCTGGCTGGGGTGACCGGCCTGGAGACCCTGGTATCGGGCAACTACATTGCCATCGACCCGGTGAAGGGGGAGCAGCAGAGGGAGTTCACCGCGCTGAAGGAGCCGCCGCCGCTGTCCGACAGCCTGCCCGGCCTGCACCTGACGCTGAAGGCCGATCGACTGGGCTCGCTGGAGCAGGGGAGCCCGATCTATTACCGGCAGATTCAGGTCGGTCAGGTGAAGAGCTACCACCTGGCCGAGGACCAGAAGACCATCGAGGTGAAGATCCACATCGAGCCGGCCTACGCCAATCTGGTGCGTAAACACACGCGCTTCTGGAATGCCAGCGGCATCACTCTGTCCGGCGACCTGAGCGGTCTCAAGTTGCGTACCGAGTCGCTGGCATCCATTGCGGCGGGTGGTATCGCCTTCGCGACGCCGGAGAACTATCCGGACAGCCCGCCAACGGATTCGACCAAGCCGTTCCGCCTCTATGAGGACTACGATGCCGCCCAGGCCGGTCTGAGCGTCAGGCTCAAGGTCACCGATGTCAGCGGGCTCAACGCCGGCAGCACGCCGGTGATGTACAACGGCGTGCAGGTCGGCACCGTGAAGAGCATCGACATGGACCAGGATTTCAACGGCGCCACCGCGTCGCTGTCGATGGATCCGCGTACCGAAGACTTCCTCAATGGCGATACCGAGTTCTGGCTGGTCAAGCCGAGCATTTCCCTGGCGGGGATCACCGGCCTGGAAGCGCTGGTGAAGGGCAACTACATCAGTGTGCGTTTCGCCAAGACCGGCCAGCCGACCCGCGACTTCGTCATCCGCCCCAAGGCGCCGCCGCTGAACCTGGACTCTCCTGGACTGCACCTGGTGCTGACGACCGACAAGCTGGGCTCGCTGGAAGTGGGGACGCCGCTCCTCTACCGGCAAATGAAGGTGGGTAGCGTACAGAGCTACCAGTTGTCTCGCCGTGATCCGTCGCGGCTGATCATTGGTGTGCACGTCGAGCCGGAGTACGCCAATCTGGTGAACACCTCGACGCGCTTCTGGAACGTCAGCGGGGTGACCGTCAGCGGTGGGCTCGATGGCATCAAGCTCAAGAGCGAATCACTGCAAACCCTGATCGCCGGCGGGATCGCCTTCGATACGCCGAACCCCAAGGCGCCTCCAGTGACCAAGGTGCGTCGCTTCGCGCTGTTCGACAGCGAGGACGCGGCCCATGCCAAGGGCCAGGTGATCGAGCTGCGCGCCAGCACCGCCGACGGCCTGAAGGAAGGCACCGTGCTGCGTTACAAGGGCCTGGAAGTAGGGCGTGTTGAGCAGGTCGACCTGAGCAAGGACATGAGCGGCGTACAGATGAAGGCGCGCCTGACCCGTGCGGAGGATCGCATCGCACGCCAGGGTACACGCTTCTGGGTGGTTGGGCCGGAGGTCGGGCTTTCCGGTGTGTCCAACCTGGGTACCCTCGTCAGTGGGCAGTACATCGAGGTGCTGCCTGCCGAGAAGCCGGGGCAGGCACAGGGCTCCTTCAACCTGCTGGCCAGTCAGCCGAACCGCCTGCTGGACGCCGAAGGCCTGCGCCTGACCCTCAGTGCATCCCGGCGCGGCTCGCTCAAGGCGGGCGTGCCGGTGACCTACCGCGAGGTGCAGGTCGGCAAGGTGACCTCCTTCGAGCTGGGTGAGACGGGCGACCGGGTGCTGATCCACATCCTGATCGAACCGCGGTACGCGCCGCTGGTGCGCACCGGCAGCCGGTTCTGGAACACCAGCGGCGTCGGGGTGGATGCCGGTCTGTTCAAGGGCGTGAAGGTGCGTACCGAGTCGTTCGAAACCATCCTCTCCGGTGGTGTTGCCTTCGCTACGCCGAACAATGCCGAGATGGGTGCGCCGGCCAAGCCGGGGCAGACCTTCGCGTTGTTCGACGAGTCCAGCGAGGAGTGGCTGGACTGGGCGCCGAAGATTCCGCTGGGCAAGGCGAATTGAGTTAACGTCGAACAGAAAAAGGGAACGGCCCTTTTTCATTCTGATGTCCCGTTGCGGGCTGAGGAGCTTTTCGTAGGAGCGAGCTTGCTCGCGAATGGAGTCTTGCTGGGCTTCGGTGTTTTATGTGGTTCGCGAGCAAGCTCGCTCCTACAAGAGCAGGTCCGCGGGACGTCGGAAAAGCAAAAGCCCCGCATTGCGGGGCTTTTGCTTCAACGCCGGGAAGGTCACGCCGGCTCGGCGCTGGCCTCCACGTCGTGGTGCGCGGACTTTTCGCCCTCATTATCGAGAGCGCGGCGGCGGATGAACTTCCAGTCCGCTTCGTCGATGTAAATGCCGCTGGGGCCGCTGCCGCCTTCCAGGTCGATGGCCACCTGGGCCGAGACCTGCGGCTTCACGCTCGCCAGGATCGGCACGAAGCCCAGCTGCAGGCTGGTCTCCAGCAGCGCCGACTGGTTGCGTTCGTCGATGTCCGCTGCCTCGTCGAGGTAGTAGGGCAGGCGTACACGGCCAGCCTGTTCGCGGTCCATCAGGTGCAGCAACAGGTACATGTTGGTCAGCGCCTTGATGGTCATGGTGGTGCCGTTGGAGGCCGCGCCGTCGATATCGGTGTGCATGATCGGCTGGCCGCCCATCTTGGTGATCTCGAACGCCAATTCGAACAGGTCCTTCAGGCCCAACTGGTTGTTGTTCGCCGCCACCAGGCGCGACAGGTAGTCCTTGGCTTCCTCGTTCTTCGCATCCTGCTCGGCGCTCTGGGTCAAGTCGAAGACCGAGAGATTCTCGCCTTCTTCATACTGGCCGGCGCTGTGGATGATCTGGTCGATGTGCTTGAGCGCGTCCTTGTTCGGCGCCAGCACGATGCGGAAGCTCTGCAGGTTGGACACCTGGCGCTTGTTGATCTCGCGGTTGAACAGCGCCAGCTGGTGTTCCAGGTTATCGTAGTCGCTGCGGATGTTGCGCAGGGTCCGGGCGATGTCGGTGACTGCGGCGCGGCGCGCCTTGGCCAGGGTCAGCGCTTCGTCGGTACGGTGCGCGTAGGCGTTGATCAGCAATTGCAGGCGACGCTCCGGATCATCCTCGCTGTCGAACTTGGCGACGCCCTTCAGGCGCACCTGGGCGTACAGCGCCTCGATCTGGCCGTCCACGCGCTGCAGTGCCTGCCAGGTGTCCTGGTAGTCGTTGAGCAGCGGCAGCAGGTTCTCCAGCGAGTCGTCCACCGGGTCCATGAACGGTGTGCCGAACGGCAGGTCGGCGGGCAGCAGTTGGCGGCGGCGCAGGGCGTCGTCGAGGGTGCGCTGCTTGGCTTCCAGGTCGGCGAGCTGGCGGCCCACCAGTTGCAGCTTGGCGGACAGTTGCTGGACGCGCTCGGTGAAGGCGTCGGCGGAGCGCTTGAACTCGTCCTGGGTCGCTTCCAGTTGTGCCAGCTGTTCCAGCTTGGCCGGCTCCTCGGCGCTCAGGGTCTGGGCCCGGCGGAAGTCTTCCAGCGCCTTCTGCGCGTCGAGCACGTCCTGGTACAGCTTGTCCGCCTGCGCCTTGCTGGCATTGCGGTCGGCGGCCACGGCCTGCTGGGTCTTGAGCTGCTTGAGCTCCTTCTCCAGGCGCTCTTTCTGGTCGCGCAGGGCGGCGCGGTCGGCCAGGGCTTGCAGGGCCGGCGGCTCGATGTGCGACAGGTCGATGGTCAGGCCGGGCACTTCGAAGCGCTCGCCCTTGAAGGCATCGAGGATCTTCTCGACGCTGCCTACCCATTGGCCGGCCTCGTCCAGGTCCACGCCTTTCTCGCCCAGTGGCAGGCTGAACAGCGCGCCGTTGAACAGGCGCATCAGGCGCTCCACGTCCTGCTGGGAGAACTCCTCGCGCAGGCGGGCATAGCTGTTATTGTCGGCGTGTTCGAGCTGCTGGCGAACGCCTTTCAGGCGCTTCTCCAGGTCGCGCATGCGCTCTTCCAGGTCTTCGCTGGAGAACTGCCGGGAATGCGCCAGGGCGCCGGCCAGTTCGTCGTGGGCGTCCTTGGCGGCGAGCAGTTGCTGCTCCAGCACCTTGACGTCATCGACCAGCGCGAAGCGGTTCTTCAGCACGGCCAGTTCGCCCATCCAGCGCTGGATCTCGCTGATCTCGCGCTCCAGGCGCATCAGTTCGGCGGTGCTGCCGCGCTGTTCGTTCTGCAGGCCGTCCTGCTCGCGGCGGTAGTGCTCGGCCTGGATGACCAGTTCTTCCTTGCGCGCCCCGGAATAGTCTTCCCAGGTACCCAGCAGGTTATCCAGCAGCGGCGAGAGGCGGTGCATCTTGCCGCGTAGCAGTTCGCGTTGCTGCACGCCGTTGGCCAGTGCCTCGACCAGAGGGCCGGCGGCGACCAGTGCCTGGTAGTCGCCTTCCATGCGGCGCACGTCGCGGAAGGCTTCCTCGCAGGCGGCGATGTAGTCGACGCTGCCCGAGCGCAGGCTGTGCTCGAAGGCATCGAGGAACAGCTGCTTGAGCTTGGCGGCGGTGATCTCGCGCATGTGCAGCAGGTTGATGAACAGCGAGCGGAAGGTCTTCAGGCTCTGTTCGCTGGTGGAGCGTAGCGGGATCAGGGTCAGGTCCAGCGGGATCGAGGTGTGGCCGCCAACCAGCAGGCGACGCAGCTCGTCGGGCTTGAGCTCGTAGGACTTGATGCCCTCGCGCTCGAGGTTTGCGTACAGCTCGCGCAGGCGCAGGCAGGTGCCGTTCTTCTGGTAGTGCTCAAGATTCAGCTCGCCCTGGTAGGCGAAGAACTGGTGGCCGAAGCCGCCGCCCGGACCACGCCCGCCGACGCCGATCACATGGCGACCGTGGGGCAGGTCCAGTTCGATGAGAATGTAGCTGGTGTCGGTGGCGAAGTAGAACTTGCGCGAGGCTTCCAGGCTGTACTTGCCGAAGCTCATGTCGGACATGCGCGCGAGGATTGGGAACTGCAGTGCGTTGATCGACGCCGACTTGCCGAGGTTGTTCGCGCCGTACACCGACAGCGGCTGTTCCAGCGGGAAGATGCCGAGGCTGTAGCCGGCGGTGTTGAGCAGGGCGAAGCGGCGGATGCCGTAGCGTTCCTGGGTCATGCCTGGGCCTCCTGTTCTTCGGCGATGGCGCGGGCGAGGGCGTCTTCTTCGCTCTCTTCTTCGGCAACTGCAGCAGTGGCAACTTCAGCGGGCGCCGCCGGTTCGTCGATCACCACGATGGCGTCTTCGTTTCCGGCAGTCTGCACGTCCACATAGGACTCGAGGATCACCACCGGCTCGTCGTCTTCGTCCATCAGCACCGGTGCGCTGAACTGCATTTCGCTGGCGTGCAGGTTGCTGGCCAGGTCGCGGTCCTGCTGGACCGACAGGCAGACGTCGAGGAAGCGGTGGATCGGTGGCAGGAAGCGGTATACGCCGTTGTCCTCGGCGGCGAAGCCGAGCTGGGTGAGGCGGCGCATGACCTTCTCTTCCAGTTCTTCCTGGGTGGTCACCTCGGCCTGCAGGAACAGGTCGCGGTATTTCTCCAGCAGCGGCGGCAGCTCGTCGCGGCCGATGCTGCCGCCATCGAGGACGGCCAATGGATCGCGACCCTGGTCGGCCAGGTGCTCGACGAGGATGAAGGTGAACAGCGCCAGGCGCTGGGCAGTCTTGTTCACCTGGGCGCCGATCTGCTCGGGCACGAAGTAGTAGAAGCCGCGGGTATCGCAGACCAGTTCGTAGCCCAGGCTGCGGAACAGCGCGCGGTAGGCGTCCTGCTGGTTGGACAGCTGGCTGTACAGCTCCGGGTCGCGGCGGCTGATGTGGAAGCCCTTGAACAGCTCGCGGAAGATCGGCGCGAGCTGGGTCATTTCGGTGAGATTAATCTGCATGCGATTCGCTCTTGCTGTCCTTGCCAGCGCTCGGGCCGGCGATCAGGGCGAAGGAGCACAGGCTGACGCTGTGCTGGAGAGTGTCGTATTGGCGGCGATCGAGGCGGTCGCGCTGGAAGCGGGCATCGCGCGACAGACGCGAGAACCAGTAGAGCAGTTCGTCGGTCGCGCCTTCGGGCTCCTGTTCCAGCAGCCACTGCATGAGGTCCGGCAGCGGCAGCGCGGCCTGGCAGCGGTCGAGCATTTCCCGGGCGGTGCGCGGCGAGCGCTGCGGGCCGTCGCTCTTGCGATTGCCGCTGGCCTTGGGGAAATGCGCCGGCTTGGGCTGGAAGTTGGCCAGCGCGAAGACGTAGCTCTCGACCTGCGAGGCGGTGCCGAGGAAGTTGCTTTGCGGCCGGGTGAACATCGGCAGGGCGGCCTGCGGCACGGCATCGATGCCCTTGCGGCGGATGACCGACAGCGCCAGGGCGGCGCCGCGGGTGATCGCGTTGTGCCGGCGCGCTTCCTCGCGCAGCGGCAGCAGCAGTTCGCGGGCGCGGCGCAGGGTGAGCTGGGCGGTGGTCTGCATTTCCAGGATGCGCGCGTGGGTACGCAGCAACTGGTCGTCGTCCACCAGTTGGCCGAGGCGCGCCTGTTCGCCGAGCAGGCGCAGCAGCACCTGTTCCACGCGGTGCACGCCCTGTTCGAAGGCGCCATCGGCGGAGACCAGCTGGATCATCGGCTCGACGTATTCGTCCCAGGTCGCCAGGACTTCCGCATAGCGCTGGCGCAGCGGAATCTGCCGGTCCTGGGTTTTCGCCCGCTCGGCCACGGCGACCAGTGCCTGCTCGTCGTTGGCGAGCTTCTTCAGCACGTCGCGCACGCGCATGTCGAGCAGGCGCAGTTGGCGGGACAGGTCGTTGCCGTCGCGCACTTCGAAGGCGTCGCGAATGTAGCCGGCGAGGCGTTCCAGGTGGCGCAGGTAGGCTTCGATCTCCAGGCACAGGCCCAGGCGGTGTTCCTGACGCAGGTAGGCGAGGAAGTCGTGGATCTGCGCGTTCAGCTCGAAACGATTGGGGCTCTTGGCCACCGGGACGAGGATGTCCAGGCGCACCCACTGGTCGAGCAGGGCGGTGATGTCCACCGGGGTGCTGTCGGGCAGTTGGCTGGTGAGCTGGTTGCGCAGTTCCACCAGGCTCAGGGTGCCGGCGTCGAAACGCTCGCACAGCGGTTCGAGCAGCACCCAGTGTTCGGCGAGGGCGCGGAGTACGCGTCGTGGGTCGATCATCGGCTTGGTTGGGCCCGGAATGAACAAAGGGAGCGATTGTACTGCAAAGGGTCTGCGCTGGCCGCCAGAGTGACGAAACGCGTCAGATAGCGACGGTACGAGCGATCCCGGCGTGAAATGGATCACGGAAATTCGTCGCTAAATGGCTGAATTTTCTGGCATGTTTTCTGCCAGAGTCAGTCGGACGACAACTGATTTACCACCATGACCTACGACGCCGCACTTGCCAAAGCCCGGTGGGCCGAACTGGAGCGCCAGAGCGACCTCGACTGGGACCTGGACGCCATCACCGACCGCAACGAAGCCATCGCCTTCCTGCAGCGTTTCGAAAACCGTTTGTGCATCTATTCGTCGTATGTCGAGAAGCTCTACAGCAACTACAGCTTCGTGATCCCGGAAACCCAGGAAGGCGGGATCACCATTCTCCCGGACGAGCAGGCCTGGTTCGACACTTTCCATGACATCCCCGCCGACGCGGTGGAGCCCACCGGCATCCACATCCTGCCGGGCGAGACGATGGGCTACAGCGGCCTGTACCTGAAAGTCCCCGGCGAGCACCGTCTGGTGGCGTCCCGCGAGCTGCCGTTCCAGGACGGGCTGAAGCTGCTGATCAATCGCTACCGGATGCGCGAGGACACTTTCCTGCCGGTGCTGGTCAAGGGCGATCTGCGCGAGTACGAGGCGCGCATGCCCTCGCTGCATCTGCATCGCCTGAACATCGCCAAGCTGCAGGCACACTCGCGACTGAACCTGAACTCCATCAAGGGCGCCATCGCCGAGCACCTGATCGGACTGTTCCGCCAGCGCTGAACCGATATCTGTAACGCGGGTGTGACGATGGGTAACAATCGAGCCCGCGATTTCCTCCAGCACAGGGCCGTACCTGGATGGCCGGTGCGATTTACTCGACTATGGGTCGGCCCCTCCCGACCCGCTAATTCCTATAGTGGCATCACGGCGCCGAGTCTCGACCCAGGTCGCGATCCGCTCGACCGAACGAATAACAACAGGCCCCCAGGAACAGGGAGCCGGGAAAGGAGAGTGCCATGCGTCAGTCTTCCGGCCCGCTCGTGCGTGCCGCTGCCCTGCTCTGCGGCCTGCTGCTGGCTTGCGGTGCCCAGGCCCGCATGGAATCGCTGGATGACAGCGAGCTGTCCAACATCACCGGACAGGCGATGCTCACCGTGGACGCCCTGACCTACGGGGCTTACCAGTACACCCGGCTGAACTTCGGCGCCGATATCGGCATTCTCACCAATATCGATGAACTGCGGCTGGGCGACTACGCCCGCAGCGGCGCGGCCTCCGGTCAGCCAGCGGACATCCAGATCAACAACTTCGCCCTGGGGCGGGTGACCAACGCAAACTCCCCGGACGCAGCGGTGGATCCGTTCCAGATGCGCGATCCCTTCGTCGAGTTCGCCTTCAAGACCAACGCCAGCGGCATCCGCGAACTGGCGGGTGTGCGCGTCGGCTTCGGCAAGGCCCTGGGCTATCTCTCCGGTGACATCCAGTCCCTCTCCGGCAACCTGCAAGGCAAGATCTACGGTCCCGCGTCCATCGCCTACGACTACTACACCCGCAATGGTTGCCCCAACCTGGTGAACTGCCTGCTGCTGGCAGTGGCCGGCGATACCGAGATCGAGGCCGAGGTCGGCCTGGTCAAGTCCGGCACGGGGGAGGCGACTACCATCCGCGCGGAGCAGATCGGTATCCCCAAGGGCACCTCGATGAACACCACCGACCCGAACAGCCTGCTGGCCGGCCTGATTCCAATCCTGACTACCGCCAACGGTTGCAAGACCCTCGGTCTGGATGCCTGCTTCAACCTGACCAACTACAAGAGCATCTACATTGGTCAACCCGGCGCTACCGATATCAATGCCGGCGCCCAAGGCATCTTCTTCTCCCTGCAGAACCAGAATGTGCCCTGGCAGGACATGGCCAACGTCGGCAAATTCGTGGATACCCAGTCCGGCGCCTACGCCAACTTCCCCAAGGTGGGTAGCGGCGCCAATGCGGTTTACCCGATTCTGATCAACCTCTATGACGCCCTGCGCGGTCTGCCCCGCCAGCCGACCTGCATGGGCGCCCAGGCGTCGGGGTGCTGATCATGGGAGTGCGCCGCACCTTCATCGCCGGCCTGCTCGGTTGGCTCCTCTGCCTGCCCGTCCAGGCCATGCAGGCCCTGGACGACGATCAACTGGGCGAGGTCAGCGGCGCGGGCCTGGGCTTCTTCATCGATGGCTTCAGCTACGACCAGGCCAGCGCCACGGCGAAGATCTCCGGGGTGAAGAACAGCGCCAACCAGGACGTACAGGTCGACATCACCAGTGCCTACATCAAGGGCGCCGGCAGCCAGCGCGGAACCCTGGACACCAAGGCTTACCTGGGCACGCCGATGCATCCCTTCACCTTCGGCCCGGTGGCGTACAAGAGCGGCGACAACATCCCCGTCGGCCAGCAGGCGCTGCAACTGCGGACGCCGACCTGGACCGACCCGATCAACGATACCCACAAGTTCGGCCTGTGGTCCTACTACCAGGGCTGCCTCTATGGCGACGCCGGCTGCACCGACCCGGCACAGGCGACGACAAAGATCAGTGCCGAACTGAGCGCCCTGAAGAGCCAGCGCGACACGCTGCTGACCACCTATTCGAACAACATGGTGAGCCTCAAGAGCGGCATCGACGCCGACATGGTGGTAGTCAACCAGCGAGAAGCCCAGGTTGAAGCGGCTCAGGCCGTGCAAACGGCCAATTACGGCACCATGAGCACCCGCTACAACGCGGCTCCGGCGCAGGTGTGCGGGCTGATCTTCTGTGCGGACCGGCCCACCACCATCGGCGCAAAGTACGATTGCGGAGCGATCCTCGCGTGCAGCACCAATAACGCGGTAAAGGACTACAACGCCTCGGTTGACACCTATAACAGCAGCACCGAAAGCCTCACCGCCGCCCAACAGAACCTCAGCGCCGCCTGGAGCGTCAGCCGCAACGGCGTCACCCTCAGCCAGCGCGCCAGCGATTACGACAAGTTCATCCAGCTCTGTGGCGCGCAAGGCGGTGGCGCCACCACCTGTGTCAGCGGCACCGTCACCCGCACCGAGAAGAACGTCTCCACGGTGCAACTGGTGGCCGGAGCCATGCAGAACTCCGCCGGCACCCGTATCCAGGGGCTGGATATCGGCATCAAGACCCGCTTCACCCTGCCCAGCGTTGCCTACGGCAGTGGCGGCGCCGGCGCCACGACTACCCGCCAGGACTACTTCGGCATCGCCCTGGAGAACTTCACCCTCAATGGCTCCTACCTCAACCTGTGGGGCGACAAGGCCGGCATGAAACTGTCCATGAGCCTGCAGATGTACGCCGACAAGCTGATCCTCAGCGGCTGCGAAACCTGCTCCGACAGTAACCGCGCCGTGGCCAAGAATGTCTACTTCGACCTCAACCTGGGCGATGCCAACTACCAGCCGGCGACCCTTACCGTCGCCAGCAACGGCGACCTCATACTCAACGCCCCGGGCGTCACCTGGGCCAACCACGAGGCCTTCTACCAGAACGTACAGAAGAGCAATATCAGCATCGGCAACCTGAACATCAGCGGTACCGACATCGGTTCCCAGGCCATCCGGGGCATGCGGATCGACTACCTGAACGTGCGTACCGTCAACCTGCCGCGCTAATGAGGAGCATCGCCGTGAACAGCCTGTCTCGCCGGTTCCTGAGTGTCCTGCTGCTGCTCGCCGCCGCGGGCGCCCAGGCCGAAATGCGTGGCCTGGACGACAGCGAGATGTCCGATGTCAGCGGCCAGGCCGGCGTCAGCCTGAGCGTCAACTTCAACCTCGCCCCGGTGGCTGGCGACAACCGCTGCCCCGGCGGCTGCGGCGCGCGCGTGGCGATCCAGCCGCTGAACAGCACTGGCTTCGTCGTGCTGGACAACATCAAAGGCACCTTCAGCTTCGACGGCATGAGCCTGGACATGGTGACCATCGCCAGCGGCTTCAACGGCGACGGCGCCCTGTTCAACCGCCAGGCCATGAAGATCGGGCTGACCAACGCCAGCGCCACCAACCTGCAGTTCACCCTGGGCGGCGCCAACCAGGGCAAGGTCGCCGCCAGCGGCCTGCAGCAGACCAACCTGCTCACCTACCAGGCCACCGGCGCTGTCAAGCTCACCGGCAACGTCTACATCTTCGGTACCCCGTAACCGCCGACCGGCCTTTCCCCCCGACGCGTTTCACGCGACAATCCCGCCTCGATGTGCCGGCCTGCCCGTGCAGGCTCCACTTACAGGTAACCGTCCCTTGATCGAAGAAGCCCGCCGCCGCGCCTACCTCGGCGCCATGCAGGTCGCCACCTGGCTGCCGCGCGTGGCGTTGCCGTTCGCCGCCCCGTCGCGCCCCGAACTGCTGGAAACGCCCGAGCCCATCGTCGTTGAGAAAGCGCCGCTGGCGCCCGTCGCCGACGTCGGGCGCGACGCCGCTCCGGTTGCGGCTCCGGCTGTCGTGCCGATGGGCGAGCCCGGATCGATCGCCGCCCGCCTGTTGCCCAAGGCGGGCGCGCCGGCCAAGCCAGCGGTCCCTGTGAAGTCCGAAGAACAGGCCGAGCCGGAAGCCGAGCCCGTGGCCCGCGTCCCGGTCGCCCCACCGCCGCGTTTCGCCCTGCAACTGCTGCGTGCCGGCGAGTGCGTCCTGCTGGTGGAGTTGCCCACCGGCGAGCCCCTGGCCAGTCGTGACCCGGCCTATCTGCTGCTCAAGGATCTGCTGCGTGCCGCCGGCCTGCCGGAAAGCCCGCAACTGCTGGGCGAACCGGTGCGCTGGCCGCTGCTCGCCGGCGGCAACATGGACCAGGGCCCGCAGGCCGCCCGTGAGTTCGTCCAGGGCTTCGTCGCCGCCCGCCTGGAAGACGGCGCACCCTGTCGCTGCCTGTGGCTGGTCGGCATGCCCGCCGTGCGCTACGCCGGCGAGGCGGACGAGGAGTCCCTGCTGCGCGAGCTGCAAGTCGAAGGCCTGGGCGTCGCCTGGGCCTTGCCGGGCCTTGAGCGCCTGGCCGAAGAGCCCTCTTTGAAAGCCGACCTCTGGCGCGCCATGCGCCGTGTTCGGCAACGCTGGATGAGTCAGATCACCGCATGAGCGATGCCGTTTCCTTCCGCCCGATGACCGAGGCGGACCTCGATGCCGTTCTCAAGATCGAATACGCCGCCTTCAGCCACCCCTGGACGCGCGGCATCTTCGCCGATGGCCTGAAGAGCTACGAATGCTGGGTAATGTTCGAAGGCACCCAGCAGGTCGGTCACGGCGTGATCCAGCTGATCCTCGACGAGGCGCACCTGCTCAACATCACCGTCAAACCGGAAAGCCAGGGGCGCGGTCTGGGCCTGCGCCTGCTGGAGCATCTGATGAAGCGGGCCCATGAGCTCAATGCGGTGGAATGCTTCCTCGAAGTGCGCGAGTCCAACCAGCCGGCCTACCGACTCTACGAACGCTACGGCTTCAACGAGATCGGCCGCCGCCGTGGTTACTACCCGGCGGTCGGCGGTCGCGAAGATGCACTGGTGATGGCCTGCACCCTGGTCGATTGATTCGGCCGAGGGGTTCGGTGGCAGGCTCCCGCTTCCGCAGGATCGGGCCTTGTCCGCGAAATCCTGAATCTGCGTACCGATGTTCGGAAAACATCTCGGATAAGATCCGCTCCTGCGAGAGCCCCTCATCCGGAGGGAGAGGGGTGAGAGGCTGCCTTGGCACGCCACCCAGAAACGCCGTGTAGGCGCGGACTCCGCTCGCGAATCTCCCCGCGCCCTGAACCACGGATGAGCCTCCCGCAAGCACCACCCCACCCGCCGCCACGACTCCCCCACAAAAACCAGGAAATTTCCCGCTGACCGGGTTTTTCTGAAACCAACTCCTGGCTTACCCTTAAGCCCAATAACAACAAGAACATAAGGTCGCAAACATGAATCGCAGCGATGTGATCGTGGTGGGCGCCGGTATTTCGGGGCTGACCGCCGCCTGGCGTCTGGCATCGGCCGGACGGCGGATAAAGGTGCTGGAGGCCAACAAGCGCGTCGGAGGACGAACCCTCAACCATCGCTTCGCCAGCGGCGAAGTGGTCGAGGTGGGCGGCCAATGGGTCGGTCCCACCCAGGAGCGCATCCTTTCCCTGCTCGCCGAGCTGAACCTGTCGACCTTTCCGCAATGGAACCAGGGCGACAATCTCACCCTGTTCGGTGGCCGGCTGAAGCCCTATCACGGCACCATTCCCCGCTTCGCTCCCCATGCACTGCTGGACGTGCTGCAGGCCCACGTACGCCTGGACCGCATGGCGCGGGAAATCCCCCTGAACGACCCCAGCCTGCACCCCAAGGCTGAGCATTGGGACCGCCTGACCTTCGCCGAATGGCTGCGGCGCAACGTGCGCACCTCCACCGGGCGCAAGGTGTTCGAACTGATGAGCGGCGCGGTGTTCGCCGCCAGCCCCCATGACCTGTCGTTCCTCCACGTCCTCTTCTACATCCGCAGTGGCACCAACCTCGACACCCTGC
This sequence comes from Pseudomonas sp. MT3, assembly GCF_054720805.1. Lineage (NCBI taxonomy): Bacteria > Pseudomonadati > Pseudomonadota > Gammaproteobacteria > Pseudomonadales > Pseudomonadaceae > Pseudomonas > Pseudomonas sp. MT3. The sequence continues at coordinate 15,401 of NZ_JBTVPY010000025.1, forward strand.
TCGGCGTCGAAGGCGGCGCGCAGCAGGATCGCATCCAGGGTGGCTCCCAGCGCATCTGCCAGACCTTGGCCGAGCGCCTGGGCGACGCGGTGCACACCGGCGAGCCGATCCGCGCCGTGCGACAGAGCGACAGCGGCGTCGAACTGGTCAGCGACCGTGGCGTGCACCATGCCTCGCGGGTGATCTTCGCCATCCCACCGACCCAATTGCTGCGCATCACCCAGGAACCACTGCTGCCCAGTTGGCGCGACCAGCTCCTGCAGCGCCTGCCGCAAGGCGCGGTAATCAAGTGCATGGCGCTGTACGACACGCCGTTCTGGCGCGACCGGGGTTTCTCCGGCCAGGCCACCAGCGAAGTCGGCCCGGTACGGCTGACCTTCGACAACAGCATCCCCGACTCCCCGCGCGGCGTACTGCTCGGCTTCATCGAAGGTGACGAAGCACGGCAGTGGAACGCGCGGCCGGCGGGCGACCGGCGTGGCCAGGTGCTCGACTGCTTCGCCCGCTACTTCGGCGAGGAGGCGCTCAAGCCAATCGATTACGTGGACAAGTCCTGGGCCGAGGAACCCTTCGCCCGCGGCTGCTATGCCGCGCTGTTCCCGCCGGGGCTCTGGACCAGCGGCGCCGCGCGGCTGCGCGAGCCCTATGGCCGTCTGCATTTCGCCGGCACCGAAACGGCTACGCGCTGGATGGGTTACTTCGACGGGGCCGTCGAGGCCGGGGAACGGGCGGCGAGCGAAGTGCTTGGCGCCGCAGACGAGGGAGAGGCGTATGTGCGACACCTTGGTATTGCGTAGCGGCGGGGCCACCTGGTTCGCCAAGAACAGCGACCGCGAGCCCGCCGAACCGCAATGCCTGATTCGCCTGCCGGCCGTGCGCGGCGACCGGGCGGCGACGGTGCGCACCACCTACCTGGAAATCCCTCAGACCGCCCAGCGCCATGCCGTCATCCTCAGCCAGCCGACCTGGCTGTGGGGCGCCGAGATGGGCGTCAACGAGTGCGGCGTGGCCATCGGCAACGAAGCCGTGTTCACTCGCCTGACCCGGCGCGATGGCGAGGCGCTGCTGGGCATGGACCTGTTGCGCCTGGCTCTCGAGCGCGCGGCGACGGCGCGCGAGGCGCTGGCCGTCATCACTGAACTGCTGGAACGCCACGGCCAGGGCGGTCCGGCCGGCTACCGCAACAAGCGTATGCGCTACGACAACAGCTACCTCATCGCCGACCGCGACGAAGCCTGGGTACTGGAGACCGCCGGCCGGCTGTGGGCGGCGAAGCGGGTCGAGCGTTGGGCGATCTCCAATGCCCTGACTCTCGGCCACGACTACGACCTCGCCAGCCCCAACCTGGAAGACCACGCGCGCCGGCTGGGCTGCTGGAATGGCCGTGGCGACTTCCACTTCGGCCGCGCCTTCGATGGCCGCGTGCTGCCCTGGGTTGCCGGGGCGCGGCAACGGCGGCAGCTCAACCAGGAATTTCTCGCCCATTGCCCGGCGAAGATCGATTGGCTGGCGCTGGTGGTCGCTCTGCGCAGCCACGGCCACCGGGGACATCGTTTCTCCCGTCACGACAATCGCCAGGTCTGCCTGCACGCTGGCAGTTTCTGGCGTCCCTCGCAGACCACTGCCAGCCTGATCGCCCGGCTCGACGGCGGTTCGCCGCGGATGGCCGCCACCGGCACTTCGGCGCCGTGCCTGTCGATGTTCCAGCCCCTGGGCTTCGAGGCGGACGCCGGCGAAGGCCTGCTCAGCCGCGAGGGCGCGGCCGTGGAAGAATCCCTCTGGTGGCGCTTCGAGGCCGTGCACCAGCGCGCCCTGGCCGACCCCGGCTTCGCCGATGCCTTGCGCGCCAGCCACGGCTGGCTGGAAACCGAGTTGCTGGCCGCGCTGGACAGGCGCACGCTGGACTGGCCACGCCTGGCCGCCGAGGCCCAGGCCTGGCACGACGCCTGGCACCAACTGGCGCGGCAGGAAACTCTCCGCCCGCCGCGCTGGTGGCGTCTGAATGCGGCGCGCTGAAAGCAGCTTGTCAGGCGCGCGTGCGCTGCGTAAGGTACGGCAGCCAACGATGAGGAACCGAACATGAATGATCTGCAGGAGCTGTTCGACAACAACGAACGCTGGGCGGAAGCGATCACGCGGGAAGACCCGGAGTTCTTCGCCAAACTGGCGCGGCAACAGGCCCCGGAATACCTGTGGATCGGTTGCTCCGATGCCCGCGTCCCCGCCAACGAGATCGTCGGCATGTTGCCAGGCGACCTGTTCGTCCACCGCAACGTCGCCAACGTCGTGCTGCACACCGACCTCAACTGCCTGTCGGTCATCCAGTACGCCGTCGACGTACTCAAGGTGAAGCACATCCTGGTCACCGGTCACTACGGCTGCGGCGGTGTACGCGCGGCCCTGCAGCACGGCCAGCTTGGCCTGATCGATGGCTGGCTGCGGACCATCCGCGACCTCGCCTACGAATACCGCGACCACCTCGCCCAGTTCGAAAAGGAAGAGGAAAAGGTCGACCGCCTCTGCGAGCTCAACGTCATTCAGCAGGTCGCCAACGTCAGCCACACCAGCATCGTGCAGAACGCCTGGCATCGTGGCCAGCCGCTCTCCGTGCACGGCTGCATCTACGGCATCAAGGACGGCCGCTGGAAGGACCTCAACGTCACCGTCAGCGGCCTCGGCCAACTGCCACCGCAATACCGCCTGCGCCCGCTCGGACAAGTGTGAGCCGACTGTCCGCCGGCGTCCTTCCGTGAGGGGCGTGGGCGGATCATGGAGGGGACCGGCGGCGAGCGGAGGTCAGCGATGCATCGGTTGTGCGTGATTCCCGGCGACGGCATCGGCCGTGAAGTGGTGCCGGTAGCGGTCCAGGTACTGGAACGGCTGATACCCGATCTGCGGGTGGAAGAGGCCGAAGCCGGCTGGGAATGCTTCGAACGGCGTGGCGTCTCGGTGCCCGACATCACCCTGGCTCGCCTGCGCGCCTGTGGTGCCGGCCTGTTCGGTGCGGTTTCCTCGCCCAGCCATCGTGTCGAAGGCTACCGCAGCGCCATCCTCGCCCTGCGCCAGGAGCTGGCGCTCAGCCTCAATCTGCGTCCGGTACGCTCTCGCCCGCACGTATCTCCCCATCCCGGCGTTGACCTGCTGATCCTGCGGGAGAACAGCGAAGGTCTCTACAGCGGCCGCGAACACTGGGAATCCGAGGGCGTGGCCATCGCCGAACGAGTCATCACCCGCGCCGCCTGCGACCGCCTGGCCGCCGACACCTCGCGCATCGCCCGCCTGCGCGGCGCCCGTCGCATCACCCTGGTACACAAGGCCAATGTCCTTCCGCTCAGCTGCGGCCTGTTCCGCGATACCTGCCGCGACCGGCTGGTAGAAGACGGCTGGAGCGACGTACTCGACGAGCGCCTGGTCGACGTCGCCGCCCTGCAACTGGTGGAGCGTCCTGAAGCCTTTGACCTCATCGTCACCAGCAACCTCTTCGGCGACATCCTCTCCGACCTCGCCAGCCACTGGGGCGGCGGCCTGGGCATGGCCCCGTCACTCAACCTCGGTCACGGTATCGCTCTCGCCGAGCCCGTCCACGGCAGCGCCCCTGACATCGCTGGAACCGGCCGCGCCAATCCGCTGGCCGCTATCCTCAGCGTTGGCATGCTCCTGCGCCACCACTGGCAGCGCCCCGAGCTGGCCGACCGACTCGATGCGGCGGTGGATGGCTTCCTTCGGGAGGAGGGGAGTGTGGACTTCGGTGGGGAGACGACGCGGGTGATCGGACAAGGTGTGTTGCAGCTGTTGGGCTGAACGCCTGGAGTCTTCCGGCGGGAACGACAATGCTCGATTGCTTCTCTTTCCCTGGGGCAAGGGCGGAGAACAGCTCAAATATAGGGCGGTGAAGGCACTCGTTCAGATCGCGAGCCATCAGTATCTGGTGAGAAGATTGTTTAAGGGTGCTGTATCTCTTGTGCTTGGACATGAACACTCCTTCAGCTCAGCGTGAGCTTACTCGAAAATGTCCGTGGTAACGGGGTAGAACCCTCGCCACTGTTGGCTACCAGTGGTGGACAGGGAGCCATTCGGCCTACGTTTCATTTATGGAGGACAAGACCAAGTGGTTCCTCTACACATTTGAGATGTTCAATAAAGCGCCATGTGCTCTAGAGCAGGGGCAAGGGGGGGCGTTTCTAGATGGCGATCGCGTGCTCCTTGCTACTAGGAAGAGAGAGGAGATCACGTTTACCTTGGGGGAGTGCAAGGGCAGATAGCGAGGCTAAGGCGATGTTGTGTATCGCCCAGCCATCGGAGCCTGTCATGTATCTCTGACCGCTCGCACGACCCGGAAATCTCCCGTATGATGTCAGTGATTTCATTGATTGCACTGGAGGGCGTCATGGCCAGCATCACGATTAGAAACCTAGACGAAGACCTCAAGGCCAAGCTCCGAGTGGTAGCCGCGAACCATGGCCGTTCAATGGAAGAGGAGGTCCGCGTAATCCTCGCCCAGGCGCTTTCCCGGGAAGAGAAGAAAGGGGGCTTGGGAAGCCGAATTCATGCCCGCTTTGCCTCGGTCGGTGGAGCAGATATTGAGCTGCCAGCGCGGAAGGTTAAGGCTCGAGCTGCGGATTTCGACGAATGACTCTGCTCGACACTAATGTCCTGTCGGAGCTGATGCGGGCCAAGCCGGATCCGGCGGTGGTTGCCTGGATCGATGTTCAACCTGCTCAGGATCTGCTGATCAGCTCGATCACCGTGGCCGAGATCCTCTATGGCATCGCCAGGATGCCGGAGGGTAAGCGCAGGCAAGCACTACAGGACGTGGCCATTGCCATGCTCGAAGAGGACTTTGCCGGGAGAATCCTGCCATTCGATGCGGATGCGGCGGTGCACTATGCAGAGCTGGCGGCAGAGAGTGAGGCCAAGGGAAAGATCGCCGATATGGCTGATGGGCAAATTGCAGCGATAGCCAAGTTGCACGGCGTACCGGTCGCTACCCGTAATGTCCGCCACTTCGAGGGCTTCGGGGTTGCGCTGATTAATCCCTGGAATGGCTGATACCAAATGCGAGCAAGGAGGCTCAATAAATGAAACTGGTCGCGCTGGTAGTGATTCTGGGGATTCCAATGCTATTGGAGGCGATATCGACCTACACCACCTATCAGAGAATGATGGGGCGTCCAGTGCGGCGATTTCTGACGTGGATCGAGAGATTGGCAATCGCCTTGGCCGCGCTACTGGTTGTAGCTGTGGTCTACACGATGCTCTAGCTTTGGTAGGCAGGGTGTAGTCACTACCCCAGAAAGCACAAAGGGCTAGCTTTCGCTAACCCTTTGTTTTGTATGGTGGCTACACCGGGACTTGAACCTGGGACATCAGCATTATGAATCGCATGGGGAAATCATCGGTTCCCCAGAAACGTCCATAAATCGGGTATTTACGGCCTACGCAAACCTCAATAAAACCGGTGTTTACTGAAAACCGGGTCGGTGTAGTCACCTTCGAAAATGGGGCGGTTTATCGACAGCCCAGGCCGCTTCGGAAGGCGTCCTAGCCCGCGAAAACCCTAGACTCTACAAGCACTTGCGCCTATATTTTCACCAGTGCCAACACTGTTGCCATCTCTGCTGTCTGCCACGATTCCGAGGGTAGGACGCTCACTCAATCGTCAGGTACTTCTTCATGCCAAGGCCAATCGCTCTGGATTTGTTCTGTGGGTCCGGTGCCGTCTCCCTGGGACTAAAGAAAGCAGGATTCCAAGTCGTAGGGGCCGTTGACTTTGACGCTGGTGCTTGCCACACCTATCGCGACAACCACCCGGAAGTCCGGCTGCTGGAGAAGGATATTCGAGAGGTGAACCCTGACGAGTTCGCTGACGTCATACCGCAGCGTTTGGACCTGCTCGTGGTGTGTGCTCCCTGCCAGCCATTCAGCAGCCAGAACCGGCACAAGAGCGACATGGATTCGCGCCGGGATCTTGTGGGCGAGTCCAAAAAGTTTATCACGCGATTCGAGCCCTCATTGGTCTTCCTGGAAAACGTCCCGGGTTTGGCTTCCACCAGCATTTTCGGGGGCTTCAGGCGCTGGCTGAGAAAAGCCGGCTACTCCGTAGCCCAGCCCATGCGTGTGGATGCCGCAGATCTGGGAGTACCCCAGCGTCGTAGCAGGATGATCCTGGTTGCGGCCAAAGGTGTTCCGCTCTCCGTCGCTACGAACATCGTGCACCGTCGTCGGAAAACGGTGCACAGCTCAATTTCCGAATTACCCGTGCCACCCGTGGGCCGCCCTGAGTCCGGGGTGGATCCGCTTCACTTCGCTCGCAGACACTCGCCGCTCAATATTCAGCGTCTGCAGCATATCCCTCGTGATGGTGGCGGACGTGAGTCCTTGCCTGTTGAGCTGCAGTTGGCTTGTCACCAACGGGCGGAAAAGGCTTCCTCGTTCTCGGACACCTACGGGCGTATGAGATGGAACGACGTCGCTCCGACCCTTACCACGGGGTGTACGGACATTACCCGGGGTCGCTATGCGCACCCGGAACAGCACCGGGCAATCACCCTTCGAGAAGCAGCGCGGCTTCAATCGTTCCCGGATACCTACATCTTCCATGGAAACGCCGGCCAGATCGCAACTCAGATCGGCAACGCCGTTCCACCGGAAATGATGCGCACCATCGCCCGTAGTCTCAGGGCCGCGATCAGAGCCTGACGCATTGTGAATAACAGCCCTTCATCCCGGCCTCCACCCTCTTCGGATCAGGTGTCGGCTGTGATGAAGCGTGTTCGCACGAAGGACACGGCGCCTGAGCTCGCACTTCGAAAGCTACTCTTCTCCGTAGGGTTGCGTTACCGCATCCACTACAAGCCCAAATCCGTGGCCTTGGGGCGCTCAAACATCGACATTGCCTTCCCCGGGGCGAAGCTGGCCGTATTCGTTGACGGATGCTTTTGGCATGGCTGTCCGGATCACGGTACGATCCCGAAAGCGAACGGCGATTGGTGGGCTGAAAAGCTGCAGAGTAACCGGGCCCGGGATGAGCGGGTGACCTCCATTTTGAAGGCTGCAGGTTGGACTGTGTTGCGCTTCTGGACCCACGAATCTCCTGAATCCATGGCCGCAATCGTCATGGATCAACTACACAAGAATTCTATAACTCCTTAGAGACCTAGGAGTCTTCATGACACAGCTCAGGGTGAGAGCTAGAGCCGTCGACATGCTCGGCAGGCAGCAAATTGCGGGGATTCCCACCGCAATCCATGAACTTTTCAAAAACGCTCATGACGCATATGCGGAGCGCGTCGAGGTTGATTTTTTTCGACGTAGCAATGTCTTAGTGTTGCGTGATGATGGATATGGGATGACCCGAGAAGAAGTTGAGAGTCGCTGGTTGACTCTTGGCACCGAATCAAGGGTAGGGGCGAACAAGGAGAGCAGTAATGACGAATGGCGAGGTCCGAAGAATCTTCCCAAGCGTTCAATTATGGGGGAAAAGGGAATTGGACGATTAGCAATAGCTGTTATTGCTCCCATTACAATATTAATGACTCGGGCTGTGCGTAAAGACGGATTGCATGATCTTGTCGTCGCGTTAGTTCACTGGGGCATCTTCGAACAACCGGGGCTGGACGTAAGTGAGATTGATGTCCCTCTGGAGGAGTTCTCTGGAGGAATACTACCTACGCGAGAAGACATAGTTCGATTGGTCGAAAAGGTGTCGAGTAATCTTGACACGCTAGAGGCTAAAATTGACCAAGACGCGTATCGGATGCTAAAGAGCGACCTGCAAAGTGCTCGGAGTATTGCGCCTAATTTACTAGATGATGCTTTGCGAAAAGACAAGGACGGAAATCAGTTAGAGGCTCCCTTATCCCTTCTAGGTGAAGGGTACGGTACTCACTTCATTGTGTTGCCTGTAGCGCCTGAACTAAAAGATGATATCGACAATAAAAGTGACAAAGATTCGTCGAATCTAGAAAGATACCTTCTTGGGTTCTCAAACTCGATGATGTCTGATGATCAAATTATAAAGACTGAGTTTCGGGATCACACAATTGATGGGGTTGAGGAGCGTATTGGGCCTCAGACTTTCTTTAAAGATGAAGATTTCTCTAAAACTGATCAGTATTTCGAGGGGGACTTTGATGAGTATGGTCAGTTTGTTGGGAAGGTATCAATTTATGGGCAGGTCAAGGATTTTGTGTGTAATTGGACGGACGGAAACGGTCGTCTCCCTAAGTGCGGGCCGTTTTCATTTAGATATGGGTATGTCCAAGGACGATCAGCTGAGTCTAGGCTTTCGCCAGAAGATTGGAGTGAAATGACGGCGAAGACTGGGAGGGTAGGTGGTCTTTATATATATCGTGATGGAATCAGAATTCTTCCATACGGTAATTCTGAATTTGACTGGCTGGACATTGAGAAGAGGCGGACTCTGGCAGCTAAGGATTGGTTCTTCTCCTATCGACGTGGATTTGGCTATGTGGCCATTTCCCATTCTATTAACGGTACGCTCACAGAGAAGGCCGGCCGAGAGGGTTTTAGAGAAAATCTGGCTTACAGAGATTTTCGTTCAATTTTAATTAACTTTTTTAAACAGTTGGCCTATGAATTTTTCCGCGTTTCGTCGCCACAGGGCGATGATTATAATTCGGGGAAATCTCATTTTGCTGCGCAGGCCGCTCTGCTGAAGAAACAAAAAGAAAAGGCAGATGCTCGACGATCTCAGTTCCAAAAGGATCTGGACGAATTCTTTGACGATTACAATGGTAGTTATTACGAGAAAGAGTCTGATCTGATCAGAGAGTATTTTAAGGAGCGTCTCTTTAGGCTGTCCAATGAGCTCGATATAGGTGACTTTGCTAGTAGAGTTAGGAGCCTGGATATCGATGTAAAGCAAAAGATAAGAGCTCTAGTTAGTAAGGCTACCTTATCAGTTCCTCGAGGACTGGCCCTTACGAAAAGACAACAAAGGGACTGGCCTGCCTATGAAGATGCTTTCTTAGGGCTGCAGTCTGAATTCTTTGACCCGCTACGTATTGAGTTCGAGACGAGCCTCAAAGAGGTGACTGGTGGCCGCATAGCTGCCTCCGAGCGACGAAGTGTAGCGCTTCAAGAAATTGAACGGGAAAAAGACAGCGTCTTTCGAGACGTAGCTTCATTGCGCAAAGAAACTTCAGAAGCACTGGATCTAATGCAAGATACGGTGAGGGGGGTTTTGAAAGAGGAATTCTCTGGTCTGCGCGTGGCTGTTGAAAGACTAGTTGATGAGTTCACTAAGAGGTCTGCAGAGCGGCCTGATGATCTAGATGCTGTTCGGCATGAAATAGAATTAAAGTTGTCTGAAGTTCGGGTTAGAGAGCTGGAGCTTCTTGATTCCTTTAAGCGGCAGATGACGGAGCTTGCTGCCGGAGCAAAGGATAGAGAAACATTAGATGATAGGTTTGGTGCATTGGAGGCGCGAAATCTAATATTAGAAGAACAATTGGAATTTTATTCGGATTTTGCTCAGTTGGGCATGTCGGTTGGAATACTCCAACATGAGTTTTTTGGTGCGGCGAGAGGTATTAGATCAGCTATGGCTGACCTAAAGCCTTGGGCTGATCGAAACCCTCCTCTTGCGTTAATTTATTCTAGATTGCGGGACCATATTGAACACCTTGATGGTTACCTTAAGGCACTAGATCCTTTAGGTAGGCGAATGCATCGATCAACTGTGCGCATAACAGGTGATGAAATATTGAGAGTGGTTCTTAATGTTTTTGTGGAGCCGCTAGAAGCTTTTAATATAAAAGTTGAGCCGACATTTGCGTTTCGAGATTATGCGGTCGAATGTAAGTCGTCGGTAGTTGTTGGTGCTTTCATAAATGTGATCGATAACGCTATTTATTGGTTGAATAGCCGTTCGGCAAGAGATAGACGTATATTTCTCGATGCGGATAGTGAGGGTTTTTTAATCTCAAACAATGGTCCGGGTATCGAGGATCGCTACCGAGATCGGATTTTCGAGTTTGGGGAAACTCGCAAGGTGGGGGGGAGAGGTATGGGGCTAGCGATTAGCCGAGAGGCATTGCGTCGAGAAGGTTTTGAAATAGATCTGGTTGGAAGTGGGGTGGATGTAAATCCTGTATTCCGGATTTCGCCTATTAAAGCCAAGGATGAGCAAGGGGAGCAATAATGACTTCTCAGCAAGCGGTAACTCAGAGTCCCGAACAAATTTGGGCAGGGCATGTTAGAAAAGCGGTAAGGCGATTTCTTAAGACTGCAGTAGTTGTTGATAATGAGCCGGGGTTGTCCAGAGCGCCTATTAAGGCTGCTGGAGTAGTCCCTCCCGCAGATGGCTGGTCCGATAGCTCCGATTACAAAGCAGCTGCGCCGGAAGTTTCTGATAAGTCGCCAGAAGCAAATGTCCTAGATATTAGAAAGATCTCGGATTCATTTGCAGAGCAGGATATGGTGTGTGCCTTTGTCCTCCCGGAAAACTCTGACGGCGAGATTGATAAAATTAAATCTAGGGTTGTCAGTGCGGCTAGGTGCGCAGATATCCTAGTAATGGATTGGCAGCTTAAACCCGGATCTTCTGGTTTGACGCTAGAGCTTTTGCGGAAGATAGCTGAATCTGATGCAAGTGAGAATGGCCGGATGCGCCTTATTTGCATATATACCGGGGAGGCTCTAGATGATCATGTGTATTCTCAGGCCAAAGAGCAGCTTACGGTACCAGGGGTCGACTATAAAGATGTTCGTGGAGTAAACGGCTTTCCATATTTAGCGAAGAGTGCAAGCTCTTTGTTGGTTTTAGCCAATAAGGATGATATTCCAGCGGATGAGCTTCCGTCCAAGTTGATTGATGCCTTCTCAAAGTTGTCAGACGGAATTGTTCCTGCCTTTGCTTTAGCAGCTATTGGGGCTGTTAGAAAGAACACGCATCACATGTTGACGAGGTTTAGTGGTTCTCTTGATGTTGCGTACGTCGCTAATAGGTTAATAACAAATCCTCCTGGGGACGTGGCGGAGCTTATGCGCGAACTTCTCGTTGCTGAGTGCGATAACGCAATTGGTTTGGATAGTGTTGCCGATGAGTTTTTGGAGCCTCCTGCTATTAGCAGTTGGTTGGATGTGACGGGGGTGTCGCCATTCTCTTATTATGCTGGCGACGGTCCAGGCAGAAAGGGCGTGCTGTTTGATCGAGGCTCGATTGATGCGCTTTTAAAAAATGGTATAAATGATCATGGTATAAAAATAAGCAATAGTTCAAAGCAAGAGCTTTCAGAGGGGGATAGAGGCTTAATCTCGCATTCTCTTGCTGGGAGTGTGGAAAGGTCCCATCGTGCAGAAAATGAATTTTCACGTTTGGTTGCGTTCAGACGGGAAGCGTTTGGCGGATCTATAAATTATCTCGCTGATGATTGGCTTCCATCCCTCACTACAGGGACTTTGCTTAAGTTGGCTGCTCCTGCAGGAGATAGATATTTCTTATGCTTTACTCCTGCATGTGATACTTTGCGATTAAATGAGCCTCGCCCCTTCGTTTTTCTAGAAGGAGTTAGGAAGGCTAAGCCTTATAATCTGGTTGTTTTGGACGAGGCGGGGGAAGTTGGCCTCTATTTCAATAAGTCTTATCCGCAAGTGGCGACTTTCTCATTTAAGCCGGATAAAAAATTAAAGCGGGTTCGTGCGCAGAAGATCAGGGAACAAGGGGGGGCTGAGAAATATATATTCTCGCCTGTACACGATACGCAGCAAAAATTGGTGTGGCTTGGTGAAGTTCGTTATGGGCGAGCCATGAGCGAAATGGCTGAGCTCGTCAGTCGATGGATGCGTGTCGGGGTTCTGGACTCTGAGCACTTAAGACTTGCAGGTCGAAAGAATTTTACTTTTATGAAGTAATATTTTGTGGCTTCGTGGTAAGCTGCAATCTTACTATAGCCCCTTTTTTGGGTATTAAGCGGATTGCAGTTTATTTGAAGCGCTTTGTTGTGAGTGTTTTAGTGTTGGATGTATTTAGATATATGTCGCCTGATTTGAATTCTTGTTTTTAAATTTTAAATTAACCTTGGTCGGAAGTTTTATTTTAACGCCTGGCGTCAATCGGAAAATTCTGAAATATTGAGAGTGGTACCTATTCCCTGGTCATGCGCTTCACCGACTTACTAGCTGTAGCAGGCTTGGCCTGTGTTTTTGCTTCATTTCTTCCTGGCGGATTTCTCTCGGGCGTACCAGCGCCTAGCTACCGTCTGAGTAATCTCTATCCCGCGTCGTGTCCGGCCAAGTTTCGATCAGCTTCGTCGTATTCCGGGCTTCGGTGTCCATTCTCGGGCTCTGTCCGTCCCGATATTAGCCAAAGCGCATAATGAGGGTATGCGTCCGCCAGGATGCCGACCTCCTCAGTACTAATCCGGATCTTCCCGCTGCTGATATTCCTCCAACGATCGTAGTTCTTTCCGCCGAGCTCACTGAGATGCTTAGGACCAAGCGTTCGGATCAGTTGGAGCGCTCTATTTCGTACCGAGTCCATTTCACGGTATGTCCTATCGGCTAAACCAGCGCAGTGCTGCCTTCCTTGTCAGCTCTATCCCGCGCTGGGTTTGTGTAAGTTTGCATTTGCAAGGTCGTAGTCTGGGCTGGTTTGATTATTGCTCGGGTCAACTTCACCTGTAAGTAACCACCATCTATAGGCAGGAAATGCTCGCCCAAGTATCTCCACCTCGTTGGCTCCTAAACGCGCTTTCCCACGTTTTATATTCTGCCAGCGCAGATAGTCGGTGCTTCCTATTTCGGTCAGCCGCTTAATGCTGGACATTTCCAGTAGCTGCATCCCTCTTACCGAAATTCCTTCAATCATTGAGCTATTTCCAGAAGCTTCCTACAAGTCCGGCGTTTCTGGCGTGTGTATTATGATCATGTCCATAGAACATATATCACGCCATCTCTAGATCCCGGATTATAGGGGGAAAACATGGAAGAGTCTGGAATTGTGGGGTTCACGGTCACGGGAGCTGTCGAAAAGGTTACGGATTTCCGCTCCGCGCCGTTCTGCTCCCAGGCGGTATTCGCTCAGATGCTGGGCCTGGAAGACATCACCGAGGACGTGGTGCGCGGCTGGGTTGAAACCAAGACCATCCCAACCTCCAAGATTGGCCGTCGCCGCGTCATCAACCTCCACAAAATCCGCCGCGACCTCGACCGGGGTAAGTCGATCTTCTGCCAGGGGGATTACGACGATGAGTAATCGCTACCTGGTTGAGATGTGCACCCTCCACGGCCCGACCCGCCAGCGCCGCTGGCATCGTGTTCATCAAGGCGCTTCCCGCGTGGCATGCCAGCAGTGGATTGATGAAGCCGTCTCCTGCTTCCCCTCTGATGCCGAAGCCCCTCGCTCCTGGAGCCTGACCCGTGAACGCGCCCTGCAGGCCTACCGAGTGCGCGGGGTGAGGGCATGAACCGTAAATCCCTGCGGTCCAAGCGCTGGATGCGTCTGGTTCGCCGTGTTCGCTCCGAGCAAGCCGGTATGGCTGCCTTCCAGGTTCTCAACGCCAAGCTGATCGCGCGCCTTCAATGCCGCGCCGTGGGGGAGGTGTCCGCCGATGTTCCCGAACAGGTATCTGCACCGTCCACACCACGAGGGCTGCGACTGCTCTGTCTGCTGGTCCAGACGCGAACTGGCGAAGCCCGCTCTCTCCCAATCCACACCCTGCACCCAGTGCCGCCCTACACGGGTCTTCACGGTCGTTACCACGATGGCGCAGGTCGCTGGAGTGTGGCGCTCGATCCACTCGACCTACCGGGTGGAACGGGGTTTTACCTGCGACAAACACACGCCCGCGCGCCGTCCGCCGAAGTACTGGCACGTTGTCTACGACAGCGGCAGGCCGACGCCCTTCGTGCCTATCCACGAGCCGTTCGAGCTGGAGGGCTGAGTCATGGTCACTAACCCGATCCCGCACCTGATCTTCTGGGCAGTCCTGATCATCGTCGCCTTGCTGGTGGGCCGTGACCACGCTCGCCACACCATCCCCACCTGGGCCGATCAGGTCAGGGGCCGCCGCACCGGCTTGTCCGAACACGCTTCATCGTTCGGACAAACGGAGCGCCGGGCGAAGCGCACCCTTGACCGTGCTCCCCCCTGAGTAGCCTCAGCTCGGGAGAGTGGGGCAGCTCCACCGCCCCGCGCTCCTGAGCCCTCGGCGGCGAGAGCGGGATGGTAAGGGCAGCGCCCTTACGACGTTGCTCTTCGCTCTCCCTGCCACGCACCACCGAAAACCCAAGGCACCACCCCACCCGCTGAAAGACGGCCACCAACGCGCCCAATTTGCAGCAGCGGGCCAACTCATGCCCGAAAAAGGCAAAGGAGCTTCACATGAATATGTTTGCGACCACTGGCGGCGTAGTTGAACTGTGGGTCACCAAGACCGACACCTACACCTCGACCAAGACCGGCGAAATCTACGCCAGCGTCCAGGCCATTTCCCCGATCCCCGAAGGCGCTCGCGGCAACGCGAAGGGCTTCGAGATCAGCGAATACAGCGTTGAACCGACCCTGCTCGACGGCATCGTCTTCGACGGCGCCCCGGTGCTCTGCAAGTTCGCCAGCGTCGTTCGCCCCACCCAGGACCGCTTTGGTCGCACCACCAATACCCAGGTGTTGACCGAACTGCTCGCCACCGGCAAGGACGTGCACACCCCTGCACCAAGCCGTCAGCCGCAGCCCCAGGCGCAAGCCCAGCGCCCCACTCAACAGCCGACCACCGAGAAGCCCACTGCCGCCGATAAACCCGGCGACTCGGCCAAGAGCTAATCCGGGAGCACAGCCATGACTAAGTACCTCTCCCTCTTCGTCGTGGGCCTCGCCACCGGCTACCTGTGGGGCTGGGTCGATGGCGTGGCGCGCTTCCTATGAATTTTCTCGCCTGCGACGGCCGCTGGGCGCTCGGCGCCGATGGTTCCGCCATTTGCACCGGCACCCTGACGGTCTTCACCCGCGAGGAAATGCAGAGCGAGTTCGGCTCTGCACTCACCTGGGATCAGGTGGCGGAACTGCGCGGCGATGTACTCGCGCTGTTCTGCATCGCCTTCGGCTTCCTGGTCCTGAAACGACTGCTCAAGTAAGCGAGGTAACACCCATGAAAACAACTCAAGACCCAGCTGCAAAACCGCGCCTCCGGCTATGGCCGTCGGGCTCGCCAAACGGTGGTGGGTATCGCCGCTGTCGGCTCCACCCTGGCCGCCACTGCCTACGCCGCTGTCCCGACCGAAGCGACCGCTGCGCTGACCACCGCCGGTGACGACACCAACACCATCGGCTGGGCCGTGTTCGCCGTGCTGGTCGCCGCTGCGGCGTTCAAGTACATGCGCCGCGCCCTGTAACCCCACCCGGCCCAAAAGCCGAAGCACCGAACCCCGCTCCGGCGGGGTTCTTCTTCTGGAGAGCCTGCCATGTCCGTGCAGTGGTTTGTCCTCATCGTCACCACCCTGGCATTCGCCGTGGTGTTCTTCGGGCGGGTCTGAGCATGCGCGCCCTTGTCCTGTTTCTGCTGGTGCTGACGGTGGGTACCGCTCAGGCCGAGGATTATTACTGGCAGTTCAACGGCTACAACATCACCAAGTCACCTTCGCCCTCCGGGGCGTGTCAGTTGATGATGGATTACCGAAATGGCGGCGAGACCTACCTCTACTCGATCATTTCGGTCTCTACATCGGGTTCCGTAGGTACTTGCAAGTACCAGATTCTGACCATCAAGAGCGGTTCGGTCAGTCAGCTTGAAGGGGGGCTCAGTCGCTACGGTAACGGCTGTACCGCGCCCCAGCTGTATGACGCGGCCGCAGGCGAATGCAAAGCTCCCGAGCCGGACAAGTGCGAACCCACCATTGGCCAGATGGTGGAGCATCAACACAAGATCGGCACCCTGAGCGAAGGCGGCGTTGTTCTGCAGAACACTCGCACCGAACCGCCGGGAAGTCTTTGCCAAGGCTCCTGCCAATATGCCTCCACCGGCGAAGCCCCCAGCCGCTGTTATCGCTTCATGGAAGGTGACGATCAGAACTCCGGCTTCTGCGTGTTTCGCTACAGGGGCAACGGCGTCGCGTGTCCGAATACCGACCCCACGCCCAACGTTCCACCCGCCACGCTACCCACCCGCGAGAAGTCCAACGAGTGCACCAACAAGGTCACTGACGCCGAAGGCCGCACCCACTACAGCTGCCTCGCCACCGATGCCTTCAAGGAGCCGGGCAACATGCAGTGCGGCGAGGTCAACGGTCAGTTCGGCTGCACAGAGGGCAAGCCCAGCCCGTCCAGGAAGGAAACCGAAACCAAGACCGAGGTCAGCGAACAGACGGCCAGCGACGGTTCCTCCACCACCAGCACGACGACGACCACCACAACGACGAATTGCAGCGGCGTCAACGCCTGCTCCTCGACCACCAGCGTCACCAACGGCACCAGCAAGACCAATGCCGATGGCACCTCCGGCGGCGAGTCCTCTACCTGTACCGGCACCGGTTGCAAGGCCAGCGACAAGCCCGGCGAGGAAGACAAGGAAG
Source organism: Pseudomonas sp. MT3 (assembly GCF_054720805.1). Classification (NCBI taxonomy): domain Bacteria; kingdom Pseudomonadati; phylum Pseudomonadota; class Gammaproteobacteria; order Pseudomonadales; family Pseudomonadaceae; genus Pseudomonas; species Pseudomonas sp. MT3. The sequence goes on from NZ_JBTVPY010000025.1 coordinate 31,931, forward strand.
AAGAGGAAGAGCCCGAGCGAAAAGCCTCCGGCACCGACGACTGCGACGCGCCGCTCCAGTGCGCAGGCGACGCCATCGACTGCGCGATGGTCCAGCAGCAGAAGAAGCTGCGTTGCGAGGTGGAGAAGCAAGGCGACTTCGAGAAGCACAAGGGCGAAATCGAGGCCGCCGTCCAGGGTGACAAGTTCCAGCTAGCCGAAGACCTCGAAGTCGAGGCCCCGTCCTTCCTCAACAGCGGCACGCGCTTCCTGCCCGCCAGTTGTCCGCCCAACAAGACCTTCTCTCTGCGAACCAACGGCGGTCGGACCTTCGCGTTCACCTATGAGCCGTTGTGTGCCGCTGCGTCCGATCTCGGTGTGCTGATTCTCATCGGCACCAGTGTCTTCTGCGCGCTCTACGTGGGCCGCGCCTTTGGAGGTGAATGATGCAATTCCTGTTCTTGGTACAGCTGCTGATCATGATCGTCGGCCCTCTGGTGAAGATGGTTCTGCGAGCGCTTGGAGTTGGCTTTGTCACTTATGTCGGCTCCAACCTGCTGCTGGATATGGTGCGCAGTTACGTCCAGTCGAAGATGGGCTCCGTGGGCCTTGCCATTCAGCAGATACTCGGTCTCGCTAACTTCGATGTGTGCATCAACATGTTCCTCGCCGCTGTGGTCACCCGCATGGTGCTCTCCGGCATGGATAAGGCCTCCGGCAGACAACGCAAGCGGGTCTGGAATCCCCCGGGCCGCGACTACATCGACGCCTAAGGGGGATGCGCCATGCTCTATATCCGCACCGGCAAACCCGGCCACGGCAAGACCCTCAACACCATCCGCGAAGTCGATCAGAAGGCCCACAGGGAAGGCCGGGTCGTCTACTACCACAACGTGGCCGACCTCAAGACCGACCAGTTGCAGGCGGCGTGGTTCGGGTTCGACGACCCGTACAAATGGTACGAACTGCCCCACGACGCCATCATCGTCGTGGATGAGGCCCAGGGCTGGTTCGGCGTTCGCGATCCCCGGCAGAAGCCGCCGGAGCACATCAGCCGTTTCGAGACCATGCGCCACCAAGGCCACGAAGTGCATCTCGTCACCCAGGACCCGCGCTACATCGATGTGCATCTGCGCCGCCTGTGTAACGGTCATATCCACTACTGGCGGGTGTTCAAGAGTCAGCAGCTACTGCGCTTCGAATCCGAAGCCGTGATCGAAGCGGTGGAGAAGAAGACCAGCTTCAAGGACGCCGACAAGACCACGCTCAAGCTCGATAAGAAGTACTTCGGCGTTTACACCAGCACCAAGGCCAATCACCACTTCGCCTTCAAGCCGCCGAAGAAAATGATCCTGGCGCTGGCCGTGATCATCGGCGCGGCCTTCATGGTGTACCGCGCTTATGAGCGCTACGCGGAAGGCAGCAAGTCGGCCACCCCGGCCAGCGCGGCGACTGGTGCCACGACACCGAACGGCGCAGACAAGGGCGTGGTCGATCAGGTGTCCTCGGCGGTCGGCGCGCTGATCAAACCCACGGGCGATGGCGAGACCAAGGTTGTCACCCCCGCGCAGTACCTGGAACGCCGCAAGCCTCGCGTCCCGGACTTGCCGTCCTCGGCGCCGGTGTACGACGAACTGACCAAGCCCGTTGCCCACCCGCGGCTGTACTGCCTGTCCACCGGCGACCCGCGCCTCGTTGCCCGGCGACCACAACACACCGTGAAGGACGGTAAATCCTGCCAGTGCTACACGCAGCAGGGCACCAAGGTGGCGACGGCCTTCGACTTCTGCCTGACCGTCGCCAGGGACGGCTACTTCGATCCCACGCTGCCCGACCGTAACGGCCTCGATCCGCGCTCGGGGCAGCAATCAGCCGTTGCCGCATCGCCGCTACCACCCCCCACCAGCGAACGACTACAGGCCGATGCGCAGCCCGCAGCGACGCAACTGACCATCGTCCCCGACAGCGAGTACCCAGCGCGCCCCTGGCGCAGCAACTAGCGCGGCGGCGGCGCCGTTTTGCGGATTGAGCCGAGGTACGAGGCCAACCGCAAACGGCGCTCGGCGCGGCGCGTCCGACGACCCTGTAACACGTCGGATAACTAGCGATCACCCACCTCAATAAACCTCATTGAAGGGTAAGAAACATGAAAAAGCCGATTCACCCCCTCCGCCTGATCCTCAAGGAGAACGGGGACTTTTATGAGTCGTCCGAAGGACGGATTTTCATGGACCCGAGCAACGGCAGATTTGTCGACCTGTCGGGTGTGCGCCTGCTGCGCTGTGGCGTCGATACCGTGCGGCAGTTGTACAACGGCATGATCCGCCCGGAAGTGATGGCGCTGTTCGATGAGCCCGAAGATATCGTCAACTTCGCCGGCTACAAATGGGCCAAAGGCCGTATTGGCCGGGATTCGGGCTACCAATACCGCCTGCAGAACGCCGACATGGGTCTGATCCTGCTGATCAAGAACCATAACGTGAAGCTGGAGAACATCGGCCCGCACCTCAAGATCGAAGTCTCCCCGCACGCCCTGGACGGTGCCGATCCGAAGATCCTACAGGGCGTACTCGATGACCTGGCCGCTGGCGTTCTCTCGGCCTGTGAAGTGAACCAATGCGCCGTCCATATCGCCCTCGACATGCAGGGCTGGACCCCGCCTGCAGACTTCGTGGATCGCATGCACTGCCGGTCCCGGCGTGTACGCCAGATCAGCGGTATCGACCGCATCGAGTTCGACGGCAACGCCTCGGTGTATGGGCGTGGTGAGACCTTCATGTTCGGCTCGGCCAACGGCCTGCAGATGTGCCTGTACAACAAGACGCTGCAGGCGAGGGCTACCGATAAGCTCGACTATTGGGAATCCGTGTGGGCCTCCCTGAACGGTGATCCCTTCGGCGATGGCGAACCCGCCTACAACCCGCTGGAGACCGTGTGGCGCATCGAGTTCCGCTATCACCACTCCATCGTCCAGCAGTTCTCCGAAGGCTCCACCATGTCCTCCGGTGAGGTGATCGGCTGCCGCACCTACGCGGGGCTTTGCCCGCACCTGCAGGGGCTCTGGCAGTACGCCTGCGACAACTACAAGCTCATTTCCCGGGAAGGGATCTTCGACGCCTTCTGGTCGCTGATCAGCCTCGACACCAAGGTCCAGGTGGAAGCCGATCCGCTCATCGAACGCACCGAGTACCGTCGCTACTACAAGACCGCTCAGGGCTTCTCCGGCAAGAACTGCGAGATGTTCCTGGGCCAGTTCGCCAGCCTGATCGCACGGGAGCGAATCCCACCAAAAAAAGCGCTTGAGGTCGGGAGAACGCTTCCCTTCTGGCACGTGATCGAAGACCACTATACGGCCAAGGGCTACAGCACTCGCGACCTCGAAAAGCACGTCATTGGATTGATCAATGATCGCTACATCAGGCGGGGCTACGCGATATGACGGCGCGCAAAGAGGGAAAGACCTGGACGGCTGACTTCTACGAGAATGGTCGCTCCGGTCGTCGAGTCAGGAAGTACGGATTTCCTACCAAGTCCGCCGCGATTCGTTACGAGCAGGATTTCTTTGCCGTAAAAGGCGAGACAGGCCGCCCGCTGGATGATCGTCTCACCGATCTGGTAAAGGTCTGGTATGACCTCCACGGCTGCACCCTGAAAGACGGCAAGCAGCGCTTGGCTCGTTGCGAAGCATTGGCCCAACGCCTCGGAGATCCGCTGGCCTTCGAGTTCGATTCGCTCGCGTGGGCGCGCTACCGGCAACGTCGTCTGACCGAAGTGAAGCCGGAAACGGTCAACCACGAACAGCGTTACCTGTCGGCCATCTTCTCCGAGCTGATCCGCCTCGGCTCATGGCACAAGGCGAACCCACTGGCCAACGTTCGGCAGATCAAGACTGATCAGGTCGAACTGACCTTCCTCACCCTGGATCAGGTCGCCCAGTTGCTTGAGGAGTGCAAGGCCAGCACGAACAACCACACCTACCCGGTTGCACTGCTGTGCCTCGCTACAGGTGCTCGCTGGGATGAGGCCGAGAGTATCGCCCGTGGCGCAGTGCATGGAGGAAAGGTCCACTACCACCGGACCAAGAACCGTCAGAGCCGATCTGTGCCGATCCCGGCAGAGCTGGAGCAACTGATGTTCAAGGTGGGTATGCCTGGAACGGGCCGCCTGTTTATGTCCTGCAGGGCCGCCTTTCGCTGTGCTTATGAGCGCTGTGGATTCCAAACACCGGGCCAGCTAACCCACATCCTCCGTCACACCTTCGCCAGTCACTACATGATGGGAGGAGGGGACATACTGACTTTGCAGCGAATTCTGGGGCACTCGTCGATCACAATGACCATGCGCTATGCGCACCTGTCGCCGGAGCACCTGGAGTCCGCAATGCGTTTTTCTCCGCTCACTCAGTCGGGCTACCAGTTGACCCCGGCTCGCCCTCTGGTATCCTCAGATCACGTTAACGCTTAACGTTAAGGATTAAAATTGATCCTGAGCTTTAGATGCGAAGAGACCCGCTCGTTGTTCGAGACGGGAACCTCCAAGCGGTGGAGTGCGATTCTCAACGTCGCAACCCGCAAATTGCTGATGCTGCATGCTGCCACTGAGCTTCGAGACATGCGCTCTCCACCGGGCAATCGCCTGGAGCCATTACAGGGCAATCGAGCTGGCCAGCACAGCATCAGGATCAATGACCAGTGGCGCATCTGCTTCGTCTGGACGGATGCAGGCCCCACGCAGGTCGAGATAGTGGATTACCACTGAGGGAGGTGGACCATGACAACCAACGGTATGCGCCCCATCCATCCAGGGGAAATTCTGCGCGAAGAGTTCCTGCAGGAGCTGGACATCACTCCGGCTGCGCTGGCTCGTGCCCTCAATGTCTCGGCACCGACCGTCAACGATATCGTCCGTGAGCGTCGCGGGATCACGGCAGACATGGCTATCCGCCTGGGACGCTACTTCGATACGTCCGCCCAGTTCTGGATGAACCTGCAAAGTGAATACGCCCTGGCAACTGCCTACGCTGCCAGCGGGGAACAGATTGAGCACGACATCAAGCCGCTGGTAGTTCTCGCGACGATCGAGGCCCAGGACGATGCTTTTCTCGTTCAGCGTGTGAAGGAGCGAGCCAACGAGCCATCCCGTGAGATTCCATTGGGTGACCTTTGAGGCTGGATTGAGGAACAGGGGAGGCAGGAAAGAGACACGGCCGACCGCTCTGAGAACCCCCCTGCGGAATGACATTCATGGGGTTTGTTTGCGGCGCGTAGACAGGATGTAGTCGGTTTGTAGTCTGCCGGCCAAAACAAAAAAGGGTTAGCTTTCGCTAACCCTTTGTTTTGTATGGTGGCTACACCGGGACTTGAACCTGGGACATCAGCATTATGAATGCTGCGCTCTAACCGACTGAGCTATGTAGCCGAGTGGCGCGCATTTTCCGCAGATCGAAGGGGGGTGTCAACCCCTTTTCTTGAATATTGTTCTGATCTATCAATCGTTTAGCCGGTCGCAAGGTATTTGCACGATGAGCGGCGGGGCAGGGCGCCCAAATGAAAAAGCCCCGGCAGGTGGCCGGGGCTTTTTCAGGTCTGGGGCGGGCTTAGACGTTGATCACACGTTTAAACATTGATCGGTCGGCAAAGGTCCATGAGCACTGAGTTTCGCGGGGAAAGCGCGCCATGGCCCTCGCGGGAATCGTTGGAAGTACCCCCAGTTGTACCCTAAGGGGCCATCGGGATCATATATCAGCCCGGATGACGATGCCAGCATAGCGCGCGCTCTTCGCGGCCTGCGGCCTTGACCAAGAGGCGCTGCCTCTTGGAACTCCGTTCTCGCCGAAGGGCAAGGGTACAGGGGAAGAGCATCCCTGCACCCAGCCGAAAGTCTGCTGCGCTGCATGGGCGTCAATGGTGCGCTGCGCCGGGTGCTCACCCGTTCGGTGCTCGCCTGCGGCTGCGCTCCGCTGCGGCTTGCGCGCCCGCCATTGACCCCCACTACGCGCGAAATCGGCCCCAATGCCGAGCCGCTTTTCCAGATGCCGCCGGATCAGCTTTGCACGCAAGCTGCCTGTGCAGGAGTGGCATGGCTACCATGCCGCCTCTGCACAGGCAGCCGACAAGGCCGAAGGCCGCGTCAGTGCCGTAGGCAGGGGATATGTACGCGTCTGCCGCAGCGCCCTTACCCATTGCACGGCTCGGATGCCATGAGATGGGCCGTCACTGCACGCCGCAGTGACGGCCCCACCGACGCCACCAACAATAAGGGCGAAAGCCAGATCCTATTGCGTGCGGCATACATGATGATGCCCGCCCTACACTGACCGGGAAGTTGCCAAGACCGATGGTCCTCGTACATCGGCACCCCCAACAGCGCAGGTTCCTGCAAGCGCTGGCTCGTCAGGGCGGAACCTACCCAGGTATGCCCAGGCTCCTGATGCATACCGGCCCTACCCATGGGCGGAGCCATCTTCATCTGCTTGTACTTATTCCCACCTGCGCTCTCGGCGCACTGTCCCTCGCAGCTATGGCCCGTGCGCAACGCACAGGACTCCCGCTGCTTTTCTCATCCCATTCACTTAGTAGGAGGACTCATCGACGCTTACAGCCTGTTCATCCCGCACGACCTCCGTCCGGCCTTCCAGCAGGAAGCAAGACGGACGCCTCATTCGAGACACTGGTGTCTCCTGAACACCATGCCCTTGCCCTCACGGGATCTCGCCTAGCGAGCTGGCACCAACACTAACCATTGAGTTTCGGGACAACGCAGCACCGACGACGCTTTCTGGGAGACTGGAAGATGGATGACTTGACCTATACCCTGCGACAGCTTTGCCACCGCAATCGCGACGGCAGCCACAATACACAGGCCGACCGCATGCGCTCACTTGCGCTGGCCGCGCGGCAATTACGCGAGGCCGGTTTTCGGCAGATGAAGGCATCGTCGCTCAAGGGTAAGCATGTCCAGACGCTGCTGGATCGCTGGCAAGGCGAAGGCCTGTCATCTGGCACCATCAAGAATCGGCTCTCTCATCTGTGCTGGTGGGCCGAGAAGATCGGCAAGTCTGGTATCCTGCCAGCGGACAACACGCAGTTTGGCGTGGCCGAGCGCCGCTATGTGACCAACGTCAGCAAGGCCCGGGAATTGGGCTGGGGGCTTGACCTAGTCACCGATGCCCACGTGCGCATGAGCCTTCAGCTACAGGCCGTCTTCGGGTTGCGTCGGTAATAGGCGATCAAGTTCCAGCCCGGCTATGCCGACCGTGGCGATCATCTCGCCCTGAAAGGCTCGTGAACGAAAGGAGGGCGAGAGCAAACCGTGCCGATCACGACGCCAGAACAACGCGAAGTGCTTCAGGCGGCGCACGATCTGGCGGGAGCCGGGATCATTGATCCCCGCCCACAAGACCTACATCCAGCAGCGCCATGTCTACGATGGCCAATGCAAGATGGCGGGGCATGAGTCACATGCACGGACTACGTCATCAGTACGCCCAGAGCCGCTATGAGACTCTGACGGGGTAGCCGGCGCCAGCGGCAGGTGGACAGTCAGTCAAGGGGCTGAATTCAGTGCAGCGCATAGAAGATAGCCGTGCTCGCCAGAACATCAGCCATGAATTGGGACACGAGCGGGTTCAAATCACTGCCATCTATCTCGACAGTTAGTCCAGGTAGTCCAGGGAGTACCTAGCCTACAAACGGAGCCAGCCCACGGGGTTAGTCTGTTGGACCAACAAACGTATTCAATTCCGGCAAGCGCAGCTCGCCGCGTTCAATCATGGATATCAGCTCATCAACATTTGCTTTGGCCCTGGCCATCTTTGTTCCTTCAATCAGGCACTGAGCAGGAAGCGCTCGCGGTGCCACTGCAAATAATGCCGATGTTCGCTGGCCAGCCAGCGCAGCGTCATGTCCGGGTGAATTCCAAGCCCGCGCAGATCGCCCTGGGATAGGCGAGCGCTGGTCAGCAGATGCCCGGCATCGTCGAAGCTGATCAGAAAACGATCGAACAGCGCATCGAGGTTGGCCACCAGCAGAAAGCCATTGAAGGCATCCAGCCGTTCGGCATCGTCGGTGCATTCCGCCCAGGGTTTGGCATGACTGGCGCGAAGCGTCTCAGTCACGGTGACGCCGGTCACCGCACAGGCTCCGCCCCAGTAGACCAGCAAGGCATCGCGATAGCGATCCTGTCCCACGCGCTGGCGCACCAGACGCTCGACCTGCGTACCTCGGCTTTCGGCCGGCAAGTCCGCCAGTGCCTGCGCGACGGCCGTGTGGTAATCCCGCACCGTCTGATTTGGCAGCGCCTGTGACAGGCTGGCCGCACGGCGGAGCAATGTCGCCAGATCGGCAAGGGTGGGCACGCGGAACACGCCATCGGCCCCCGCCCAGAGCTTGAAGCTGCGCAACAACTCCGGCACCAGCGCAGGCGAGGCGGGCTGGAAGCGCACCTCAAAGCCGCCGGCCATCGGCACCACTGCCGCACTGCTTCGGTGGCGCGCCGAAGCCAGTGTCACGACATTGCCATCCGCCGGCAGCACATGCTCGAAACCGTTGTCGTGGCCTGTTTTCTCAATCAACGCACGCAGTAGTGGATTCACCGAGGCGACAGATTGGCTAGCGCTGACATCATCGGATTTCATTTCTTGCCCACCATCATCCAATCCACCCGGTTCCACTCGATGGTGCGCTTGCGCCAGTGGGTGTCGATGGCCTGGGTGAAGTCGGGGCGTACCAGCTTGGCACGAGCTTCACACCAGTCAGTCGATTCACGCCGCACCACCACGCCTTCCAATGGCAATCCGGCGCGATAGCTGCTCGGCACATCCAGCACCAGTTGTTTCAGCGATTTCAGGGTCGCATGGCCTGTCAGCACACGCGGCACGGTGGCCAGCCCTGCTTCTGCTGCCAATGCGTCGCGTCGGGCGGTACTCCAGAATCGTCCGGTGCTGCGGTCGTAAACGTCGAATAGCAGAAACCAGTCCGGTAGCGTACCGTAGTCCAGGGAATGGCGTGCGGCGCACCATTCGCCGAACAGTATCAGCTCCGCTCGAAGCACGGTGCGCAAGCCGATTTCGTGCTGGGTCAGCCAGGCGGGTAAACGAGCGAACTGCCCAGCATGGGGTTCGTCCAGATACTGGCCACGGTTCTGGCCGCGCAGCGTGCCATCGGGTGCCAGCGACAGGCCCAGGTTGGCGCCGTCGAGTTTTTCCTCCGCCACCACTTCGCCTGAAAGCAGAGCTTGCACCTCGGTAGGCGAGAGCACTTTGTCGTCTCGCGGCATGCCGTCTTCAGCTAGCCAGGCCAGGTGAGGGGTGGAGGGAAAACGGAAGAAATCGGCAGTCATCCAGCAGCAACCCTTGATGTGTACCAATCGTCGGGCAACAGTCGTTGAAAACACAGGCCTATTGCCATCAGCTGTGCTTCGGCAATAAACCAGTCTGTCTCTGCACCGTAAACAATGGGGGGCACTTGATCGAAAAGAATCTGCGCCGCCAGTGCGCACGCAACCCATTTGCGATCCTCCCGGTCTGGCACGATGAGTTCATGGGCAGGATCAAGAACAGCAATGTGTTCGCCATTGGCCTCAAGTGAGTCTATAGGAACATATTCCACGAGCATTCGATCAAGCTTGCTTTGCAGGACACGCATACCGTACTCCTGCTCGTGCATATTGAATGGCATGTTTCGCTCGTACTCAGCACGCACCAGGCCCTCTTCATCCAGAACAATGCGATGATCAGACTGATCAAATTCCGCAAGCCATTCATAAATCGTCTCGCGCAGCTCGATTTCCTGCGGCATCGCTCGGGTTGCAACGTTGGATAGCTCCAGTATCGCGCTCGCGGCCAGCATCACGTTGGTGTCAACCAGATACATTGCCATCCCTCGCTCTCAGCTCCTTTGCGCGTTTAATGGCCAAGGCTGTTTGCTCTCGCGTCTCGCCCAGGGCGTCCCCAAAGAAACCTTCGGGCCAGTTCTTCACTCGGCCCAAGTCATCCAGTTCCAGTGGCCGCATGCGCGCGGCTTTGTCTTCTCGCTCGACGAAATACATGGCCGCATCATCGGGTGTGATCTGCTGCTTAGCGATCAGGGTTTGCATACGGCGGAACAAATGTTCGGAGTGTGTTTCGATGATGAACTGAACCCCTCGCTTACGACTGACTTGCGAAAACAGCTCAGCCAATATGCTTTGCGCCAGTGGATGTAGATGGCTTTCGGGTTCTTCGATGATGACGATATGCCCTCGCTTAGCAAAAAGCGCTGCCACCACCACGGGAATAACCTGTGAAACACCAACACCAACATCCCTGATGTTGACGGCTTGGCCGCCCTGTCCGATCAGCAGCTGATGGCGGGCTGAGCCGCCCAGGGCGCGAACGGAAAGCCCATCCGCCAGCTTCATCTCTTTTAGCCAATAAATGGTTTGCTCGAACAGCTGAGCCTCTTCGGGGGCGGCTTGCTTGCGCTTCTGTGCTGACTGGTACGCCACGCCACTGGCGATTAGTGCGTCAATGGCCTTGGCGCCATCGTCGCCGATGTGTTGCGGCATCCGGCCCGCCCACACGTAATCACGCTGCGCCAAGCGGCGTACTGGCCCCAGATAAATGATGCGCCCCAGTTCTTGCAGCAGGGCCGGGCCAATGGGGCGGATGGCTTCTGCCTGCTCGGCCAGCCTATTCAAGGTGGCCGCCGAGAAGGCAAAAGAGCGTTCTGGCCGGAAATCCGGACTTTGTCCCAAAGGCTTGGCCTGGTTGCCCAGCGTAAGACGATAAATGCCAGGCTTGCGGCGCTGCACGCTGAAGCCTTGGCCGTCTTTTCCCAGCCGCAAGAACTCCAGTTCGGCGCTACCTGATTGGCCTTTGCGATAGCGTGCGGAGAACAGCGCCGATTCAGGGGAGTTTCCCGTTTCGCGCCAGCGAAACTCGATACCCACCTGATGGGATGCCGTGCTTTCGGTCGCTGCACCATGGCGACACAGCACATCCTTGAACTGACCGAGCGTGACGGAATCGCCGGCATCAGGATTACCCAGATTGAGATCCAGGCCGGGATCGTCGCTTTTTACGGTCTGACGGATGAGCAGCAGGCTTTGAATCAGACTGGACTTGCCTGATGAATTGGTACCCAATAGCAGTGTGATCGGGGCGAGTCGCACAGGCCCCGTGGTGCGCCAGATCTTGAAATTCTCTAGTTTGAGGTGGGTCAGCATATTTTGTTCCGCGGATTACATGTAGTAGCCATAGCGAATTTGTGGCCGATCATGTTCTTCCAAATACTTCATGATCTCACCCACTTTTCTGGCACAACTCAGTGTGATCGGGTACTTGCCATCCAGTTGAGTGTTGTTCCAGTTCATCTTTGTCAAGCCTAAAATTTCTCTCGCCAGAAAAGCAGGGCTTTGCTCTGACCTCACGACCCGAAGCTCAAGTGGCTGGGGAATATACATTCCGGGATAGGTCTTGTAGTACCAGATGGAGCCGCGGGTGTAGAGCAGTTGACGTTGCTCATCAAGTACAAGGGATGTGCCTCGGTAGGGTGGATATCCGCCGCTTCGGAAAAGTCGAAGGCGTGAGTCCATGACCGTCACGAAGTCAACGGTGTCGATACGTAGATCAGAAGCTGCGGCCATGAATCCGGACATTTCAGGGTCAGAGAAATTGGACGTTTTATGTACTACCACTCGCCCCGGATATGTCCTCATTGCGTTTCGGTACTCCTCCAGAGCTGCTTTGAATAAGGTGTAAGCCTGCTCCTCAGATAACCGTGGCACTCTATCTCCCTTTTCCAAGTGAACAGGTGTGCCGCGTAAGATCAAGCCGTTACCCAGTTCGTCGAAGACCTGAGCCAAACTGGTGTTGAGGGTTTTCTTGTCCCTGCTGCGATAGAAGGCAATGCCCAGTGCGCATGAGAGTGAACTGCCTTCAACTTTCTCCAAGCGCCAAGGGTTGGTTGCGCCAGCTTTGTAATATAGGGCCGTCGCCAGGTTCCAGGCTTTGGTTGCATCATCCTGCTGGCCTTTGCTGCCAGAAATTAGCGAGTCTGCCCGCAATAGCTGTAGTGGCTTGCCCAAGTGCATGGCTTTTGCTTTCAATGCCCGTCGGAAATTCAGTTCCGACTGAACTTCGACACTCTCTTCCAGCATTTCCTCACCTTCAACCGGGGATTCCTTGCTGACGGCATCGAATATGGATTTCGATAGCACGCAAACAATCACGTCAACAGGTCGGTTCTGCGCGAGAAATTTTATTTCCTCATAGTAGAGATTGATGGCCTCTTCTATGCGCTGTGAGCGGTTTTTTATGTTGGCGATTTTCTCAATATCCAACTGTCTGAGCGGTCGTCCCAAGTCCTGGTTGAATGCCAGATCAGCATGAAAGCCAGTTTCTTCATTAAATCCGCAGAAGTCCGGGAAAAGATTGCCTTTGTGATCTTTGCCAGCCCCTTGGATGGGTGACTTCATCCTTTCAAGCAGGCTTGAAAGGTCTTCAAGGTCTTTGCTTGTTCCGATGGCACCGAGCAGGATGCGAGTGCGCCGGGTTAGCGAACTTCTGTCATATACCCCGTAAGCCGCGATTCCTCGCCTTGGGCAGATGTGCGTGCCATTGAAAAACTCGAGCCTTGGCTCATTAACGTGTACCAGTTTCATTAGCCAAAAAGCCTCTGTCGTTGCTCAGGCTCATCCTCAGATGGCGAAGGCAAAGCTGCCCACTTGGATTCATCCAGCGAAGGAGCTCCGCCTAAGTTGAGAATCTGGCCAAAGGAAATAAATGAATCCCTAGGGTTTCTATCCGAGAAAAGATCAACCTCATCAATAGAGGACAGCCATGAAGCGATGAAGCGGAAGTGATTCATGACCTGCTGATTATTTTCCTGCCGCTTTATCCAGCTCAAGTTTTCGTGGCTATACCCAGACTTTCTGAAGGTGGTGCCATGGCTGAAAAACCAGCTTGGTGTAATGGATATGAACCAGTTGTCGTTAAAGATCAGGAAGTCCACGGAGAACGACAGGTGCTTCTGCATGTAGACCTTAGTTGGATCCTTTTTATTGAATTGCCTTGCGAAGACAGTACGCTTGGCTTTCTTTTCACCTTGCCATACCTCTTCTCGCTGATTCATGCCGTCCTCACGGGGAAAAAATACAAACTCCTTTTCATCGTTTTCCCACTGCACGCGCTCTTGGAACAGGCGGTGCTGCAAGGAAAAACGTAACAAAGACTTGAATACACGCTCGTGGCCTTCATCGACTCGCCAGAAATCCTGGCTTCGATACTCTTCCGCCGTTCCTGGCTCAATCAGGTGCTGATATGGGCTGTTTTGATTGGTCAAGTCAAAAAAGGTGATCAAGGTGTCGCTGTGAATGACATAAGTTGAAGGAATGCGTCGCTGCATGTCCTGATTGTATTCGCGAATCGTATCGCGCCAGCGGCCCGCCCTTCTTTTGCCATGATGTTCTACAAGGTCACGATTGAGCTGCGCAATGTACAGGTTCTCAGGGAAATCAATGGCCACTAGATTGGTCGTTATGATTTCTGGTGGGTTCTGGGGGGGATCAATATCTTCATCCGCCAAGCCAATCGGAACACCACGTAAATAAGCCTTCAGATGATTGAGCGCGGCTTGCAGACTCTGTGGTGAAGCATCAGCTGCCTTGGAGCAAAGTTCCTGATAACCCCAGACATCATGGTTGGAAGAAAACTGGAATTTTCCTTCGCAGGCTGTGTCAATGGTTGCTTGCGAGTAGCTCCCCTGTTTGGTGGAGAGTACATAGACAATCAGACGGTCATAGCGCAGGTGCAGGTTGTGGTTTACGAATTTCTCGATGGTGTGCTTGATCTTGGCAATGTCTGCAGTTGCCGTTACTTGAATGGCAATACGAGCGCTGTCATCAGCCAGATCAATACCAGGGAAGTTTGCCTGTTCGGTATTTAGATTGTGAAGGTCGGGCCAGTCGCACAATTCACGCAAAAGACCGCAGATGACGTTCTCTGCCACTTTGTGCGTATCAAAATGACCCATGGCGCTGGCTGCTTCAACTTCATTGCGAAATTGAGCGACCAGTTCGCGAAACTCATTTTGCAAATCAAGAATTTTCATGTGAGCGATCCTCGCTCCAATTTATCCCACGCTTCCAGCACCAGCCTTTGGGTGCGGTATTCGCCAAGTTCCTTCTGTTCCTTATTTTTGAGTACTCGGAAGGTTTCGCTGGGGTAGTCTTCGCCTATGACGTCGGCGGGGTCGAGGATGTAGCGCAGCTCGTCACGGGTGAGGCCGTAGAGCTTGGCGTAGTAGGCGTCGAGTTCGGCGCGCAGGATGGCGCGGCGGTCGGGGTCGAAGGCGAAGGGTGAACCGTCGTGCCCCAAGTCTTGCGCCCAGACCGTGAGGTCGTGGGCGGTGTAGGTGAGCTCCAGCACGCGAGGGATGATAAAGGCGAGGTCGGTTTCAGTGTAGTGATCTGGCGGAAGATTCACGATCTGCTTTTTGACGTGATACTTCAGATGCGTACCGCCTATTTTTTGTCGGGCAACAAAGTCATGCACCAACGAGCATTGATCCGCCAGTAGACATGCCCTGCGAGCACCATGCTTAGAGTCTGGGAACATCAGGAGCAACGTATCCCCTGTTCCCACCAACGGCACCACCGACGCAATCACCGTACGTTCATCGGTAGCGCGACAGATGTCCCGCCACCCCATCAACCAACCGTGTTGCCAGCTTTTGTCGTTCAGGCGGTCTTCCACTTCGCTGCGGCTGACCCAGTAGCGTGGGGTGACAGTGAAGTCAGGCGAAGCCTTTTCGGTGGCAGTGACGTCACGGCTATTTCCTTCTTCCGTGTAGGTGGCCCAGCGGTGGTCAAACTGGTGTATGAGCTTGGCTTCGTACAGCGGCACGCGGTCGGGGGCTGGCTCGTATTTGAACAAGTGGCTGTCGTTCGACATGTGCAACATGGCCATGAACGAAATGCCCCAAGGGTTTTGCGCTGGTTCCACCACCTTGGCCTGCTTGCCCTCTCCGGCGGTAACAGCATCGCGCATCAGCACCGGCGCGGCGCGATAGAGCTTCTTGGTCAGTTCCGCATCGCGTTCGCTGCGGAACACAGGGCAGGTGAGCGTGTTGGGGTTGATGAGGCGGAATTCGTCGGGCGTGAGGGTGAAGCGGCGGCGCGGATCGGCCAGTTGGTTGACTTGCGCGGCAAAGCAAACAAATTCGGCTTGTTCTGCAGCGCCCAGAGTCAGCAGGCAGAACTTGTAGCTGCGATGTACCGAAGGAAATATTGCCTCGCGGTTCTCGATGTCGTATAGGCTGACCAGCCGCCGATTCTGGGTGATATGGCCGAAATAAGCCTTGGTGCTGTCGTCTGTGGCGATGCCGGTGGGCACGATAAAGCCAGCGCGGCCGCTGTCGGCATGAATTTGCAGGATGGTTTCGGCAAACAGCGCGTAGGTGTTCACATCGCCCACGCCTGTAAGCGGATAGCGGCCGCCGTCGTCGCCTTTGACGTGGGCGAACAGGCTGGCGGCTTCCGCCGTGCGGCGGGCGCTGATGAACTCCCGATACAGGCGTTGTTCGGCGGTGTCCTCGTGCGTTTCATGGGCCAGTTCGGGATAGAGGTGACGCGCCAGCATGCCTTCGCTGAGCCACTGGATGCGCTGGGCGCGTTCGGCCTTGTTGCGGGCTTCCGCCACATCACGGTGACGGGTGGCGAAGAATTCTTCCTCTTGCAGCTTGATGCGTTCCCACGGCGGGTTGCCCAGCACGCAATCGAAACCGCCTTGTGCGAACACCTGCGGAAAAGTCAGTGGCCAGTGGAGCACGCGGGCTTCTTCGCAGGCTTTCTGGGCAGCCGCCAGTGCGGGCTGCTGGTCGGCAGGCAGGGCACTGCCCAGCAGTGTGAGGTAGAGGGTGGCCGTGGTGGGGATGGCCTGGATGTCGCCTTCGGTTTTGGGCAGCAGGTAGGCACCCAGCAGCAGATCGGCGGCCTGCGCCAGCCGACCGGTGCGGGCGCTGTGCAGGTAGTGCTCGTAGGCTTGCGCCTTGGCGGCGATCTGTTCGGTGCTGTCTTCGGGCAGGGCTTCCAGCGCGCGCAATGCGGCGAGGCCATTGTCGTGGTGCTGCACCAGTTCGGTCTGGCCAAAAGCGTGCGCG
The DNA here is from genome assembly GCF_054720805.1 of Pseudomonas sp. MT3. Classification (NCBI taxonomy): domain Bacteria; kingdom Pseudomonadati; phylum Pseudomonadota; class Gammaproteobacteria; order Pseudomonadales; family Pseudomonadaceae; genus Pseudomonas; species Pseudomonas sp. MT3. Next base: position 48,048 of record NZ_JBTVPY010000025.1, read on the forward strand.
GTGCGCTTTTTCTCCAGGTTTTTGAGCGCTGCGGTATTGGTTTTGGCCAGTGCCTTGCACACATCCTTGTCGTCGCCGCTGAGGGGCTTGAAGGCATCTTTGGCGATGCCTTGTTCCAGCACGTGCAGATCGGTCAGGCCGAGTAGGGCGTCGCCGACTTGCAGGTGGTGGTCGAGAAAACCCAGCGGTCGGCCTTCCTCGTAGCCTTCCAGCCACAGGGCCATGCGCGCCAGTTCGATGGCCATGGGGTTGCGGTCCACGCCGTAGATGCAGTGGGCCACGACTTCGCGCAGGGCATGGCGATAGTCCTGGGGCTGGATGGCGCCTTCCTGCCCGCCTTCGAGGCTGCGCAACTGGGCCAGCTTTTCCGCCAGACGGCGGGCGGCGGCGAGCAGGAAGTGGCCGCTACCGCAGGCGGGGTCGATGACGCGGATGGCTAGCAGCGCTGCGGTGGGGTTTCCCGGGTTGGCGGCCAGGCGCTGTTCGATGACTGGCTCCAGCGCACTTTTGATCAGCTCCTGTACCAGGCTGTCGGGGGTGTAGTAGCTGCCGGTGAGCTTGCGATCGTTTCCTGTAGTACTGACGATTTCGAATGTCCGACTATGAACATCCGGGCGAGGGTCATACTCCAGCAGGCTTTCATAGACGCTGCCGAGTTCCTCCGGCCCCATATTGCGGTAGTCCACCGGGGTCAGGCTGCTGCCTTTGCCTTGGGCCACCACCGCCCAGCGCAGGTGTTGCAGGGCTGCGAGCAGGTGAGCGTTATCCAGGCTGGCGATATCCAGATCGGGGCATTGCTCGGGGGCGAACAGGCCGCCCAGCGCGGGTAGCGCCAGGCGTGGCTCGCCCTGGGCGAGGCCGCGAAAGACGATGCGGATGGCCTGCCATTGGTCGTCGTGCCGGGTGCGAGCGCGACGCTTGAGGCAGAACTCGCGAAGGCGAGCCAGGGCGTAGCCTTCGGCATAGGCGCGGCGGGCGGCCAGGGCATCCGGGCTATCGTCCTGCGGGTGCAGCACGCCGCGCTCTTCGACGGTGAAGACGAAGATAAGGCGGTAGATCAGGCGCAGCAATTGCTGGAAGTACGCATCCTTGCTGAGCGTGCCATTGTCCAGTGCGGTGCGCAGGGACTGGTTGGCGGGGTGTTGCAGGAAGCCCGTGCCGAAGGTCAGCAGGGCTTGTTCGACGCCATTGCGCAGGCCATCGCGCACGCGGGTACCTTCTTGCTGGCCTTCGTTACGCCATTGTTCCCAGATGCAGGTGCCCTCACCCCCGCCCCCTCTCCCGGTGGGTGGGGGGAGTAACTGCGGCGCGCGGCTGGCGTGCAGCAGGCGCCAAACGTTGGCGAATTCGGCATAGCGCTGGCCGCCGAGCAGATCGGCGAGATCGACCTCTAGAAAGCTGGGGCGAGTGAGCGAGGCGGCGTCGCGCAGCAGGCGCAGTTGTTTGCCGTTGCTGACGATGCCCCATTGCAATAGTTCGCTGGCGTTGAGCAATTCCTGCATGGCCTGGAACGGCGCTTTCTTGCGGCTGCCGCTGCCCTGCACGGCAAACTGCGCGTCGGCATCGTCCAGCCCCAGGGTGTGCGGGGCGACCAGCACGGGGAAGTGGTCCGCCATAAGGCTGACCGGGTAGCACAGTTCGCCTACCTGCTGCGCTTGCGCGGGTTGCAGGGCGGTGTAGCCGAAGGCGTGACGCAGCAGTTCGTCAATGAAAGCGGTGGTGAGTTGCGTGGCATCGAGGTCGGCGCGTTCCATTTGCGCGGCAAAGTGCTGCCACTGGGCGCAGGCGATCTGGAAGGCGCGGCTGTATTCGTCCTTGAGCTTGACGCCCTTGGGGGTGCGGTAGTCGGCCTCAAGCTGTGCGCTGGCGCGGCCATGGGCGGCCTTTTCCAGTTGGTCGGGCAGGAACAGCCCGCCTTCGAGCTTGAGGGTAGGCAGGTTCAGCGTGGCCTGGGTTTTGCGGATGCGTTTCATGGTTGTTCTTCTCTAGGCCCAGGCTTATAGCGAGTCAGGCAGCAGTACGTACACACCCATCACATCGACGGGCAGGCAGGGGCTGACGCTGTATTGGCCTACGTCGCGGGTGGCCTCGCGCACACGTTGGTGGTCGGCCAGCAGGGCATCGGCCCGCTGCTGGGCCAGCGCTTGCAGTTGCTGTGGGTGCGCGGCGAGGAAGTCGAGCGCGATGCGTACTTCGCGTTGCACGGCTTCCGTAGGCAAGTTGCCGCTGGGCGTGCATTCGAGCAGGCGGTTCACGCTGTCGTCGGCCAGCCACTGCGGAGCGTTGCGGCCCTGCACGGCCAGGGCCACGGTTTCCTCGGCCATCATCTGGAAGGGTTCGCGGCGGCGCACGTAGCTGAGCTGGTGGCGCAGGCGCAGCAGATAGAGGGTGGTGACGACTTCGACGTCTTCGGTCAGGGTGGCGGCGCAGCGGGCGGCCAGTGGATTTTCGCCCCCGAGCGCACCTTCTAGCAGGTGCTGGGCCAGCAGGCCCACCAGTGGGTGGCTACGGTGCAGTTCACTGAAGTCGATGGGCTGGGGTGCGGTGATACCTTCATCGGCCAGGCGTTGGCGCAGGGCTTCGGGCAGGTGCTGCGGCAGGAAGCGTGCGATCTGCTTGCGGCCCGCTTCCAGCGGTGCGCCCAGGCGCACGCAGGCGCTTTGCAGGAAGCGCTGCACGTCGGCCTGGGTGCCCAGGGCTTGTTGCTGTTTGTGCCACTCGGGCAACACTTCGTCGGGTTTGATGCGGCGCTGGGCGAACACGGTGCGGTTGGCCTTGGCTTTTTCCAGGGCGTCTTGCCATTGCGCTTGCAGTGGCTGTAGCTCGACGTTGGCTTCGGCAAATAGATCAGGCGTGTAGGGTGCTGCCATTCGCTCACGGCCCATCAGGGCGGCCTTGACTAGCGCCTGGTTGATGCGGGCCTCGTCTTCGGGTAGCGGAACCAGCACGCCCAGCTCCTTCTGGATGGCTTCGCCCTTCTTGAGGATGACGTTGAGCACGAAGCCATCCACCGGGTTGTCCTGGCCGTAGAGCATGGTGCAGCGCACTTCTTCGGCCTGTTGACCGAAGCGGTCGACACGGCCTTCGCGCTGTTCGTGGCGGGTGGGGTTCCAGGCCAGGTCGTAGTGGACGACGGCGGTGAACAGGTGCTGCAGGTTGATGCCTTCGGAGAGGCAGTCGGTGGCGACCAGGATGCGCTGCTCGGCATCTTCCATATCATCCACACGCTCGCGGCGTTCTTCGGGCGTGAGCTCACCGGTCACGGCCTCGATGGAGGCCTTGGGAAAGGCGGCCTTGAGATGCTCGGCTACGTAATGGGCGGTGGCGACGTAGCGACAGAACACCACGGGGTGGTAACCGTCTTTTACCAGCGGGCCGATATGCTGAATGAGCGCGGCCAGCTTGGGATCGCCGGCCTTGCCGGACAGGCGTTGCGCTTCAGCGATCAGGGTTTGCAGGCGCGGCGCGGCGTCCTGCACTTGGGCGGGCGGCTCCAGATCGTTGCTGGAGAGGTCGTCAGCCTCGCCGTCGTGCAGGCGTTCGTCGCCAAGGAGGTTGTCGTCGGGCTGCGTGCCTTCCAGCCGCGTGGTCAGGGCTTTGACCGCGGCGGCGGGAGACGAGGCCACGCAGCGCAGCAAGGCGAGGGTGGCGTACCAGATGAGGCGGGCGCCGCCCTGCTGTTGCTGCTGTTCGATGGTTTCGGCCAGTTCGCGGCAGTAATCCTGTACCGCGTCGAAGAACGCGCCCCATTCGCCGCTGAGCTGGTAGGTAAGCTCGGTTTTCATGCGGCGGGGAAAACCGCGTCCGTCGTTGGTTTCGGCCTGCCATTCAGCGATGTCCTTGCGGCGGCGCTGGACGAAGTGGCGGGCCAGTTCCTGGCGCAACGGGTCGGCTGTGGTCATGCGGCCTTGCAAGGCGGCAAAGCGCGGGTCGAGCAGCGACAGCAGGTTGTAGAAGGCGGCTTCGTCGCCAGAGTGTGGTGTGGCGGTGAGCAGTATCAGGTGGCGTTGCTCATCTTTCGCCAAGCGTTGCAGCAGTTCGAAGCGCAGTTGCTTGCCCGCACCGCTACTGGTGCAGGTGTGGGCCTCGTCGACGATGATGCACTCAGGAGCGGCAGCCAGGAATTGTTCGCGGTGGCTCTCGCTCTTGATGTAATCCAGGCTGACGACGACTACGGGGTGGTAGTCGAACAGGCGCATACCATGCGGCAGCTCGCGCTCGATGCGGGGGGCGGAAGCCGAAGTCAACGCCACAGCCTGAAGGTTGAAGCGGGTTTCCAGTTCGCTTTGCCATTGTTCGACCAGGTGCGGCGGACAGAGGATGGCCAGGCGGGCGACTTCACCGCGATCCATCAGTTCGCGGGCGATCAGGCCGGCCTCGATGGTCTTGCCGATACCCACGTCGTCGGCGATCAGCAGGCGCACGGTGGACAGGCGCAGCGCCATCAGCAGCGGCACGAGCTGGTAGCCGCGCGGCTCCACGGCAATGTTGCCGAAGGAGCGGAACGGGCCGGCTCCGGCGCGCAGGGTCAGACGCAGGGCGTCGCGCAACAACAGCGCGGCGGCGTGGTTGCCTGCACGCACGGGGTCGGGCCAGACGAAGGTGGCAGGCTCGACCGGGTGCAGTTCCAGCTCGGGAACCAGGGAAATGCTTTCGTCATCAGCGCCACTCAATGGACGCAGGCGCAGCCAGTCGCGGCGAGAATCGCTTTGCACCACCCATTCGCGGCCACGGGCGCGCACCAGGTTGCCGGGCAGGAAGTCGTGTTTGAGGGTTGTCATGCGCCTTTATTCCTTGGAACCGAACACATCGGCGTGCGCGGCGAATTGTTGTGACCAGCGCGAAGCGTCCGAAAAATCGAGCACCTGCCAGCCTTTATCCCGCAATACGCTGGTGGTCTGCTCATCCACCGTGGACAGGAATACCAGGGCACGAGATGCCTTGTATTGGGCGGCGGCGATGGCTGCGCCGTTGTTGACGGGCACGCTGAGTGCATCGGGTTGTATTGCGCCTGTCTGCCGGAGCGCGGTCAGCCAGGCATCGAGCGGGTCGTCGGCTGACGCACCGGAGGCAGCAGCGGTCGGGCCGTCCATTGGCGGCTGCACCTGGGCGTTGGCCAGTGCCACCAGCAACTTGAGCACATCGGCGTTGCGGCGGTTGATGTGTTCGTGGTCGGGCTGGTTGAAGTAGGACAGCAGGCACTGGTAGCAGCCGGCTTCGCACTGATGGTTGCCAAGCTCATTGCTGGGTTCCAGCGACGGCAGGTCGTCCAGAGCCCAGACGCCGTTTTGCGGGGCACGATAGTGGATCAGTTGCAGAGCCTTGTCTGCTACGAGGGCCAGATCGGCGGGGTTGTTGGCCAGGCGGGTGAGGACGCCGGCACCGCCTTCGGCGGCTTCATAGAACAGCAGGGCGCGACGCTCGTCGGATTTCGGTAGAGGTTCGGCCACCAGTTCGGATTCCTCGATCTGGAAGGTCATTTCGATGCCGCGCTTGAGCGCTGCCTGCAGCGTAGCCATGGCCTCCAGCGATAGCGCTTGCAGAGGCGCGAGGATCAACAAATTACGGTGGTCCTCGACGAAGGGAACAATGCGCTGATTGGGCACTTTCTCCATCAAGGCATCGTCGCTGCTCTTGTCGTCTTCCGCATCCGGTGCATCCTGCTTGCTCCAGGTACCGGTGATGGGGTTGATGTAGAAGCCCAGTTGCTCCTTGTCCTTGCGCCTGCGCCAGCCACGGTTGATACGCCAGATTTGTGCGGCGGGGGCATAGGTGAGTTCACCCAGCAGCTCGTCGCTCTGCCGGATCACGGCTTTCTGCTGCTGAATCCGGCCATCGGGGCCGGGCAGGAAACGGTAGGTGGTTTGCAGCTCGAAGCCCTGACGCTGGCGTTCCTCGTCGTTAATGGAGATGCGCTCGGTGGCCACGGTCTCCACGGTTTCGATGCGATAGAGTTCGCGCACCCAATCGTGCTCGGTGAGCAAGGCGTCGCAGTTTTCGCAACGGTTGACCAATGGCTGTTCGCCGCCAGGTTCACCGAGATGACCGTAGCCACACTGGCTGCATACCAGCGAGGCGATAGTGGCCAGTTGGCTGTTACCGGAAATGTGGTCGGTATTGCCGACGTTGAGCTTGGCGCGCACCACGCGGTACATGCGGCCCTGGTGGTAGATGAGGCTGCGTGGGCCAAACTCGGACAGGGCCAGAAAGCGCGGCCGGCTGACCATGCTGCCTTCGTCGTCTTTGCCATTGGCAGTTTGACCGCCACGGGCGGGAATCCAGGCCATCAGCGGCAGGCGCGGGAAGTTGTAGCCGGGTAGGAAGCCCTGGCTGGCCAGGTAGCGATAGGTGTAGAAGTCGTTGTTCTGGCCGTTGCCGGACTTGAGCAACACGGCGTACTGGCGCGCGGCATCGCCATAGCGGCGCTGGGCATTCTGACGCTCCGTGTGCGAGGCGGTGTGGCTCTTGACGATACGGTCGGCCATGTCCATCTGCTGGCGGGTGGCATCGAACAGCACGCGCCAGCGCTCCAGTGCCCCGGAGAACGCCTGCGCCGCGTTGTCGATGACCTGGCGCACATAGTCTTGGGTGAACCAGGAGCTGCCTTCGAGCTCGCCCGCGAGTTGGTCTATGACCCGCCCCGCACTGGCCAATGCCCGCTGCTGGACGGCAGGTGAGCGCAGCGCTTCGTGCAAGGGCTGTTTCAGTGGCTTGCCGGGCTGATCGAGATCCAGCATGGGCGCGATGCTGTCATCCAGCGGCACCTGGGTACTGGCGAGCCAGACTGCTTGCAGATGGCTGTCGATCAAATCGCGATTAGTCAGGTCGAGGGTCGGCGCGCGCACCACGCCGTGCACCATCTGCTCGGCATTGTGGAAGAACCACTGGTCATGCGGACTGAGCGCCGCGCAATAGGTGATGACCAGCGCTTGCTGGCCAGAGCGACCGGCTCGGCCGCTACGCTGGGCGTAGTTGGCGGGAGTCGGCGGCACGTTGCGCAGGTACACAGTGTTGAGCGCGGAGATGTCAACGCCCAGCTCCATGGTGGGCGAACAGAACATCACCGGCAGACGCTCCAGAGGCGCTTCGTGAGCCGGGTTCTGCGCCCAGTCCTGCCTATCCTTTTCGGTGTAGCGGAAGCGCTGTTCCAGCAGTTGCCGGCGTGGCGCATCCACCTGGGCCGTGTGTTCCTGGGCCTCGAAGTCGAACAGCGGATGCGAGGGCTGTTGCAGCAGGTCGGCAATGTCGAGGTACAGGGCGCGGAAATACTGATTGATGCGGCTGCTGTCAGTTTGCGGCTGATCGGCAATCAGGCACCAGTCCAGGGCTGCTGCGTTCAAGCGCCAACCGGCGAGTTGGGCATCGATGGGGTGGCGCTGCACGTAGCCGTAGTGCTTGGCGGACTCCAGCAGTGCTTCGATCAACTCGGCCCATTCGGCATCCTTCCAGTGCGCGACTTCTCTGGCGCAGGTGCTGTCGCGCCAGAAGGCGGCGGTCTTGATTTGCCGCAGCAGACGGGAGCGTGGGCCGCCCGTCACCAGATCGGTACGCGGCTTGCCCCGGTATTCCGGACGCTTACCTAGGATGAGGTAGCGGCCGGTATCGAGCTTTTCGTCGGGGGCGAAGGCCCAGCGTTCATTCAGGTAGGTGTGGGCGCTGGTGCGTGCCTTGTCCTGCTCGACTGGATCGAGGTAACGACTTTCCAGGCACAGGTGGCGGCGCAGAGTGTCGAACAGCAATTCGTACAGACCTATCCGTTGCGCGGCCGTCAATCCGGCCAGGATACCGTTGGCAGCAAAGATGCTGGCGTCAGCGCAGAAGGTATCCAGGTCACGATAACGAATCTGCAACAGGCCGAGCTGATCCAAATTTGGATTGTTGTAGCGCCAGCCGCGGCGCAAATCACGCAATAGACGGTAGGCGATGATGAAGCGCAAAGTACGTTGCGCTTCCTGCCGGGCTAGTCCCATGAGCTTGGGTGTGCGCAGATACTCCACCAGGGTCGCTTCATCGACCCCTTGAAAGCCGAGAGCTTTAAATACGCTTTCGGCCAGGTGTTCTTCATCGAGCTGACCGCCGCTGCCCTGCAGGGCACCGACCAAGCCGGCGCGCAGCGTCAGCAGGAAAATGAAATCGTTGAAATGTCCCGCCTGCAGGGCGGCATCCTGGCGGTTGTCGGTGAAACCGAGCAGCTTGCGCGGGTCAGGCTGGCCTGGCGTCAGTTCGGGAAGCATGAATAATTGCTGCAAGGCCGCCAGGGCAATCATGGTGGTGGCCGAGGAGCGGCCTTCGCCGGACAGGCTGGAGAGGCGGTTGGCATCCTTGCCGTGGGCTTCGTGTGTCGTGCCGCAGTTCAGGCAGAAGCGGAACTTGCCGGGGATGAACCAGAACTCCGTCCCCGAGCCTGTTTGCCCTTTGGCATCGACAGTGACCATATAGGGAATTGCATTCTCATAGTCGCGTTTAACCTTGGGTACGCTGCGGTTGAGGTCGATCCAGGTTTCCGGCAGATCGTCCTGCATACCACCGTATCGCTGGCCGGGTACCAGAGGGCACAAAAAGCCATAGCTGGCGTCGTCCTCTGCGGCGATGTCGTCGATCTCGCGCGAGCTGAAGCTGACAGGTTGCTGTGAGTGCCAGACTGGCAGGTATTCCTGGCCGCAATCGCGGCAGAAGTGCGTGGGGTAAAGCAGCACATTTTCTTGCTGGCGACCCGGCGCGAAACGCTGAGCATCGAGCGTGACATGGCGCTTGCCGCGCGCTTCCAGGGTGGTGAGCACCTTGCCGGGGCCGCTGATGAACTGGTGCAGCTTGAACGCGAAAGGCGGCTTGCCCTGGGGCGTGCGCACGTCATGGGCAGCCACGAGAAAGCGCTGTAGAGCGGCTCGGGCAGCTTCAGGTCGGCAACCTGAGTCTTCGGCAAGGTGGCGGCTGGCTTCTTCCAACATCATGGGCCGCGCGCGACGAGGGGGCTCGTCAGCGGGTAGTTCGATACCCAGGTTCAATTCCACCCAGATGGATAGTGGATCGTTGCGGAAGGCGTCGAAGTTGGCCCAGATATCCTGCCCGCGTGTAATGGCAGCCGGTAGTTCAGGGCGGATGGCGCTGACGTCCTTGAGCGGGTTGGTGACCCGCTCAAGGGTTTCGCCGATGACATCGTGCTCGCTGATAGTAGTGCCAAAGAGCTTGCTGGCTACCTCGGCCACCACGCGATTGCGGTCGGCCTGACTACCTGAACTGGACATGGTGGCCGAAGTGCCGATGCAGACCAGTTGCGCGGCCTTCAGACGTTCGCGCAGGCGGCGCACCAGCAAGGCAACGTCTGCACCCTGACGGCCACGATAGGTGTGGAGTTCGTCCAGCACCAGGAACTCAAGTCCCTCGCAGTGCTCCACCACGCGCCGGTCCACTTCGTCGAAGCGCGTGAGGATGTACTCCAGCATCATGAAGTTGGTCAGCAGGATATCGGGCGGGTCATCCGCGATGGCACTGCGTTCCGCCTTGCTTTCCTGGCCGGTGTAGCGCTTCGCAGTGAAGGGGCGAAGCTCTGGCGCATAACCATGTAGAAACTTGTCGAGCTCTTCCAGTTGGCTGTTGGCCAGGGCGTTCATCGGATAGATGACGATCGCCCTGGTTCGTGCTTTGCCGTCGGATTTCCTGGCCTTGAGAATGCGGTCAATGATCGGGATGAAGAAGGACAGGGACTTCCCCGACCCCGTACCGGTCGTGACGACATAGCTTTGACGTCCCTGGCCTTTGGCCAAGGCTTCCATCTGGTGTTTGTAAAGATGCAGAGGTTGTGGCGAACCTTCGGTTTTCCCGACCTGGAAAATGTCTGCGCAGGCAGAATCCAGGAGGCCCTGCTCCACCAGTTGCTGCACTGTGCCCTGACGTTGGTAGTTCGGGTTGATCTGCACCAGCGGCTCAGGCCAGTAGCGGCCCTGCGCGTACTGATGTTCTACCTCGGCCTGGATATCGGGTGCGGCGATACGAACGAAACTGCGGGAAAAGCTGCCATAGCGTTCGATGAGCTGGTCGCGGAATTGGAAAACGTTATCCATAAAGACTCCTCACTGATCCATCTTGCGGCTAGTCGCCAGAACCGCCGTACTACCGGAGGTGCCTGCCGTGATGCGCTTCCATTTCGCCCCACGCCCTTTGCCGGTCGATTCGATCAAACCCTCTGATTTCATCGCCCGCAGTACCAGTCGCACCATGTCCCGACTCACGCCCGGGCAAGCTTCTTCAATCTCGGAGATGGAAAACGGCAGGGCGCGCGCCAGGACTTCCGCGCGCACCCGGTCGCCTTTGCTGCCTCGGCCACGCTCGATGGTGCCGACACGCTCCTCGAACTCGCGGTAGGCCCGCAGCAAGGCCCCCCAGAAGTAGTCAAGCCAGGGTTTGACGTCGTGCTGCCCTTGATGCCAGCCCTGCGAACTGGCTTCCAGCGTCTCGTAATAGCCTTCCTTGGTTTCCTCGAAGATGCGTTCCAGGCTGATATAGCGGCCCACGGCATAGTCGAAGTGGTAGAGCAGCAATAGGGTCAGCAAACGCGACATGCGACCGTTGCCGTCGGGGAAGGGGTGGATGCATAGGAAGTCGAGCATCGCCAGGGGTACCAGCACCAGCGGATCGGCCAGATGTTGGTCCAGTGCGGTGGCGTAGTGCCGGGTCATATCGGCCATGGCCATCGGCGTTAGATGCGCAGCGACCGGTTGGAAGCGCAGCCGTGACGTGCCGTCCGGATGGCGTTCGATGATGTCGTTGTTGGTGGCTTTCCAGCGTCCGCCGGCCTGCGGCATGTAGCGATACAGCATGGTGTGCAATTGCAGCACCACGCCTTCGTTGAAGGTCATGTGCGCGGCCGATTCGTGGATCAACGCCAGGGCATCGCGGTAGCCGGCGATCTCCTGTTCGGAGCGACTCTTCGGTGCTGCATTGCGGATGACCAGGGACTTCAGCCGCGAGGGCGCGACGACGACACCTTCCAATCGGTTGGATGATTCGGTGGATTCGACCACTGCGATCTGGCGCAGGCCCTTGAGGGCTTCCGGAGACTGGGCGGCGTAGAGCTGTTGCTTGCCCTGATACTCGCCCAATGCGCGCAGTGTGGCGGCCTGGGTACCATCGAAGCGAAGCGCGGTGAGGTACTCGGGGGTAAGCGAGTGCATGGAAATGTAAGCTCAGGCTGTCTAAATGGGGCAATCATAGTCGTTAAATGGGGTATTGTCTTTTGTAATGCCTCATTAAAGTCGTTTGGTTACCCTGTTTCACTGCCATGGGCCTTGCGGAGAGGGAGGTCGCCCTGCCTGGCAGGGTGCGACCACGTGAATCACGGTCTATAAAGGGGCATTAGCGGCCTAAATTACCCTTTTTAATCATTGGATTGCCCCGTTTATAGGCTCCAGTCCTCTGCAAAGGCGAACAGCATTATTCGGTGCCGCTGTGCTCTGTCGCACTCAGGTAGCCCGCCCAAGCCTGTAGTAGCGACCTTCTCTGATCCAGCAGCAGCGCCTTGTTGTAGGTCGCCCGAACCTTGTTGCTTTCCACATGAGCAAGCTGCCGCTCGATGGCGTCGGGTCGGAACCCGTTTTCATTCGCCCAGGTCGAAAAGGTGGTGCGCCAGCAATGGGGCGTCGTTCCTCGGCCCAGGTTCATATCACGCATGGCGTAGGTAAGCCGGTTGGGCGTGCTGAAGCCTTTGCCGCTCCGATGAGGGAACAAGTAGCGTCCGCCACCCGTGATGCGCTGCAAGTCCTTCAGCACTGCAATGGCCTGCGTGGACAGCGGGCTGATGTGGTCACGGCGTGCCTTCATCTTGGCCGCAGGTCGACGCCACACGGCACCCTCAAAATCGAACTCTTCCCATTCGGCATCGGCAGCCTCCCCGGGACGGCAAGCGGTCAGCGCAATCAACCGCAGGCACAGGGCAGTTTCCGGATAGCCCCTGTAGCCGCGCAATGCCTGATAAAACCTCTGGATCTGATCGCGCGTCATCGCCGCCTTGCTTTCGCTGGCAGGCACGCGTAGCAGCCCGCGCAGGCTCGGGATCGGGTTGGCCTCAACCAGGCCACGCACGACCGCGAATTCGAAGATGGCCGAAAGATCGCCTTTGACATGGATCGCAGCCCACGCGCCATGAGTCTTACACTCTTCCAGCAGTGGGCGGATCTGCTTGACGCCAATGTCGCTCATCGGCATTCCGTCGAACTTGGGAGACAGGTACTTCCTGATGCGGGACTCTTTCGTGCGATAGGAGCTGTGCGCGAAGACAGGCTTGATCTCGGCCAGGTAGGCTTGCGCCACCTTGGCAAACGAGCTTTCACGGGCGCGCTTGCGTTCCTCCAGTGCTTCCAGGTTGCGTTGCTTGACCTGCTGCCGCTCATGGGCAGGGTGGATACCCTGCTTTACCAGAGAGCGTGCCCTTTCCCGGGCTGCGCGCGCCTCTGCAAGGCTTACCTGGGGAAAGCTGCCGATGGCAAAGAGGTTTTCCTTGCCTTGCAGGCGATACTTCCACCGCCAGAGCTTGCCGCCGGTAGGCTTGACCAGCAGGAACAAGCCACCGCCGTCTGAAAGTTTCCAGTCTCGATCAGCAGGTTTGACCGACTTGACCTTGGCATCGGTGAGTAGATTCTCGGGCATCGTTGGACTCCACTGCGGGGAAAGTACCCCCACGGTTGAACACGAGTACCCCCAACGCTACCCCCGATTTTTTCAGAACTCGATGAACAATAGGAACGCTCAGCAGACCGTATTGTTAGGCAAGCCATTGATTTAAAAAGGCCTTCCCATTCCATTGAGCGCTATTGAGCGCTCCTGAGTTCAGAAAAAATCGTCAGACGTTGAAGCGGAAGTGCATCACGTCGCCGTCCTTGACGATGTATTCCTTGCCTTCCAGGCGCCATTTGCCGGCTTCTTTCGCGCCCTGTTCGCCCTTGAACTGGATGAAGTCGTCGTAGGCGACGACTTCAGCGCGGATGAAACCCTTTTCGAAGTCGGTGTGGATCACGGCGGCGGCCTGAGGGGCGGTGGCGCCGACGCGGACGGTCCAGGCGCGGACTTCCTTCACCCCGGCGGTGAAGTAGGTCTGCAGGTGCAGCAGTTCGTAGCCGGCGCGAATCACGCGGTTCAGGCCGGGTTCTTCGAGGCCGAGGGCTTCGAGGAACATGTCCTTCTCTTCGCCGTCGTCCAGTTCGGCGATCTCGGCTTCGATCTTGTTGCAGACCGGTACGACCATGGCGCCTTCTTCTTCGGCGATGGCGCGCACGACGTCCAGGTGCGGGTTGTTTTCGAAGCCGTCTTCGGCGACGTTGGCGATGTACATGACCGGCTTGCTGGTCAGCAGGTGGAAGCCACGCACGGCGCGCTTCTCGTCATCGCTCATGTGCTTCATCAGCGAGCGGGCGGGCTTGCCTTCGCTGAAGTGGGGGATGAGCTTTTCCAGCAGGGTTTTCTGTGCGAGAGCGTCCTTGTCGCCGCCTTTGGCGTTGCGCGCGACTTTCTGCAGTTGCTTCTCGCAGCTGTCGAGGTCGGCGAAGATCAGTTCGAGGTCGATGATCTCGATATCGCGCTTGGGGTCGACGCTGTTGGAAACGTGGATGACGTTCTCGTCTTCGAAGCAGCGCACGACGTGGGCAATAGCGTCGGTTTCGCGGATGTTGGCGAGGAACTTGTTGCCCAGGCCTTCACCCTTGGAGGCGCCCGCTACCAGGCCGGCGATATCGACGAATTCCATCGTGGTCGGCAGCACGCGCTCGGGCTTGACGATCTCGGCCAGCGCATCGAGGCGGGCGTCGGGCATCGGCACGATGCCGCTGTTCGGCTCGATGGTGCAGAAAGGGAAGTTTTCCGCCGCGATGCCGGATTTGGTCAGGGCGTTGAACAGGGTGGACTTGCCGACGTTGGGCAGGCCGACGATGCCGCAGTTGAATCCCATGCTAGGTCCCTCGCGCCAGGTGGCGGAAAAGAGGTGTGATCAGGCCTTCTGGCTGTGCAGCTTCTGCATCGCGCGGGTCCAGTCCCCGTCGAGCATTTCCGGCAGCACGCCGAGGGCGGAGTCGATGCTGGTGTCGAGCAATTCCTGCTCGGAGCGCGGGGCGCGGCCGAGGACGAAGCCGGAGACCAGGCTGCTGTGCCCCGGATGGCCGATGCCAAGCCGCAGGCGATGGAAACCGTTCTGGTTGCCGAGTTGGGCGATGATGTCGCGCAGCCCGTTGTGCCCGCCGTGTCCGCCGCCCTTCTTGAGCTTGGCGACGCCGGGAGGCATGTCGAGTTCGTCGTGGGCCACCAGGATGGCTTCGACCGGAATGCGGAAGAATCCGGCGAGCGCCGCCACGGCCTGGCCGCTGCGGTTCATGTAGGTGGTGGGGATGAGCAGACGAACGTCGCGGCCCTTGTGGCTGAATTTAGCGACCAGGCCGAAGTACTTCTTGTCGAGAGACAGGTTCGCGCGTTGCGCGTCCGCCAGTCGCTCAACGAAAAGGGCCCCTGCGTTATGCCGGGTCTGGTCGTATTCCGGGCCTGGATTTCCCAGGCCAACGATCAGTTGTACGGCAGTCACGACGGGGCCCCTTCCTTAAAGGCAATGGTGCGCGCGATTACTCGGCAGCAGCTTCGCCTTCACCTTCTTCTTTCACTACGCGGGAAGCGTGGATGTTGGCGACGGCCAGGTCGTTACCGTGGGCCAGTTGCACCAGCTCTACGCCTTTCGGCAGTTTCAGGTCGGACAGGTGAACGATCTGGCCCAGTTCTACCTTGGCCAGGTCGACTTCGATGAATTCCGGCAGGTCTTTCGGCAGGCAGGAAACTTCGACTTCGGCGATCACGTGGGAGATCTCGCCGCCACCGGTCTTGACGCCAACAGCGGTCGCTTCGTTCAGGAAGTGCAGCGGAACGTGAGCGGTCAGCTTGTGGTCGGCAACGACGCGCTGGAAGTCAGCGTGCATGACGAAGCCTTTGGACGGGTGACGCTGCAGGGCCTTGATCAGTACGGTTTCCTTGGCGGAACCGACGTTCAGGGTGATCACGTGGCTGAAGGCAGCCTCGTTTTCCAGCAGCTTGGACACTTCGCGCAGTTCCAGGGTCAGGGATTGCGGGGCTTTCTCGCCACCGTAAACCACAGCCGGGATCAGGCCTTCGTTACGACGCAGGCGGCGGCTCGCACCTTTCCCCAGGTCGGAACGCTCTTGTGCATTCAGTACAAAATCAACCATTTCACACTCTCCAAAATGACAAGATCGCCCGGACGCTTGCGACCAGCGTTCGGGCGATTTTGCTAATGCCCCATCGGCGTGACGGGGCGCTTTACGTCAGCGCTGTCCCGCCTTAGCGGAACATGGCGCTGATCGATTCTTCATTGCTGATGCGGCGCATGGCTTCAGCGACAACCGGAGCGATGTCCAGCTGGCGGATGCGGCCACAGGCTTGCGCAGCAGCGGACAGCGGGATGGTGTTGGTCACCACCAGCTCGTCCAGTACGGAATTCTCGATGTTCTCGATGGCACGGCCGGACAGCACCGG
Source organism: Pseudomonas sp. MT3 (assembly GCF_054720805.1). Lineage (NCBI taxonomy): Bacteria > Pseudomonadati > Pseudomonadota > Gammaproteobacteria > Pseudomonadales > Pseudomonadaceae > Pseudomonas > Pseudomonas sp. MT3. The sequence goes on from NZ_JBTVPY010000025.1 coordinate 63,567, forward strand.
ATGGGTACAGTAGGCGATGACCTTGGCGGCGCCGTGCTCTTTCAGAGCCTTGGCGGCGTGGCCGAGGGTGCCGGCGGTATCGACCATGTCGTCGACCAGTACGCAGGTACGGCCTTCGACATCACCGATGATGTGCATGACTTCAGACTGGTTGGCCTTCGGACGACGCTTGTCGATGATGGCCAGGTCGACGCCCAGGGACTTGGCGACGGCACGAGCGCGCACTACGCCACCGATGTCCGGGGAGACGATCATCAGGTTCTCGAAGCGCTGGTCCTCGATGTCGTCGACCAGTACGGGCGAGCCGTAGATGTTGTCGACGGGGATGTCGAAGAAGCCCTGGATCTGGTCGGCATGCAGGTCAACGGTCAGCACGCGATTGACGCCTACGACTGTCAGCATGTCGGCAACGACCTTGGCGCTGATGGCCACGCGGGCGGAGCGCGGACGGCGATCCTGGCGGGCATAACCGAAGTAGGGGATGACTGCCGTGATACGAGTCGCCGAGGAGCGGCGGAAGGCATCGGCCATTACCACCAGTTCCATCAGGTTGTCGTTGGTCGGTGCGCAGGTCGGCTGGATCAGGAAAACGTCCTTACCACGAACATTTTCATTGATTTCGACACTGATTTCGCCGTCGGAGAATTTACCGACAGAAACGTCACCGAGGGGAATATGCAGCTGCCGTACGACACGGCGTGCCAGATCGGGGTTGGCGTTCCCCGTGAAAACCATCATTTTGGACACGCTGCGGTACCTGTGTCGGCTTGAGGGTAGGCCCGGTTGAGCCAGAAGAAAATGGCAGGGGCGGCTGGATTCGAACCAACGCATGGCAGGATCAAAACCTGCTGCCTTACCGCTTGGCGACGCCCCTGTATCGTACAACCGATTACATTACTTCTTCTCAGGCCAGGCTTTGCAGCTTGCGGTGCAACATCGAGATGTTACGCCCCTGGGCGACAAAACTCGGCAGAGTGGCCGGAAGTTGGCGGCGAACTTTATCAGCATCGCCTTGATTTGGGAAGCTCCCAAATACACAAGCTCCGGTGCCGGTCAATCTCGCTTCGGTAAATTTACCTAGCTGGATCAGTGCGTTACGTACATCCGGGTAACGCTTCTCGACGACCGGCTGGCAGTCGTTATGACCGTCCACCCCGAGAAGGCTGCGAACTTTAATGGGCGGAGTATCCCGTGTCAACTCGGGATCGGAGAAAACTTCTGCTGTGGAGACAAAGACTTGCGGTACGGCGACGAGGAACCAGGGCTCCTCCAGCGTGACCGGTGTGAGCTTCTCGCCGACCCCTTCGGCGAACGCGGCGCGGCCTCGCACGAACACCGGCACGTCGGCGCCGAGCGTCAGGCCCAGGGCAGCGAGGCGCTCTTCGTCCCAGTCGAGATTCCACAGGTGCTTCAGGCCGAGTAGGGTGGTGGCGGCGTCGGAGCTGCCGCCGCCGATGCCGCCGCCCATTGGCAGGCGCTTGTCCAGCCAGATATCGGCGCCCAGTCGGCACCCCGATTGCTCCTGCAGCCGGCGGGCGGCCTTGACGATCAGGTTGCTGTCGTGGGGAACGCCTTCGATCTCGGTGTTCAGGTGGATTTCGCCATCCTCGCGCAGGGCGAAGTGCAGTTCGTCACCGTGGTCGAGGAACTGGAAGAGGGTCTGCAGCTCATGGTAGCCGTCGGGGCGGCGGCCGTTGATGTGCAGGAACAGGTTGAGCTTGGCCGGCGCCGGCAGGGTCAGGCGGTCCCGCATGTCACTGCTGGCCCGCCTGGCTGGCGCCCAGTTGGCGCGGCTGCCAGGTCTTGACCACCAGGGTGACGTCCAGATCCTGGCCATGCAGCTTCAGGCGTTCGGGCAGCCAGTAGCCGTTCTGCTCGCTGTAGCGGGTGTATTCCACGTCCCAGCCGTCCTGTTCGAGCCTGGCCAGGTGGCTGTCGCTGTCCAGGGTCAGGCGGCTCTTGCTGTCCGGCGCGGGCAGGCCGCGAATCCACCAGAGCAGATGGGAAACCGGCAGGCGCCAGCCCATCTGTTGCTCCAGTAGCTCTTCGGGGGAGGCGGCCTCATAGCGGCCCTGGCCGGCGACTTCCAGGGTCACCGCGCCCTCGCGCCCGGTCAGGCGCGCCGCGCCGCGGCCCAGCGGACCGGACAGGCGGATGTCGTAGTAGTCCTGGCGCTGCAGCCAGAACAGGGTGCCGCTGCCGGAGTCCTTGGGCGCGCGAATGCCCACCTTGCCGTCGATCTGCCAGCCGTCGAGGGTGGCGATGCGCGCCTTGTGGGCGTTCCAGGCGGTAGCATTGCCCTGGCCTTCCAGGGACTCGTGGGTGCCGAGGCCGGAGCAGCCGGCGAGCAGGGCGAGGGTGGCGGCCCCGAGCAGATGACGTAAACGCATGGATCAGAGGGTTCCAGAGCCGGTCAGGCGCTTCATGGTGTCGCGCAGGACGGTGCTGTCGGGCTGGGCTTGCAGGGCGGCGGCCCACACCTTGCGGGCTTCGCTCTGCTTGCCCTGGGCCCAGAGCACTTCGCCCAGGTGGGCGGCGACTTCGTGGTCGGGGAAGCGTTCCAGCGCCTTGCGCAGGTAGGTTTCCGCTTCGCTGAGGTTGCCCAGGCGGTAGTTGACCCAGCCCAGGCTGTCGAGAATGGCCGGGTCATCCGGGTTCAGCGAGTGGGCCTTCTGGATCAGGTCGTGGGCCTCGCTGTAGCGGGTGGTGCGGTCGGCCAGGGTGTAGCCTAGCGCGTTGAGCGCCATTGCGTTGTCCGGCTCGCGCTGGATGATCAGGCGCAGGTCCTGCTCCATCTGTGACAGGTCATTGCGCTTCTCGGCGAGCATGGAGCGGGTGTAGAGCAGATTGAGGTCGTCCGGGAACTGCTTGAGGCCTTGCTGGATGGCGTTCCAGGCACGGTCGACCTGGTCGCGGTTGGACAGGCCCTCGGCCTCGATCAGGTACAGCTGGATGGCGTAGTCCGGCTGGCGATCGCGGGCTTCGGCGAGGCGGCGGGAGGCTTCGTCGATGCGCTTCTGGTCGAGCAGGATTTCGCTCTGGCGCAGTTGCGCCGGAAGGAAGTCGTTGCCGGGGCCGACCTGGGCGTATTCCTTGAGGGCGGTTTCCGGGTCCTTCTGCTCCTCGGCCAGGCGGCCCAGGTTGAAGTGGGCGGCGTCGACATGGCTGTCGCGCTCGACCAGTTCCTGCAGGTAGACCTTGGCCTCGTCCCAGGCCTGGGCTTCCAGGCAGACCAGCGCCAGGGAGAAGCGCAGGTCGTCGTCATCGGGGAACTGCTCGACCAGCGCGGAGAACTCGGCCTTGGCTTCGTCCAGGCGGTTCTGTTCCACCAGCAGGCGGGCGTAGGCGAGGTGTACGCGCTTGTCGTCCGGGTGTTCCTTGATGCCGTTCTTGAGCAGCGGTAGCGCTTCGTCGCTGCGCTTCATGCTTTGCAGCAGGCGCGCGCGCAGCAGCAGCGGGGCGACGTCGTGCTTGCTGGCGGCGTTGTCTTCCAGCAGGTGCAGGGCTTCCTGCGGACGGCCGTCCTGTTGCAGCAGCAGGGCCTTGCCGAACAGCAACTGGCCGTTGTCCGGGTACTTTTTCAACAGGCGATCGAAGCTCTGCAGCAGACCCGCGCGGGTGTCCGGGTCGGTCTCGGCGGCGGACAGCGCGAGGAAGTCGAAATGGGTGTCGCCCTGGCCGTTGAGGACTTTCTCCATGTACACCATCGATTCGTCGTACTGCCCGGTGCGCGCCAGCTGGATGGCGGCGGCGCGCTGGGCGTCGAGGTTGTCCGGTGCGGCCTTGGCCCAGATCAGCGAGGTATCCAGGGCTTCCTGGTCGGCGCCCAGGTATTCGGCGATGCGGAAGGCGCGCTCGGCGACCCCCGGGTCCTGGGTGGCGCGGGCCTGCTCGACGTAGTTGGAGAGGGCGATGTCAAAGCGGTTGCGCTGGCCGGCGAGCTCCGCCACCAGCAGCGAGTACAGGGTCTCTTCGCTGAAGGAGCCGTACTTCCGGTCCTTCTGGGCGGCGACGGCCTTGTCCTTCTCGGCGGAAGAACCATCCGGCGTTTTATGGGAAAGGGACTGGCAGCCGCCGAGCAGCAGCAGAGCAGTCAGCAGCGCAAGAGACTTGTTCATAGAGGAAGGACGGTGACCTAACCTGCGAAATGGGACCCATCATGACATAAGGAATGTGGCAATCCCAATGGGCAAGCGTGGCTTCGGGCCTTGTATACGATTTGCAGTGTGCGTTACGTCGCGGGTGGTTGTCCTTCACTGGGCGACGTAGGACAATTGCGGGCTTTCCGATCAGCTCAGCGACTCTGCATGGCCTTCATTGCCCTCGGTATCAACCACAAGACCGCGTCCGTGGCCGTGCGCGAGCGCGTGGCTTTTACTCCCGAGCAGATGGTCGAGGCCTTGCAACTGCTCTGCCGTCTGACGTCCAGCCGCGAAGCCGCCATCCTCTCCACTTGCAACCGCAGCGAGCTCTACCTGGAGATCGAGCATCCGGATGCCGGCGACGTGCTGGCCTGGCTGGCCGATTACCACAACCTGAGTATCGATGACCTGCGCGCTTGCGCCTACGTCCACCAGGACGACGAAGCGGTGCGCCACATGATGCGCGTCGCCGCCGGCCTGGACTCGATGGTGCTCGGCGAGCCGCAGATCCTCGGCCAGATGAAATCCGCCTACGCCGTGGCCCGTGAAGCCGGCACCATCGGCCCGATGCTCGGCCGCCTGTTCCAGGCCACCTTCAGTACCGCCAAGACCGTGCGTACCGACACTGCCATTGGCGAGAACCCGGTGTCCGTGGCCTTCGCCGCGGTGAGCCTGGCCCGGCAGATCTTCAGCGACCTGAGCCGCAGCCAGGCACTGCTGATCGGCGCCGGCGAGACCATCACCCTGGTCGCGCGCCACCTGCATGAGCAGGGCGTGAAGCGCATCGTGGTCGCCAACCGTACCCTGGAGCGCGCCAGCCAGCTGGCCGAGCAGTTCGGCGCTCGCGCCATCCTGCTGGCGGACATGCCCGACGAACTGGTCAACAGCGACATCGTCATCAGCTCCACCGCCAGCCAGTTGCCGATCCTCGGCAAGGGTGCGGTGGAGCGCGCGCTGAAGCAGCGCCGGCACAAGCCGATGTTCATGGTCGACATCGCCGTGCCGCGCGACATCGAGCCGGAAGTCGGCGAGCTGGAAGACGTCTACCTCTATAGCGTCGACGATCTCCACGAGGTGGTCGCCGAGAACCTCAAGAGCCGCCAGGGCGCCGCCCAGGCCGCTGAGGAGTTGGTGGGCGATGGCGTCGTCGATTTCATGGCGCGCCTGCGCGAGCTGGCCGCCGTCGACGTGCTGCGTGCCTACCGCCAGCAGGCCGAGCGCCTGCGCGACGAGGAAACCCAGAAGGCCCAGCGCCTGCTGGCCAACGGCGCCGACCCGATGGAAGTGATCGCCCAGCTCAGCCGTGGCCTGACCAACAAGTTGCTGCACGCGCCCAGCGTGCAGATGAAGAAACTCTCCGCCGAGGGCCGCATCGATGCGCTGGCCGTCGCGCAGGAACTGTTCGCCCTCGAGGAGGGCACTGACAAGCGATGAAAGCGTCCCTCCTGAAAAAGCTGGACATCCTCAGCGACCGCTACGAAGAGCTCACCGCGCTTCTGGGGGACGCCGAGGTGATCAGCGACCAGACCAAGTTCCGCGCCTACTCCCGCGAATACGCGGAAGTGGAGCCGGTCTTCCTTGCCTTCCGCGAGTTCCGCAAGGTGCAGTCGGACCTGGAGGGCGCCCAGGCGCTGCTCAAGGACAGCGACCCGGACCTGCGCGAGATGGCCGAGGAGGAAGTCGCGGAAGCGAAGACCGCACTGGTCGACCTGGAGGACCGCCTGCAGCGCATGCTGCTGCCCAAGGACCCCAACGACGGCCGTAACGTCTTCCTGGAAATCCGCGCCGGCACCGGCGGCGACGAGGCGGCGATCTTCTCCGGCGACCTGTTCCGCATGTACTCGCGTTATGCCGAGAGGCAGGGCTGGCGCGTGGAAATCATGTCCGAGAACGAGGGTGAGCACGGCGGTTATAAAGAGGTGATCGCCCGGGTCGAGGGCGACAATGTCTACGCCAAGCTCAAGTTCGAGTCCGGTGCCCACCGCGTGCAGCGCGTGCCGGAAACCGAATCCCAGGGGCGCATCCACACCTCGGCCTGCACCGTGGCGGTGCTGCCCGAGCCGGACGAGCAGGCGGCCATCGAGATCAACCCGGCCGACCTGCGGGTGGATACCTATCGTTCCTCCGGCGCCGGCGGTCAGCACGTGAACAAGACCGACTCGGCGGTGCGCATCACGCACATTCCCTCGGGTATCGTGGTCGAATGCCAGGAAGAGCGCTCGCAGCACAAGAACCGCGCCAAGGCGATGGCCTGGCTTGCGGCCAAGCTCAACGACCAGCAGCAGGCCGCCGCCCAGCAGGCCATCGCCAGCACGCGCAAGCTGCTGGTCGGTTCGGGTGACCGTTCCGAGCGTATCCGCACCTACAATTTCCCCCAGGGCCGGGTGACCGACCACCGCATCAACCTCACCCTCTATTCCCTGGGCGAAGTGATGGAAGGCGCGGTGGAACAGGTGATCGAGCCCCTGCTGCAAGAGTTCCAGGCCGACCAGTTGGCCGCGCTTGGTGATTGAGAGAGCGGGCGACTGAGAGAGCGACGATGGCAACCATCATGACCCTGCTCAACGAGGCGCAACTGCCGGACTCGCCCAGCGCGCGTCTGGACGCCGAGCTACTGCTCGCCGCCGCGCTGGGCAAGTCGCGCAGTTTCCTGCGTACCTGGCCTGAGCGTGTGGTCAGCCGCGAGGCTCGCGACCTGTTCGACAGCTTCCTCGCCCGTCGTCAGGCCGGCGAGCCGGTGGCCTACATCCTCGGCCGCCAGGGTTTCTGGAGCCTGGACCTGGAAGTTGCGCCGCACACCCTGATCCCGCGCCCGGACACTGAACTGCTGGTGGAAACCGCCCTCGACCTGCTGCCGGCCACGCCGGCCCGCGTGCTCGACCTGGGCACCGGTACCGGCGCCATCGCCCTGGCCCTGGCCTGCGAACGTCCGGGCTGGCAAGTGCTGGGGGTGGACCGCGTGGCCGAGGCCGTGGCTCTGGCCGAGCGCAACCGTGAGCGCCTGGATCTTGCCAATGCCGCCTTCCGTTCCAGCCAGTGGTTCTCCGAGCTGGCCGGCGAGCGCTTCTCGCTGATCGTCAGCAACCCGCCCTACATTCCCAGCGCCGACCCGCACCTCGCGCAGGGCGACGTGCGTTTCGAACCGTCGAGCGCGCTGGTCTCCGGGGCTGACGGCCTGGACGACATCCGCCTGATCGTCGAGCAGGCGCCCGCGCACCTGGAGAACGGTGGCTGGCTGATGCTCGAACATGGCTTCGACCAGGCCGACGCCGTGCGCGACCTGCTGCTGACTCGTGGCTTTGCACACGTGGAAAGCCGCCGCGATCTCGGCGGCCACCAACGTATCAGTCTCGGGAGCTGGACATGCTGAGCGATAACGAACTGCTGCGTTACAGCCGGCAGATCCTGCTCTCGCAGATCGACGTCGACGGCCAACTGCGCCTGAAGGAAAGTCGCGTGCTGATCGTCGGTCTCGGCGGCCTGGGCGCCCCGGTGGCGCTGTATCTGGCCGCCGCCGGCGTCGGCGAGTTGCACCTGGCGGACTTCGACAGCGTCGACCTGACCAATCTGCAGCGGCAGATCATCCACGACACCGACAGCGTCGGCGTGAGTAAGGTGGATTCCGCCATCGTGCGCCTGACCGCGTTGAACCCGGACGTGAAACTGCTCGCCCATCGCCAGGCGCTGGACGCCGATTCCCTTGACGCCGCCGTGGCGGCGGTGGACCTGGTGCTGGACTGCTGCGACAACTTCGGCACTCGCGAGGCGGTGAACGCCGCCTGTGTCGCCGCGAAGAAGCCGCTGGTGAGCGGCGCGGCGATCCGCCTGGAAGGGCAGCTCTCGGTGTTCGACCCGCGCCGCGAGGAAAGCCCCTGCTACCACTGCCTCTACGGCCACGGCAGCGAAGCCGAACTGACCTGCAGCGAGGCCGGCGTGGTCGGCCCGCTGGTGGGCCTGGTGGGCAGCCTGCAGGCGCTTGAAGCGCTGAAGCTGCTGGCCGGCTTTGGCGAGCCGCTGGTGGGACGCTTGCTGCTGATCGACGCCTTGGGTACGCGCTTCCGCGAACTGCGCGTCAAGCGTGATCCGCAGTGCGCCGTGTGCGGAGTGGCGCATGGCTGACGCCGCGCCCATCGGTGTCTTCGACTCCGGCGTCGGCGGGCTCAGCGTCCTTCACGAAATCCGTGCCCGGCTGCCCAACGAGTCGCTGATCTACCTCGCCGACTGCGGACACGTGCCTTACGGCGAGAAGACCCCCGACTACATCCGCGAACGTTGCCGCGCCATCGCCGAGTTCCTACTGGCCCGTGGCGCCAAGGCGCTGGTGCTGGCCTGCAACACCGCCACCGCCGCCGCTGCCGCCGACCTGCGCGAGCTGTACCCGCAGGTGCCGATCGTGGCGATGGAGCCGGCGGTGAAGCCGGCCGCCGAGGCGACCCGCAGCGGCGTGGTCGGCGTCCTGGCGACCACCGGCACGCTCAAGAGCGCACGTTTCGCCGCGTTGCTCGATCGCTTCGCGGGCGATGTGCGGGTGATCACCCAGCCCTGTCCGGGGCTGGTGGAGCGGATCGAGGCCGGCGACTTGAGCGGGCCGCAGACACGCGAGCTGCTGAGGCACTACGTCGAGCCGTTGCTTGCCGAAGGCTGCGACACGCTGATCCTGGGTTGCACCCATTACCCGTTCCTTCGTCCGTTACTGCGTGAGCTGGTTGCGGACGACATCTCGCTGATCGATACCGGCGCCGCCGTGGCGCGTCAGTTGGAGCGCCTGTTGCGGGTGCGCGAGCTGTTGGCGGAGGGGCCGGCGATGCGCTCCGAGTTCTGGACGAGCGGTCCAGTGGAGTCCCTGGAGCAGGTCATGCCGGTATTGTGGGGAAGCGACGAGCCGGTCAGCGCATTCACCGGCTGAAGGAAAATTTACCTGGAATCGACTTTGGTCTGTCGGCCAAGTTCGAGAAGTGGCCTTATAATAACTGGTTATTCGCGGGGATTTTTCATTCAGCTTTCTCATTAAGGATGTGTCGATGAAGAAACTACTCTCGCTGGCCGCTTTGGCCGCTCTCTCCCTGGGGCAAATCGTGAGTGCGCAGGCTGCCGGCCTGACCGGCGCCGTCGGTGCGACCGGCCAGGGCGACATGACCTATCGGCTGGGCCTGGGCTTCGACTGGGACAAGAGCTGGTGGGAGAGTTCCACAGGGCATCTGAGCGGTTATTGGGATGCCGGCTACACCTACTGGTCGGCTGGCGAGCGTGCCGGTGGCCGCCATTCGCTGTCGTTCTCCCCGGTATTCGTGTACGAGTTCTCCGGTGAGTCGGTCAAACCTTTCCTTGAGGCCGGCATCGGCATCGCCGCCTTCACCGGCTCGGAAGTGGGCGACCAGGACCTGGGTGGCGCGCTGACCTTCGAGGATCGCCTCGGCGCGGGCCTGAAGTTCAACGGCGGCCAGGCCGTTGGCGTACGCGCGATGCACTACTCCAACGCGGGTCTTGGCCAGCCCAACGACGGTATCGAGTCCTACAGCCTGTATTTCACGCAGCCTCTGTAACGGACCGTTGATGAAGAAGCCGGACCCTGGGTCCGGCTTTTTTGTGTCCGCTGTCTGTAGGCGCGGCCCTTATTCGCGAAGAGCGAGGTGCCTGGCTTCGGGCTGCTGGTGAGTCCGCTCCTGCAGGGGGACGGCGGTAAATCAGAACGGCTTGGTCGGCAGGTATTTGCCATCCAGGGTGATCACCGCGCGGGAGCCGCCTTCCGGATCCTCGACCTTCTTGACCTCCAGCTTGAAGTTGATGGCGCTGATGAGGCAGTCGCCGAATTTCTCGTGGACCATCGCCAAGGGGGACCCGGAGCTTACCGCCATCGAGCTGGACCCGATGCGGCTGCGGCGCGCGGCGGTGCTGATGCAACGCAAGGGGGGCCTACCAGACCTTCGCCGCGCGCGCCTTCATCGAGGTGGCGGTGGCGGCCCGACAGGAAAAGGCCTGAGCGAGCCGGCTTCCCTGGAGCGTCAGCGCTGCGCGCAGAGGCTTTTGAAGGCGTCCAGCGCTCGCGCCCGCGTGGCGGAAAGATCGACCATCGGCTGTGGATAACCTGCCGCGCCGAACAGCCCCAGCCGTGACGGATCGTGCACCGCGCGGCCTTCCACCCCGGCCAGTTCCGGCAGCCAGCGGCGGATGAAGCGACCGTCCGGGTCGAAGCGCTCGGATTGAGCGATTGGATTGAAAATGCGGAAGTAGGGCACCGCGTCGGTGCCGGTGGACGCGCTCCACTGCCAGCCGCCGTTGTTCGCCGCCAGGTCGCCGTCGATCAGGTGGCGCATGAACCAGCGCTCGCCTTCGCGCCAGTCGATCAGCAGGTTCTTGGTGAGGAACATCGCCACCACCATGCGCAGGCGGTTGTGCATCCAGCCGGTGGCGAGCAGTTGGCGCATCGCCGCATCGATCAGCGGGAAGCCGGTGCGGCCCTGCTGCCAGGCTTCCAGGTCGTTGCGGTCGTGGCGCCAGTTCAGCCTTTCGGTGTCCTCGCGGAAAGGGCAGTGACGGCTTACACGCGGGAAACCGACCAGGATGTGCTTGTAGAACTCGCGCCAGAGCAGTTCGTTGATCCAGCTGAGCGCGCCGCTGCTGCTCTTGCCGTGGTTGCTGGCCAGTGCCGCGTGCAGGCACTGGCGCGGGGAGAGCACTCCGGCGGCGAGGTAGGGCGAGAGTTGGCTGGTGCCTGCGCTGGCGGGGAAGTCGCGGCGTTGGTGATAGACCCCCAGGTGTGCGTCGGCGAAGGCGTCCAGGCGGTCGTGGGCCTCGGTTTCGCCCGCCGGCCAGTGCTCGCGCAACTGGGGTGTCGGTGTTTCGAAGCCCTCGAGGCATTTGGGCAGCGGATCGCTGGCCAGACCAAGCGGCGCTTGCGCGCCCGGCACCGCCTGCAAGGCAGGGATACCCAGCTTGAGCCGCTGGTAGCAGAGCGTGCGGAACTGGCTGTAGACCCGGAAGTAGCCGCCACCCTTGGTGAGCAGGGTGCCAGGGGCGAACAGCAGTTGGTCGAGGTAGCTGCGCAGGTCGATGCCCTGGCTGGCCAGCTCGCGCTTCACGGCGGCGTCCCGGCGGGCTTCGTGCAGGCCGTATTCCTCGTTGACGTGCACCGTCTCGATGCCATGCCTGCGGCAGAGTTCGGCCAGCACGCGGGGGACATCGCTCCAGCGATCCGCCGTGCGCACCAGCAGCGGGATATTGAGTTCGGCAAGCCCGGCGCGTAGCTCACGCAGGTTGCGCAGCCAGAAGTCCACCTTGCAGGCGGCATCGTCGTGCATGTGCCATTGCCCGGGGCTGAGCAGGAATACAGCGATGACCGGCCCGCGTTCGGCTGCGGTGGCGAGTGCGCTGTTGTCGCGCAGGCGCAGGTCGGTGCGCAGCCAGACGAGCTGTCGCCTCATGCCAGCTCCCCGTTGAGCAGGCCGAGTTCGCGCAGGCATTGCAGGGCGCCGACCGGGTCCTGCGCCAGGTGCAGCGGCGCCGCGACCTCGGCCAGTTGTTCCTGGTGGATGCGCGCGGCGGCTCCGGCCAGCAACCGGGGGCACTCGACACCGGCCAGCAGGCGCGGCAACTGGGCGAGATTGAGCGTCTGGCTGGAGTACAGCAGTACCGCGCGTGGCTTCAGGCGTTCCACCGCCAGGGCCAGTTCACCGGGCGGCAGCGGCCAGTCGAAGACTTCCAGCGGGCAGCCGGCGCTGCTGGCCAGCCAGGCGCTGAGCCAGAGCCCCGGTTCCAGCGGGAGTTCGGAGTGGTTCATCAACAGTAGCGGCGCGCCGCGCTGCTGGCGGTTGTGATGGTAGAGGCGGGTACCGAACTTGCTGCGCAGCCAGCCGTGGAAGAATACCCGCTCCAGTTGCGCGCCGAACTGACCCTGCCAGCGTCGTTCCAGTTGCTCCAGCAAGGGCAGCATCAGGTGTTCGCAGAGGGTATGCGCGGGGTAGATCGCCAGCGCGCCGTTGAACAGTTCGTCGAGCTGGCGCTCGCTGATCCGGCCGATGGCGTCGATGCAGTGTTGCAGCAGATCGTCCCAGGGGGAGGCGTCCGGCGCGACGGAGGCCGGGGCGGGGTTGTCCAGCAGGGCGCGGACCTTGCTCACCGCCACGCCCCGGCCCAGCCAGGTGAGGATGGCCTGGATACGCGTGATCTGCGCCTCCGAGTAGAGACGATGCCCCTTGGGCGTACGCTGCGGCGCCACCAGCCCGTAGCGCCGTTCCCAGGCGCGCAGGGTGACGGGGTTGACCCCGGTGCGCCGCGCCACCTCTCGGATGGGCAGCCAGCCGTCGGCCAGGGCCTGGCGGTAATCGTCGTCCGTTTCGCGGTGCGGGTGATCGGGATGCATGGGCTCGGATGTCGTGTCAGGGAGTGGCGCGTGGGCCCGGGCCTTCTGGCTGCCGTTGCAGGTAGGCCTGGTCCTGGAGGTAGGGATGGGGATATCGACGAAAGTGCTGTTTCAGCAGGCTGAGCGGTGCCGCCAACGGGACTACGCCACAGCGGTACTGGTCGATCAGGTGCTGCAGCTCCGACTTCTCCAGGGCGGGCAGGTCGCGCTTGAGGTAGCCGGCCAGGTGCTGCAGCACGTTGCTGTGGGTACCACGGCTGGCGCAGCTCGCCAGCGCCTGCATGAAGTCCCGGATGTAGCGGGCGGCAAAGCTGTCCAGCGGCTGGCTGCTGAGGGTCGCCAGGCGCTGGCCGAGCAGACGGTACTGGCGCGGGTTGTGCGCCATCAGCTGGTACTTGTAGCGCGAGTGGAAGGCGATCAGGCCGGCACGAGTGAGGCCTTGCGTACACAGGGCCTGCCAGGCGGCACAGGCGAAGACGCGGGTGAGGAAGTTCTCGCGCAATACCGGGTCGTCGAGCCGGCTTTCCTCTTCCACCGGCCGCTCCGGGTGCGTCGCGTGCAAGGCTTCGTTGTGCGGCGCGCCTGACGGCTGGCGCGTGACGATATAGCCGCAGACGTTCTGCAACGGTGCGGCCTGTGGCGGATCGCCGGCGTCTACGATTTCCGGGGGCAGCGGAACGAAGTCGAAATGTCGGCCAAGCACTTCCAGGCACAGGCGCGGAGCCTGGTGTTCGCTGAGTGCGTTCAGCAGGTCGAGGCTGATGGCGAGCTGGGGTCTGGGCGTGGGAACAGGCATCTGGGCTGACCGATTTCTTGTACAAGACAAATTGTGTTGTACAACTCTTGATAAGCATAGGTGCGTGTCAGCTCCCACGCAAAGGCAGGGCGAGCAGGCGATGGGGCAGGCGCTGTTCTGCTCCCTCTCCCAAGGGGAGAGGGAGCGAGGATCAGAGGTGTTCCAGCAGGCGGCGAGCGGCTTCCAGGCCGCTCAGCCAGGCGCCTTCGACACGGCCGGACAGGCACCAGTCGCCGCAGGCGTAGATGCCCAGGTCCGCATCGGCCAGGGCGCCGAACTGGTGGGCTTCCATTGGCCGCGCATAGAGCCAGCGGTGGGCGAGGGCGAAGTCGGGGGCGTGCACGGCGCAGCCGATCAGCTCGGCGAAGGCGCCGCGCAGGTGCTCGATCACGCTTTCCTTGGGCAGGTCGATGTGCTGCTTGCTCCAGCCGCTGGCGGCGTGCAGCACCCAGGTATCCAGCTGTTCGTCACGGCCCGGCTTGGAATGGTTGCTGGCCAGCCAGGACAGCGGGCCTTCATGGACGAAGCAGCCTTGCACCGGCGTGTCCAGCGGTTCGCGGAAGGCCAGGGCGACCGCCCAGGTCGGCTCCATTGGAATGCTCGCGGCGGCGGCGGCCAGCTTCGGCGCACTGGCCAGCAGCGCGGCGGCCTGGGGCGCCGGGGTGGCGACCAGTACGCGGCTGTAGGGACCGTGGGTCTGGCCTTCGGAGTCCTGCAGGTGCCAGTGCTCTTCGCCGCGGTAGACCTCGGTGATGCGACAGGTGAAGGTCACCACCTGGCCCTGCAGCAGCGCGCGGGTGATCGCGCTCATTCGCGGCGTGCCGACCCAGCGCGGCTGTTCGTCCGGCGAGGGGCTCAGTTCGCCGTCGCGGTATTGGTACAGGGCCGGGTCCCATTCGGCGACCCAGCCGTGTTCGCGCCATTTCTGGATGGCGTCGAGGAAGCGTCGATCGCGGGCGGTGAAGTATTGCGCGCCGAGATCGAGGGCGCCGGCTTCGCTGCGCTTGCTGGCCATGCGGCCGCCGCTGCCGTGACCCTTGTCGAACAGCTGGACGTCCTGTCCGGCGTCCCGCAGGGCGTGGGCGGCCGAGAGTCCGGCGATACCGGTGCCAATGATGGCAATGGGGGCGCTCATGACGTGCCTCGTTGGTTGTGTTTTTCAGAGTAACGAGCGCGCATGGCTTGTACAAATGATTTGATCTGTACAATCGTCTGACTGCCATTGCACCCGTGATCGGCAGGGGGCCGATCATCGGAACCTTCTCCGCCTCATCGGTTCCTTCATGAATGGGCGCGGCCGGTCCCGGCAAATACAGCGTAGACGCTCAGCGTTGTCCGGGCAGGTGCGAGCGCCGCTGTTTCGTCCAGACTGATGGTAGGTGGAACACGCTGACGAGGAGTTCGCCATGCATATTCTGTTGACCGGTGGTACCGGGCTGATAGGTCGCCGCCTGTGCCGCCAGTGGAGTGCCGCCGGGCACCGCCTGACCGTGCTCAGTCGCCAGCCGCAGCGGGTCGCGGCGTTATGCGGTGAGACGGTGCGCGGGATCGCCGATTTCCAGGACTACGGCGATGGGCCGTTGGACGCGGTGGTCAATCTGGCCGGCGAGCCGATTGCCGACAAGCCCTGGAGCGCGAAGCGCAAGGCGCTGCTGTGGGGCAGCCGGGTCGGGCTGACCGAGCGTCTGGTGGCCTGGTTGGAAACCCGGAGCCAGCGTCCCAGCGTGCTGATCAATGGTTCGGCGGTGGGCTGGTACGGCGATGCCGGTGAACGTCCGCTGGAGGAAAACAGCGCGGCGGCCGGCGAGGATTTCGCCAGCGAACTGTGCCTGGCCTGGGAGCAGATCGCCCGGGAAGCCGAGGCGCTAGGCGTTCGCGTGGTGCTGGTGCGCACCGGGCTGGTGCTGGCGCCCGAGGGCGGCTTTCTCAAGCGCCTGCTGCCACCGTTCCGCATGGGGCTGGGCGGCCAGTTGGGGGACGGCCGGCAGTGGATGTCCTGGATCCATATCGAAGACCAGATCGCCCTCATCGATTTTCTTTTGCAGCGGGCCGATACCGAGGGTCCTTATAATGCCTGCGCGCCGCAGCCGGTCCGTAACCGGGACTTTACCCGCGAGCTGGGGCGCGCGTTGCACCGGCCGACCGTACTGGGCGTGCCCGGTTTCGCCTTGCGCCTGATGCTCGGCGAGCTGTCGGTATTGCTCCTGGGCGGGCAGCGCGTGGTGCCGCGCCGTTTGCTCGACGCGGGCTTCACGTTCCGCTTCACCGAGTTGCCGGACGCCCTGGCGGACGTGTTGCGCGAGCGTTGAGCCGCCGCCCTGCGGCAACGGCGACAGGCCGTGCGGCAAACCGCTGCGTGTAAACTGCGCAGCCCCACCGGGCCCGCCCGGCGAGATCGTGAACCGATTCCAAGGACATTGCATGACCCAAAACGCCCTCCTGCTGGTCAACCTGGGCTCTCCGGCTTCCACCCAGGTCGAGGACGTGCGCCGCTACCTCGATCAGTTCCTCATGGACCCCTATGTGATCGACCTGCCGTGGCCGATCCGCCGCCTGCTGGTGTCGCTGGTCCTGCGCAAGCGTCCCGAGGAGTCGGCCCATGCCTACGCATCGATCTGGTGGGACGAGGGTTCGCCGCTGATCGTGCTCAGCCGTCGCCTGCAGGAGGCGATCCGTCCCCACTGGCCGCACGGTCCGGTGGAGCTGGGGATGCGTTATGGCGAGCCGTCCATCGAGTCGGCCCTGCTGCGCCTGAGCCAGCAGGGCGTCACCCAGGTGACCTTCGCGCCGCTCTACCCGCAGTTCGCCGACAGCACCACCACCACCGCCATCGAGGAAGCGCGCCGGGTCATGCGCGAGCGCGGCCTGAAATTCGAATTGAAGGTGCTGCCGCCGTTCTACGCCGAGGCGGAGTACCGCCGGGCGCTGGTGGACAGCGTGAAGCCCTACCTTGCGCAACCCTACGACCACCTGCTGCTGAGCTTCCACGGCCTGCCCGAGTCGCACATCCGCAAGCTGGTGAAGGACAAGGGCCACGACCTCACCGCCAGCTCCAGCCGCGGTGTGCACGAGGACGTCATGGCGGTCTGTTACCGCAGCCAGTGCCTGCGCACGGCGGAGGATTTCGCCGTGGGTGCGGGGCTCGAGGACGGGCGCTGGTCGGTGTCCTTCCAGTCGCGCCTGGGCCGCAACAAGTGGATCGAACCCTATACCGAGGCGCAACTGGACAGGCTCGGCAAGCAGGGGGTGAGGCGCCTGCTGGTGATGTGCCCGGCCTTCGTCGCCGACTGCATCGAGACCCTGGAGGAAATCGGCCAGCGTGGCAGCGAGCAGTTCCGCGCGGCGGGTGGGGAAGAACTGGTGCTGGTGCCCTGCCTGAACGATCAGGCGCTGTGGGCCAAGGCGCTGGCGAAACTGTGCGAGCGGATGCCGACGGTGATCTGAGCGCAGGCTCAGCTCTTTGTAGGACCGAGGGGGCGCCCAGCCCTTGCTCGCGAACCCGCTTGGCACCGGAGCCGCCGGATAGTCTGTTCGCGAGCAAGCTCGCTCCTGCAAGTGTTTCCAGCAAAACCCCTCGGCCAATCCTTGACCGCCCATCCATCAGCCAACGGCCAACGCTCGCATTCAGAGACCTGATAGTGCGCGCGCCGCTCGTCCTCAGTGCCTACCCTGCGCTTCTCCCCATCGCCATCGCCGCGTTGGCGGCATTCAGGAGCCCGGCATGCACAACAACAATAACGGCTACCCCTCCAGTGCCGTGGCCTGGTCCACGGTTGCGATCCTCATGGTCGCCTATGTCCTGTCC
This sequence comes from Pseudomonas sp. MT3, assembly GCF_054720805.1. NCBI lineage: Bacteria > Pseudomonadati > Pseudomonadota > Gammaproteobacteria > Pseudomonadales > Pseudomonadaceae > Pseudomonas > Pseudomonas sp. MT3. The sequence goes on from NZ_JBTVPY010000025.1 coordinate 80,669, forward strand.
TTCATCGACCGGCAGATCCTCAACCTGCTGGTCGGCCCCATCCGTCGCGACCTGGACATCAGCGACACGCAGATGAGCCTGCTGATGGGCCTGTCCTTCGCGCTGTTCTACACCTTGTGCGGCATCCCGCTCGGGCGCATGGCCGACAGCCGCAGCCGGCGCGGGCTGATCACCGTCGGCGTACTGGTCTGGAGCGCCATGACCGCCGCCTGTGGCCTGGCCCGGCAGTATTGGCACTTCCTGCTGTTCCGCGTCGGCGTCGGCGTGGGCGAGGCGGCGCTGTCGCCGGCGGCCTATTCGCTGATCGCCGACAGCTTCCCGGCCCAGCGCCGCGCCACCGCCATCAGCGTGTATTCGATGGGCATCTACCTCGGCTCGGGCCTGGCCTTCCTGCTCGGCGGACTGGTGATCAAGTTCGCCTCGGCCCAGGGCGACGTGCACCTGCCGATCCTCGGCGAAGTGCGGCCGTGGCAACTGATCTTCCTGCTCCTGGGCGCCGCCGGTGTGCTCTTCACCCTGCTGATGCTGGCGGTGAAGGAGCCGACCCGGCGCGGCGCGGGGGCCGGCGTGGTGGTGCCGATGAGCGAGGTGGGCGCCTACCTGCGCGCCAATCGCAAGACGGTGATCTGCCACAACTTCGGCTTCGCCTGCATTTCCTTCGCCAGCTACGGCAGCGGCGCCTGGATACCGACCTTCTTCGTTCGCACCTACGGCTGGGATGCCGGCCATGTGGGCGTGGTGTACGGCAGCATCGTCGCGGTGTTCGGCTGCCTGGGCATCGTCAGTGGCGGTCGCCTGGCGGACTACTGGGCCAAGCGCGGACGTACCGACGCCAACATGCGCGTAGGCCTGCTGGCGGCGATCCTGGCGATCCCCTTCACCCTGGTCTACCCGCTGCTGGACAGCGGCAATGCCGCGGCGGCGCTGATGGCGCCCATCGTGTTCTGCCTCGGCATGCCGTTCGGCGTCGCACCGGCGGCGATCCAGGAAATCATGCCCAATTCCATGCGCGGCCAGGCTTCGGCCATCTACCTGTTCGTGGTCACCCTGCTGGGCCTGGGTGTCGGCCCGACCGCCATTGCCCTGGTGACCGACTATGTGTTCGCCGACGATATGGCGCTGCGCTACTCGTTGCTCATCGTGAGCCTGGTGGCGCTGCTGGCCGGTTCTTTCCTGCTGGCGCGGGGGCTCAAGCCCTATCGCGACAGCGTGGAACATCTCAAGAGCTGGAGCCTGAAAGGGGAGAGTCCCAGCGGCGCGATGCAGCGCCAGCCGGCGTGATCAGGGCATTGCTGCCCCGGATGATCCGTAGGAGCTGGGGGCGGGCCATATCCGCCTCCAGAAAGGAGCCCCGCATCAGCGGGGCTTTTTCGTTCAGTGCGCCGAGGCCGGGGCGTTGTCTCCGACGGGCTTCGGGTCCGGCTTGGCCAGCAGCGTGTACACGCACGGCAGCACGAACAGGGTGAACAGCGTGCCCACGCTCATGCCGGTGGCGATCACGATACCGATGTCGAAGCGGCTCACCGCGCCGGCGCCGGTGGCGAGCAGCAGCGGGATTACCCCCAGCACCATCGCGGCGGTGGTCATCAGCACCGGGCGCAGGCGGATCGCCGCGGCTTCCTCCACCGCCTCGCGCACCGACAACCCGCGCTCGTGGCGCAGCTGGTTGGCGAACTCGACGATGAGGATGCCGTGCTTGCTGATCAGGCCGATCAGCGTCACCAGGCCCACCTGGGTATAGATGTTCAGGCTCGACAGGCCGAGGAACAGCGGGATCAGCGCGCCGCAGATCGACAGCGGCACGGTGACCATGATCACCAGCGGATCGCGGAAGCTCTCGAATTGCGCCGCCAGCACCAGGAAGATCACCGCCAGCGCGAGGGCGAAGGTGACCATCAGCGCGCTGCCTTCCTGCACGAATTGCCGCGAGGCGCCGGCGTAGTCGAAGGAGAAGCCGCGCGGCGATTCCTGCTCGGCGATGCCGCGCACCGTGTCGATGGCCTCGCCCATGCTGACCATCGGCACGCCGGAGATGATCGCCGAGTTGAGCTGCTGGAACTGGTTGAGCTGGCGCGGCCGCGCGCGCTCGTGGAAGGTCACCAGGGTGGACAGCGAGATCAGCTGGCCGCCCCGGCTCTTCACGTAGTAGTTGCTCAGCCAGCCCGGGTTGTCGCGGTAGGCGCGCTCGACCTGGGCGATCACCTTGTAGCTGCGCCCGTCGATGGTGAAGCGGTTGATCTCGCCCTCGCCCAGCAGCGCGCCCAGGGAGACGCCCAGGTCCTGCATGGTGACGTCCATCTGCGCGGCCTTGGCACGGTCGATGTCGACCACCAGTTCCGGCTTGTCGAACGCCAGGTCGAGGTCGAGGAAGGCGAACTTGCCCGATTCCTCGGCGCGTTTCTTCACCCGCTCGACCACCTGCAGCAGCGACTGGTAGTCGCTGGCGGTGTTGATCACGAACTGGAACGGCAGGCCCTCGCCGGTGCCCGGCAGCGACGGAAGGTTGAAGCCGAAGATCTGCAGGCCGGGGATCTTGTCCAGTTCCGCCTGTACCGCCGAGAGCAGCTCCATCTGGCTGCGCTCGCGCTCGTCCCAGGGCTTGAGCAGCATGCCGCCGATACCGGTCTGCACGCCGTTGTAGCCGTTGATCTGGAACGCCGAATAGTACTCGGGGAACTTGCGGAAAATGTCCTCGAACTCGGCGGTGTACTTGGATAGGTAGTCCAGGTTCGCGGTCTGCGGCGCGTTGGCCATGATGAAGACGATGCCCTGGTCTTCCTCCGGGGCCAGTTCCTTGTGGGTGAGCATCATCAGCAGCGGGATGATCGCCAGCACCAGCGCGGCGAAGACAATCACCACCGGACGGCTGTTCAGGGTGCCGTGCAGGGCGCGCTGGTAGCGCACCTTCAGGCCCTCGAAGATCAGGTCCAGGCGATGGGCCAGGCCGCTGGGGTTCTCGTCGTGGCGCAGCAGGCGCGAGCACATCATCGGCGACAGCGTCAGGGCTACGATGCCGGAGATGATCACCGCACCGGCCAGGGTGAAGGCGAACTCCTTGAACAGCGCGCCGGTGAGGCCGCTGAGGAAGCCGATGGGCGCGTACACGGCGGCCAGGGTGATGGTCATGGTCACCACCGGCACGGCGATTTCCCGCGCGCCCTCGATGGCGCCCTGGAACGGCGTCTTGCCCTCCTCGATGTGGCGGTGGATGTTCTCCACCACCACGATGGCGTCGTCCACCACCAGGCCGATGGCGAGCACCATCGCCAGCAGGGTCAGTAGGTTGATCGAGTAGCCCATCATCTGCATGAAGAACAGCACGCCGATCATCGACAGCGGGATGGTCACCACCGGGATGATCACCGAGCGCAGCGCGCCGAGGAACAGGAAGACCACCACGATGACGATCAGGATCGCCTCGCCCAGGGTCTTCACTACCTCGTCGATGGACGCCTGGATGAAGCGCGTGGCGTCGTAGGCGATGGATACCTGCAGGCCCGGCGGCAGTTGTTCTTCCAGTTCGGGCATCTTGGCGCGGACTTCCTTGATCACGTCCAGCGGGTTGGAGCTGGGCGTGCCCTTGATGCCGATGTACACCGAGGGGATTCCGTTGAACGAGCTGACCGCGTCGTAGCTCGCCGCGCCTAGTTCGATGCGCGCCACGTCGCTCATCAGCACGCGGCGGTCGCCCTCGGTCTTGAGCGGGATGGCGGCGAAGGCTTCCGGGGACTTCAGGTCGGTGGAGGCGTTCACCGAGGTGACCACCAGCTCGCCCTTCACCTCGCCGGCGGCGGAGAGGAAGTTGTACTGGCGCACCGCGTTGTCGATGTCCCCTGCGGTGATGCCATAGGCGGCCATCTTCACCGGGTTCAGCCACAGGCGCATGGCGAAGACCTGGTTGCCGAGGATCTCGGCCTCGGCGATGCCCGGCAGGGTGGCCAGCTTGGGCTGTACCACGCGCGACAGGTAGTCGGTGATCTGCGGGTTGTTCATCTGCTCGCTGAAGAAGCTGATGTACATCAGCGCCGAGGCGTCGGCGGCTTCCTTGTCCAGCACCGGGTCTTCGGCGTCGGGCGGCAACTGGGTCTTCACCTCGCCGATCTTCGACAGCAGCTCGGTCACCAGGCGGTCGGTGTTGGCGCCGATGTGCGCGTAGATCGAGATCACCGAGTAGTTCTGCCGGCTCACCGAGGTCATGTAGTCGATGCCTTCGGCGCTGGCCAGGCTCTGCTGCAGCGGCTGGGTGATGTAGCCCTGGATGGTCTCGGCGTTGGCCCCGGCGTAGAAGGTGGTGACGGTGATCAGCGCGTTTTCCATCTGCGGGTATTCGCGGATCACCAGCTTGCTGAAGGCCTGCATGCCGAGCAGGACGATCAGTAGGCTGACCACGGTCGCCAACACCGGGCGACGGATAAAGGGATCGGTGAACATGCTCTCAATCCTTCCTGGTCGGATTGGCTGCGCGTCGGCCATGCCGTGTGGCTCTGGCTCGCGAAATCCGTTGACTCTCGTTGCCCTCGCCGGGGGCGAGGGCACTGCTGTCTCTTACTGTGCGTCCGGAACGATCGCCACCGGCGTGCCGCTGTCGAGCTTGAGCTGGCCGGAGGTGACGACTCGCTCGCCGGCCTTCAGGCCCTCGACGATCACCACGCTGCCTTCGCGGCGCTCGCCGGTCTTGACGAAGCGGCGCTCCACAGCCAGGGCCGGTTCGCCCTTGTCGTTGGTCTGCACCTTGCCGTCCTTGTCCTTCTGCGGGCCGACCACGTACACCGAGTTGCCGTAGAGGGTGAAGGCCACGGCGGTTTCCGGGACCACGATGCGCGGCGCGCTGTCGGGCAGTTGCACCTCCAGGTTGGCGAACATGCCCGGCAGCAGCTTGCCGTCGGGGTTGCCCATGCTGGCGCGGACCAGCAGGTTGCGGGTTTCGTTGTCCACCCGCGGGCTGATCGCCTCGATGCGCGCCTCGAAACGCTGTCCGGGGTAGGCCGCGACCCGCACGCTGACGACCTGGTCGGGCTTGAGCAGGGGGAAGTCCTGTTCCGGCAGGAAGAAGTCGACCAGCAGGGTGGAGAGGTCCTGCAGGGTGACGATCTCGGTACCCGGCGAAACATAGTCGCCCACGTCCACCCGGCGGATGCCGGCGGTGCCGGCGAAGGGCGCGAGGATGCGCTTCTTCGCCAGCGCCGCGCGCAGTTGCGCCACGGTGGCGGTGGAGCGGTTCAGTTGCGCGGCGAGGCGGTCGTAGTCGCTCCTGGAAATGGCCTGGCGGTCGATCAGGTTGCGGCCACGGTTGTACTCCACCTGGGCCAGGCCGAGGTCCGCCTCGGCGCTGCGCAGGGTGGCCTGCTCGACGTCGTCATCCATCTGCAGGATGGGCTGGTCCTGCTTCACCTTGTCGCCGGAGATGAACTGGATGCTGCGCACGATGCCCGAGACTTCGGCGGTGACCGTCACACCCTGGATGGCGCGCAGGGTGCCGATGGCCGGCAGGCGGCTTTGCCAGTCACGCTGCACGGCGTCGGTCGCGGTGACGCTGACCGGTGGCCGCGGAGCCGAGAACAGGGCGATCTGTTTCTGGATGGAGAGGTACTTCGAGCCGGCGAGCACCGCAATGATGACGGCAACCACGCCCAGCATGATCAGCATGCGGCGCAACATCTTCCTGTTCCTTGGTACGTGCCTGGCAGCAATCCGCCGCGCTGCGCTCGTCCAGGGGCAGCCGGACGGCCTTCCGTTTCGCGGGGTGTCGATCAGGCTCTGAAGCCGATACGGGGGACGCCCCGTTGCGGGGCGCAATCCGGCACCTTATTCCTAGTTTCCCGGGGAGTCAAAGGTCCGTCATTACAAGACGCTTCCCGTCGATGTCGATTTACCGGCGAAGTACTGCGCCGAAACGGTGCGTCGCGAAGAAGGGGGCCACATCCGTATGGCTGAAACGTCAGGCGCTGAGCGTGTGGAGAATGTCGGCGAACTCGCCGGACGGGCCTTCCTCGGCGCGGGCCGATGCGTGGCGATCGTTCGGAGCGGGAGTTCAGGCCAGGTGCAGGTGGTTGTCCCAGAATGCCGGCGGCAGTTCCAGCGGAGTGCCGGCGATGCGTTCGCTGCGGCAGTCGTAGACGCGGCAGCGGCCTTGCCCGGAGGTGACGACGAAACCTTCCTTCACTGCGCCGACCCCGGCGCAATCGGGCAGTGGCGCGTCCAGGCGCACGGCGCCCGTGTCCAGGTCCCAGATGAAGAAACGGTTGCCGCGCGGCGCGGTCAGTGCCACCAGGCGCAGGTCGCTGTGGATGGCGACGCTGGCGGTGTACTGGGTCATCGCCAGACGCTGCCCGTCGGCCAGCGGGAAGGGCTGGAAGGCTTTGCCGGGACGCTTGATGGCGAGCAGGTCGGCGTGGTCGTGGGCATCGCCCATGTACTGCTGGCCGGCGACGATGGTGCCGTCCGCGGCGATAGCCAGGTGGCGCACGCTGTTCATCTGCTGGGGCAGGGTTTCCTTGGAGATCAGGCTGCCGTCGCGACGCATCAGCACCAGGCTCGGTTCCATCGCGTCGAGGTTCATCTCCACGCGGCTTTCGGCTTCGGTGCGGATGCCTCCGTTGGCGACCACCAGGGTCTCGCCGTCGGGCATCCACGACACCTGGTGCGGGCCGAGGCCGTGGGTCGAGACTTCGCCGGCATGCGCGAGGCGTTCGCCGTCGAAACGGTACACGCCGAGCATGCCGCGCCCCGGATCGGTGGTGTCGTTCTCGGTGGCGTAGAGCCACTCGCCGTCCTTGTGCCAGACGCCGTGGCCGTAGAAGTGGCGGTCGGCCTGCGAGTCGAGGGTCTGCAGCAGGCGGCCATCGTCCAGGTCGATCAGGTAGCTCTGCCGGCCCGGCCGGCGGGCGACGAACAGTGCCAGCGGCAGGCTGGGGTGCTGGACGATGTCGTGGCAGCGCAGGCCCACTTGCGTGGCGAACACGCGGCTGCCATCCAGGCGGTAGCCCACCGCGTAGTGCTTGCCATCCGCGTCGTCGCGGGCGGACAGCAGCAGGGGCTCCCTGCCCTTGCGCGACAGCGTCCAGCCGCCGAAGGTCAGGGCGCCGAGCAGCAGGCCGCCCAGGCCGATCACGTGACGTCGCAACATGGCGTTCACCTCGTTGGTTCTCGATCAGTCGCCGTCGTTGGCGTTGAAGCCCAGCTGCACACCGAGAGCTTTCGCCAGATCGCCTTCATGCAGGCGGTGGACGATGTTGAGGCTGTCGTACAACTCGTTCAGTTGCTTGAGGCCGGCGTCATCCTTGAGCAGTTCGCTCAGCGGCCGGTCGATGGCCTTCAGCTTGCCGTGGGTATCGGCGTAGGCCGCGTCGATCTTGCCCGCCAGGTCTTTCTGCTCGGCCGGCAGCAGGACGCGCAGGCCCTTGTTGTCGGTGCCGTTCCACAGCGCCTGGGCACCGGTCAGGCTGGCGTCGAGACTCGCCAGGGAGGCATCGCTGCGCCAGCCCTCGGCCTGGAACGGCTGCGGGATGCCCTTGCTCTGGCGGCCCAGTGGGGTGCCGAGTTTCTTCTTCAGCATGTCCAGCGCGGTGACCTGCACACGCAGCAGTTCGGCGATGGCTTCGTGGGCGTCGGCGTAGCGCTCGTTGGGGAACTTGGAGAGCTGGGCGAGCATGCCGCCGTCCTGCTTCCACTGCGCCAGGATGTTCTCCGCCAGGGCCTGCTGGTGGTTGCCGATGGCTTCCAGCAGCGGGCAGTAGCGCGCCTTGGTCTCGGCGTTGGCCAGGTCGATCCTGGCGTCGTAGAGGATGTATTCGTAGGCGGTCAGACCCTGGACCACGACGCTGGACTTATCCAGGGTCGCCGGAGAAATCGCGTTGCCGCTGTTGAGCAGTTGCTCGACCTGGCGCGCCACGAGGTTCTTCTTGTCCGGCCAGAACTGCACCTGCCAGGCGCGGTTGCCCTCGGCCAGCGGGCCGACCAGCAGCGGCTGCAGCTCGGCCCAGGCCTTCTGCGCGGCCATGAAGTCGGCGCGGGCCTTGGCCAGGTCCTCGTTGCCCTGGCAGTAGGCCAGGGCGCTGGCGGCCAGGGCGCGGTCGGCGTCCACCCAGCGGCTGTAGGTCGGCAGGATCACCTGCTGGGCCAGCGTGGCGCTGGTGGTGGCCTGCGGGTCGGTGGGCGCGCAGGCGCCCAGGGCGATGGCGAGGCTGGTGATCAGTAGACGGGGGCGGAACATGTTCGGCTCGGCTCCTTAGAGTGAGTTCAGGAACGCCAGCAGGGCATCGCGCTGCCCGGCGTCGAAAGTCAGTACGCGCTGCTTGGCCGCTTCGGCTTCGCCGCCGTGCCAGAGCACGGCTTCGAGCAGGTTGCGGGCGCGGCCGTCGTGGAGGAACTGGGTGTGGCCGTTGACCGTTTCGGTCAGGCCGATGCCCCACAGCGGCGGCGTGCGCCAGTCGCGCCCGCTGGCAAGAAATTCCGGGCGATTGTCCGCGAGACCGTCGCCCATGTCATGCAGCAGCAAATCGCTGTAGGGACGGATGACCTGGTTGGCCAGCTCCGGCTCGGCGGCGTTGGGCCCGGTGGTGAATTTCGGGGTGTGGCAACTGCTGCAGCCGCTGTCGAAGAACAGCCCCTTGCCGGTCAGCACCTGCGGGTCGTCGACCTTGCGCCGTGCCGGCACCGCGAGGTTGCGGGCGTAGAAGGCGACCTGGTCGAAGATGCGCTGGCTGACTTCCGGCTTGCCGCCATCGAGGGCGTTGCGGCAGTCGACCTGGGCCTCGGTGCAGTCATCGGTGGGGATCAGGTCGCTGGTCAGACCCATGTCACCGGAGAAGGCGTGGGCATTCTGCTGGGCGACGTTGGGCTGCCCGGCCTTCCAGCCGAAGCGGCCGAGCGCGGTTTGATTGCGCGCATCGTCCCAGACCTGGTTGGCGTGGCCACGGATTCCGTCTCCGTTGCCGTCGTCCGGGTCGGCGTTGGCGAGGATGTCCTCCTCGCGGATCGATTCCAGCAGGCCCAGGCCGATCATCGGCGGGGCGATGCGTGCGGAGAACAGGGTGTTGGTCTGCATCGGGCCGTAGCCGAGGTTGCTGATGCGCAGGGTCGGCTTGCGCAGCTCGACCACGGTGCCGTCCTTGAAGGTCACCGGCACCGGCTGGTAGTCCACCCGCACCTTGCCTTCGGGCGCCACGCCGGGGATCGCCGAATCCTGCAGTTGGCCGCCGTACACCGGCTCGGGCACCACGCCGAGGCGCTTGAGGGTGCGCGCATCTTCCGGTCCGGCCGGGATCGACAGGCGCACCAGCATGGAGACGGCGTTGACGTCATTGGGCTCCGGCGGGTGGCCGCGACCGTCCTTGATGTGGCAGTTCTGGCAGGCGTTGGTGTTGAACAGCGGGCCCAGGCCGTCACGCGCGGTGGTGGTGGACGGGGCGATCACCCAGGGGTTGCGGAAGAAGCTGTTGCCCACGCTGAAGTCCAGGCGGCGGCTCGGCGTGAGGTTGGCCGAGGGCATGGAGTAGGCGTTGCGATCACTCTGGCCGACCGTGGCGGCGCCGCCGGAAAGCGCTTCGCCCGGCTCGGCCACGGCATGCCGGGAGGTCTCCGGCTTGCATGCGGCAAGGGCGAGGACGGAAAGCAGCGGTACGAGCAGGGCGGCGCGACGGTGGAGCATCGACTTCAGTTCCAGAACGTGAAATGGCAGCGCGCCATCTTATCAGGGGCGTCAAATGCAAATATGAAAAATTTGTATTTGAGAATCGACCCCTTTCACCCGCGAAAACGACAAAGCCCCGCATGGCGGGGCTCTGTCGGGGCCGGACCGGCGCTGCGGCGTGGAGCCGCAGCGCCGACCTGTGCGGATCAGAACTGGTGATCGGCGGTGTCCGGCTTCAGGTCCTGCACGCCAACGGCGGCCGCGGCCTTCTCGATGGCGCCGGTCTGCTTGACCAGCGAGGCGATGGCGTCGCGGATCTTCTGCTGATCGTCCTTGGCGTCCGGGGCGATCATCTGGTCGAAGTGCACGCCGTCCTTCTCGGCACGGTCGACGATGGCCTGCATCTTGGCCTCGGTGGCTTCCAGGTCGGCCTTCACGTCGCTGTCGGCCTGGGCGTTGGCCTTGGCCACCAGGTCGGACAGGCTCGGGCCCTTCACGACGCTGCCGTCCACACGCGTGTACTCGCCGGTGTAGATGTTGCGGATGCCCTTGGCATCGAAGAACAGGGTGTGGTGGGTGTCGTCGCTGAAGCAGTCGTGCTCGTCTTCGGTGGAGTTGGCTTCCAGGGCGACTTTCATGCGCTCGCCGGCCAGTTCGCCCAGGGACAGGCTGCCCAGGCCGAAGAACATCTTGCGCAGGTTGTTGTCGGCGCTGTCGGCTTCCAGCTTGGCGCGGTAGTTGTCGGCCACGCCGGCTTTCCAGTTGCCGACCATCTCTTCCATCTGCGCGACCAGCAGGTCGGTGACGGCCTTCAGATAGGCGGCGCGACGGTCGCAGTGACCATTGCTGCAGTCCTTGCCCTGGACGTAGTCGGTGTACTTGCGGTCGCCCGGGCCCGGCTGGGTGCCGTTCAGGTCCTGGCCCCAGAGCAGGAACTCGATGGCGTGGTAACCGGTGGCGACGTTGGCCTCGGAGCCGCCCAGCTCGTTCAGGCTCAGCAGCTTCTCGCCGGTGATTTCCTTCACGTCGATCTTGTCTTCGCCGACCTGGATCTCGGTGTTGGCGACGATGTTGGCGGTGGCGCCGGCGTTGCCTTCGGCGTGCTGGTAGTCCTTGGCGACGTAGTCGATCAGGCCTTCGTCCAGCGGCCAGGCGTTGACCGCGCCTTCCCAGTCGTCGACCACGGCGTTGCCGAAGCGGAAGCCTTCACTCTGCGAGTAGGGCTTGCGCGCGGCGAGCCAGGCTTCGCGGGCGGCCTTCAGGGTCTCTTCGCTGGGCTTGGCGATCAGCGCGTCGACGGCGGCCTGCAGGGTCTTGGCGGTGGTCAGGGCATCGCCGAAGGTGGCTTCGGCGATGTCGGCATAGTTCTTCACTACGGCCTTGACTGCGGCTTCGTCGACCTTGGCGGCCGCGGGGGCGTTGCTCTGGGCACTGGCTGCCGGGGTGGCGGCCTGGTTCGCGGGGGCTTCGGCTTTCTTGTCATCGCCACAGCCGGCGAGGGAGATGGCGATGGCCAGCAGGCTGGCAGTGGCCCAGGGCATACGTGTCATGACGGATTCCTTTGGTGTGTAGGAGGCGCGCGAAATAGGCGTGCGAAAGTAAAACCGCAACATAATGCGAAAGATTTTCATTTTTGAAAAGAGCTGGTTCGAGGGAGCTTTTCGTCGTGGGGCCAGCACGTCGCCAGCAGGGCGGTGAGCGTCGCCTTGGCCGCGGGGTGTTTGCTTTTCGTAGGAGCGAGCTCGCTCGCGAACCGTGTTTCCCGGTGGTTCCGGCGTCTGGGCGGTTCGCGAGCAAGCTCGCTCCTGCAGGGCATGGCGTCGACGCTGGGGCGTCGATCGACTGGGGATAAGCGAACGGGGTGGCGTCAGTGGCGCTCGACCGAGCCGCCGGAGCCGCCGCCGGCGGCTTCGGCCAGGCGCCGTGCCTGCTTGAGGTAGAGGGTCAGCTCGCGCGCCGGCAGCGGCTTGCTGTACAGATAGCCCTGACCCTCGTGGCAACCCTGGGCGATGATGTAGGCCTCCTGTTCGACCGTCTCCACGCCCTCGGCGATCACTTGCATGCCCAGGCTCTTGCCGAGCTGGATGATGGCGCGAACGATGGTGGCGTCGTCGTCGTCCAGCAGCAGGTCCTGGACGAAGCTCTTGTCGATCTTGATCTTGTCCAGCGGCAGGCTCTTGAGATAGCTCAGCGACGAGTAGCCGGTGCCGAAGTCGTCGATGGCGATCAGGGCGCCGGCGCGGCGCAGGCTGAGCAGGTGCTGGGCGGCGGTGGAGATGTCTTCCATCAGACCGGTCTCGGTGATTTCCAGCTCCAGCGAGCGCGGCGGCAGGCGGTGCATCTGCAACAGGTTGCTGACCACCCGTGGCAGGGCGTTGTGGCGCAGCTGCACGGTGGACAGGTTGACCGCCAGGCGCAGGTCGTCGAAACCCTGGTCGTGCCAGTCGCGCAGTTGCCGGCAGGACTGGTCGAGCACCCACTCGCCGATGCTGAAGATGCTGCCGTTCTGCTCCGCCAGCGGAATGAACAGGTCCGGCGCGACCCAGCCCTGGGTCGGGTGCTGCCAGCGCAGCAGTGCCTCGACGCCGATCACGCGGTGATCGCGGTAATCCACCTGCGGCTGATAGACCAGATGCAGTTCGCTGCGCGCCAGGGCTTCGCGCAGGTCCTTTTCCAGCTCGCGGCGGCGGCGCATCTCGCTGTCGACGCTGGCGATGTAGAACTGGTAGCGGTTGCGCGAGCGGCTCTTGGCCAGGGTCATGGTCTGCTCGGCTTTCTGCAGCAGCTTCTCGGTGGTTTCGCCGTCCTCGGGGAACAGCGTGATGCCGATGGTGGCGCGCAGGTGTACCAGGTGCTGGTCCAGCTCGAAGGGCGCTTCCAGGTCGTCGAGGATCTGCTGCGCCAGTTCGGCGGCTTCGTAGGGCTGCTCGATGTCGGCCTGGACCAGGGCGAACTGGTCGCCCCCCAGCCGCGCCAGGGCGCCCAGGTGCGCGCTGCGGGTGCGCAGGCGGTCGGCGAGGGCGATCAGCAACTGGTCGCCGAACTGGTAGCTGTACTGTTCGTTGATGCCCTTGAAGTCATCCAGGCCCAGGCACAGTACGGCGACGCGGCGTTGCAGGCGCGAGGCGTCTTCGAGGATCTGGTCCAGGCGCTGCTGCAGCAGCTTGCGATTGGGCAGGCCGGTGAGAAAGTCGTATTGGGAGATGCGCAGCAGGCTGTCTTCGGCCTCGCGGCGCAGGTGGCCGTTGCGCTCGATGGAGGCGAGCAACTGGTTGGCGGTGTTGACCCACAGGCCCAGCTCGTCCTTCTCGTGGCCCTGGAGCATCGGCAGCTTGTGCTGGCTGGGGCGGTCCGGGTTGATCGAGGCCAGGTGCTCGATGATCTTCGACAGCGGCTTGGTCAGCAGCCAGTGGTAGACCATGAACAGCACCAGGCTCATGGCCAGGGCGCGGAGGATGCCGGAAAGGAAGATGATCCCCGAGGTGGTGACGAAATCCTCGCCGTAGGGCGCGGTGTCCAGGGTGATCTTCAGGTCGCCGTAGTATTCGTTGGAACCGCCGCGGCTGGCCAGGCGGATGGCGTAGTTCTGCTCGGCGCCCAGGATCGGGTCGGTCAGCCAGCGGGTGGAGGAGTCCAGTAGCGGGCGGGACTTCTCCGCCAGCATGGGCTCGTCGGGATGGCCGATGGCGGCGTAGCGCACGGCTTCATGCTGGAACAGGCCTTCGAGGACCTGCATCGCCATGTCGCGGTCCAGGCTGTAGACCGCCTGGGTGGAGGGGTCGCGGACCATCGCCAGGATGCGCTGGGCGTCGTTGTGCACCGCCTGCCGGGCCTTGTACGCATCGAAGACGATCTGGGCACAGCTCAGTACCACCCCGACCACGAGGGCCGCGAGCAACACCATTCGCAGCAGCTTGAGGGAAAGGCTGTGCCGGGGGTCCAGTTTCAAGGGGCTTTCCTTGTTCATCGCCTGGGGCGAAAGACTGGTCTGAGTATTGGCAATTGGAGCTATGGCGTCAAAGGGCCATCGTTGCATTTTTGACAGCCCCGACTTTCTAGGTTAGTCGACCCCCGTGTCTTGCGCGTGCAGAACGAAGAAACCCGGCACAGGGCCGGGTTTCCAGGGTCACGCTGGGGGCGATCAGGCAGCGAAGTTCTTCGCTACGAAGTCCCAGTTCACCAGGTTCCAGAACGCTTCTACATACTTCGGACGCAGGTTGCGGTAGTCGATGTAGTAGGCGTGTTCCCACACGTCGCAGGTCAGCAGCGGGGTGTCGCCGCTGGTCAGCGGGCAGCCGGCGCCGATGGTGCTGGCCAGGGCCAGGGAGCCGTCGGCCTTCTTCACCAGCCAGCCCCAGCCGGAGCCGAAGGTGCCGATGGAGGTCTTGCTGAACTCTTCCTTGAACTTGTCGAAGGAACCGAAGGCAGCGTTGATGGCATCGGCCAGGGCGCCGGTGGGCTGGCCACCGCCGTTGGGGCTCAGGCAGTTCCAGTAGAAGGTGTGGTTCCACACCTGGGCTGCGTTGTTGAAGATGCCGCCCGAAGAGGTCTTGACGATGTCTTCCAGGCTCTTGCCTTCGAACTCGGTGCCCGGGACCAGGTTGTTCAGGTTCACGACGTAGGTGTTGTGGTGCTTGTCGTGGTGGTATTCCAGGGTTTCCGCGGAAATGTGCGGCTCAAGGGCATTCTTCGCGTAAGGCAGCGGCGGCAATTCGAAAGCCATGTTCTCTCTCCTATCTCACTCAGTCTGGGCTAGCGCGGCGAACGCGCGACCGGTACACGGGGCCGGTTCGGTGTTTGTCGCGGCATACGGGCGTTGCGGCAATGCGTCCGCGAAGGAACAGGACCGCGCACCCGTTGCGTCCGGCAGGCTTGAGCCCGCCGGCGCCGCGAAGATCGGATCATAGCACCCGACCTGTGGCATATCCACGCAGCATCTGTAGGGGCAAAGGCCGTGCAACCGGCGCTGCTCTGGCGTTCGCCCCTCACTATGCACTGACCGGGATGACGGATCGTCGTTCGGAGTTTTTCCCGTTGCGCGTGCTCAGCCGGCGAATACCAGTTGCGCCGCCATGCCCAGCATCATCACCGCCACCATCAGGTCCACCAGGCGCCAGGTGGTGGGCCGCGCCAGCCAGGGGGCGAGCCAGGCGGCGCCCAGGGCCAGGGTGAAGAACCACAGCAGCGAGGCGCTGGCCGCGCCCATCGCGTAGGCACCGGGCGCCGCCTGCTGGGCGCCGAGGGAGCCGATCAGCAGCACGGTGTCGAGGTAGACGTGCGGGTTGAGCAAGGTCACCGCCAGCGCCGCCATCAGCACGGTACGGCGCGAGCGCGGGCCCGTATCCCCGGCATCGGCCATCGCTTCCGGGGCGATCGCCCGGCGCAGCGCCTTGAGCCCGTACCAGAGCAGGAAGGTCACCCCGCCCCAGCGGGCTATGGCCAGCAGCGTGGGGTTCTCGGCGAGGATCTTGGCCAGGCCGAACACTCCGGCGCTGACCAGGATGGCGTCGCACAGCACGCACAGTGCCGCCACCGACAGGTGGTGTTCGCGGCGCAGGCTCTGGGCGAGGACGAAGGCGTTCTGCGCGCCGATGGCGATGATCAGGCCGGCGGCGACCAGCAGGCCGTTCAGGTAGCTCTGCCACATGGCTCAGACCTCTCCCTTATCGACAGCGGGGGGATTGGCCGCGAGGACGCGCAGCACGTCCAGCGCGCGCGGGCCGTCGGCGTGGGCGACGAACAGGTGGTCGTGGTACCAGGCGGCGACCACGTTGCAACTGATCCCGGCTTTCGCCAGGGCGGTCGCCACGGCGGCGGTAAGGCCGATCGCCTGCAGCGCCGAATGTACTTCCAGGGTCAGCCAGGCGGCGACGTAGTCGAAGACCAGTCCGGCCTCTTCGGCCTCGGCGCGCGGCAGGATCAGCGTCAGCCCTTCGCGCTCGCGGAAGCTGCCCAGTGGCTGCACGCCGGCGGGCCATTGGCCGTCGGGCAGGGTGCAGAACACGTACTCGCCATCGTTGAGTACCGGGGTCATGCCGCGCAGCAACGCGGCCAGGGAGGTTTCGCCAGCCATTGGGGAGGTCCATCGAAGAGGGGATTTGCTGGCGATTGTGGGGAGTGTGGCGGTATAAGAAAAACCAATGTTGCTGATATCTCATTAGGAAAACTGATCATGTTCGACTACAAGCTGCTCGCCGCCCTGGCCGCCGTGGTGGAGCAGGGCGGTTTCGAGCGCGGCGCCCAGGTGCTGGGGCTGTCGCAGTCGGCGATTTCCCAGCGCATCAAACTGCTCGAAGCGCGCGTCGGCCAGCCGGTGCTGGTGCGCTCGGCGCGGCCGCAGCCGACCGAACTGGGCCGGCGCCTGCTCAACCATGTGCAGCAGGTGCGCCTGCTGGAGGGCGACCTGCAGCAATGGGTGCCGGCGCTGGACGACGGCGCGGCGCCCGAGCGCCTGCGCCTGGCGCTGAACGCCGACAGCCTGGCGACCTGGTGGGCGAAGGTGGTGGGGGACTTCTGCGGCGAGCGCCATGTGCTGCTGGACCTGGTGGTCGAAGACCAGGAAGTCGGCCTCAAGCGCATGCGCGCCGGCGAGGTGGCCGGTTGCGTCTGCGCCAGCCCGCGTCCGGTGGCCGGGGGGCGTTGCGAGCCGCTGGGCGCCATGCGCTATCGCGGGTTGGCCAGCCCGGAATTCATCGCGCGGCACTTTCCACGGGGTGTCACGCCGCAAGGGCTGATGCGTGCGCCGGCCATCGTCTACGGCCCGGACGATCAGTTGCAGCACCGTTACCTGAAGAGCCTCGGCCTCGACGGCCACTTCAGCTACCACCTGTGCCCGTCGTCCGAAGGCTTCGTGCGCATGACCAGCGGCGGCCTCGGCTGGGGCCTGGTCCCCGAGCAGCAGGTGGCGGCCGAACTGGAGCGCGGCGAACTGGTGGAAATGCTGCCGGGGCAGGTGATCGACGTGCCGCTCTACTGGCACCACTGGCG
Source organism: Pseudomonas sp. MT3 (assembly GCF_054720805.1). Classification (NCBI taxonomy): domain Bacteria; kingdom Pseudomonadati; phylum Pseudomonadota; class Gammaproteobacteria; order Pseudomonadales; family Pseudomonadaceae; genus Pseudomonas; species Pseudomonas sp. MT3. Next base: position 97,287 of record NZ_JBTVPY010000025.1, read on the forward strand.
CAACGGCGGCGAACTGCTCACCGCCCTGACCGGGCACCTGCGCCGGCGCGCGCCGGGGCTGCTGGTGCCGATCAGCCCCGAATGACGACCTTGCCGCTGCCCGGCAGTTGCTCGATGCAGCGCGGGCCGAACAGCTTCGATGGCGTGAAGTAGCCGGCGGACTCGGGCTGGGCGAGCAGGTGGCGCACGGCGAACAGCACGCCGTGAAGAGTCACGTCGTAGCCGTTGGCGGTTTCCAGCCGCGCGGTGCGGCGCTCGCCACGGGCGTTGCGAACTTCGCCCCAGACCCAGGTGCGCAGCTTGCTGCGGGCCAGTTCGTCGGGGCCGTGGACACGCCTGTCCACCTGTTCCTTGAGCCATTCCTGCACCCGCTCGCGGCCCAGCAGCGGGCGCAGCCTGTCGATCAGACGCATGCCGACGGCGGCGGCGGGCGGTACCGGCAGGTAGACCTCGATGTCGCTGATGCCGGTGGAGTAATAGGCGGTCGCCACGTCGCCCCAGGGGATGGTCACGGCATGCTTGAGGCCACGGCCGAAGTCGATGTCGCGGCGCTTGTAGCCCAGCGGCACGTCGCGCAGGCGTCCGGCCTCGCGCACCTTGCCGCCGAGCTTGAGGGCTTCCACGGTGGTCTTGGCGGTGCCCGGCGACAGCCCGCTGCCGCTGTCGAAGCCCAGGGCCAGGTGCGTCGCTTCCGGCATGGCTTCCTTCAAGCAGGCGGCGACGCAATCGGTGGGGATCACGTCGAAGCCCACGCCGGGACACAGCGCGATGCCGGCCGTGCGGGCGACCTCATCGAGGCCGTGGGCGTATTCGAAGACAGAGATCTCGCCGGTGATGTCCACGTAGTGCGTGCCGCTGGCGATGCACGCCTCGATCATCGGCGCGGCGGTGGCGGAGAAGGGGCCGGCGCAGTTGGCGACCACCGCGACATCCGCCAGCGCGGCCTGGGCGGCGGCGCTGTCGTTCAGGTCGAAGACGCGGCATTCGAGGCCCAGCGCGCTGCCCAGGGCATGCAGGCTGGCCGGATTGCGCCCGCCCAGGAGCGGCGTCAGGCCCTCGCGTTGCGCCTGTTCGGCCACCAGCCGACCGGTGTAGCCGTTGGCGCCGTAGATCATCCAGTGGGACGTGCTCATGCTGTGCTCTCGTTGAAATCCAATCCCTAGAGCGTAGTTCCTTCGCTCACCGGCCTGTCACCGATCATACGTTGTGCAACCCTGGCGCCGCCGTGCGGTCTGCAAGGACTCGTTTCTGGCGTGCAAGGCCAGAGTGGCGCGGTGCGACGGCTGCTAGAGTCGCCGCACTGGAAGAACAGGAGTGGCGTGCATGAAGATTCTGATCACCGGAGCCAGCGGGTTCGTTGGCGGGCGCTTTGCCCGTTTCGCCCTGGAGCAGGGGCTGGCGGTGCGGGTGAACGGACGGCGCGCCGAAGCGTTGCAACCGCTGGCGGCGCGCGGCGCCGAGTTCATGGCGGGCGACCTCGCCGATCCGGCGCTGGTGCGCGCGTTGTGCAGCAATGTCGATGCCGTGGTGCATTGCGCCGGCGCGGTGGGCGTGTGGGGCAGCCACGAGTACTTTCACCAGGCCAACGTGAGCATGACCGAGTCGGTGGTCGAGGCCTGCCTCAAACAGAAGGTGCGCCGGCTGGTGCACCTGTCGTCGCCGTCGATCTATTTCGATGGCCGGTCCCATGTCGGCATCACCGAGCAGCAGGTGCCCAAGCGCTTCGCCAACCACTACGGTTCGACCAAATACCAGTCCGAGCTGGTGGCCCTCGGCGCCCAGGAGTTCGGCCTGGAAGTGCTGGCGCTGCGTCCGCGCTTCGTTACCGGCGCTGGCGACACCAGCATCTTCCCGCGGATGATCGCCGCGCACCGCAAGGGGCGCCTGCGGATCATCGGCCAGGGGCTGAACAAGGTGGACTTCACCAGCATCCAGAACCTCAACGACGCGCTGCTCGCCAGCCTGACGGCGGACGATGCGGCGCTCGGCCAGGCCTACAACATCAGCAACGGCCAGCCGCTGCCGCTGTGGGATGTGGTGAACTACGTGCTGCGCCGGCTGGACCTGCCGCCGGTGACGCAACACACGCCTTATCCCCTGGCTTACACCCTGGCGCTGCTCAACGAGGGCGTGTGCACGGTGCTGCCGGGACGCCCGGAGCCGACCCTGCACCGCCTGGGGATGGCGGTGATGGCCAAGGATTTCTCCCTGGACATCTCCCGTGCCCGCCGGTACCTCGACTACGACCCGCAGGCGAGCCTGTGGGATGCGCTGGATGAGTTCTGCGACTGGTGGCGGTTGCGCGGGGCGTAGCGCTCCTGCGCCATCTGTTATCCCGCTGCGAGAGCAGTTCTTGGCGCAGGACTTTCCGTGTAGGAGATTCTATGTCTACCCCGCCGTATCGGCCGCAGGCCGA